>JASLMY010000018.1 GCA_030746295.1 Alphaproteobacteria bacterium | reverse complement strand
AGGTGTAAGATCGAACTTCGAAGGAGTAGCGCACACGTTTGGCAAGACCTGAACGCAGCGATAGCCGACGGGATCAAAGGGGCGAGAGAATGGCGATCAAGAGAATTCTGGCGGTGCTATCGGGTGGGGATCCCGACGCGGCCGTGGCTCGGGCCGCGGTCCAGGTCGCCGGCCGACTTTCGGCCCATGTCGACGGCCTGTATGTCCGCGGAGACTTCTTCGACACCATGCCCTACGTCGAGGGCAGCATGTCGGAGAGCGCCCTCTCGCGAGAATTCGCCGCCGCCCAAGAACGGCGCCAGCAGTGCGAAGATCGCGCTCGCGAGAGCTTCGACGCGGCGCTAGCGCAATCCGATGCCGCCGACATCGTGGCGGAATTCGAAGCCGTCGACGGACGGGTCCTCGACATCGTCGGCCACCGTGGCCGTGTCTACGACCTCGCCATCCTCAGCCCCATGGGCAACTACCCCGGTGTCGCCCCCGAGGATGTCGTAGCGAGCGCGCTGTTCGACACCGGGCGGCCGGTGCTGGTGATGCCGGACGACGCGCCGGCAACTCTGGGTCGACGCGTTCTGGTGGGTTGGAATCGGGGCTCGCAAGCCGCGCGCGCCGTCGCCGGCGCCCTGCCCCTTTTGCGGGGCGCGGAGAAAGTGACCATCGCCCATGTCGAGACAGGCGCCAAAACCGGCCCGGGACCCGAGGAGCTGCAGGCCAATCTCGCCTGCCATGGTGTCGATTCGGAGGTCATGCTGATCGCGCAGCCGAGCGGCTCGGTCTCGAACACCCTCTCCGAGGCGGCGGCCGAGGTCTCGGCCGACCTCATGGTGCTCGGGGCCTTCTCGCACAGTCGCCTGCGGGAAACCATATTCGGCGGCGTTACCTCACATTTCATCAAGCGCTTACAGCTGCCGACCCTGATGGCGCACTGAAGTCGGCGTCTTGTAGGCGAGGCACCTCACCAACATTGTACCTATTTGGGCGATGACCGGCGCAAACACCGCCGTTTACCATATTGGCAATTCTTATGGTGGCTCGATTCCCCCGTTCGATCTATCGGGACAGGATCGTAGCAGCGGTGGAGACTGGGGCCGGAGGTGAGGAGAATGGGCACGATGCGACGCTGGAGTGATGACGGCAAGGCGCTGCAAAATGAGATCTACACCGCGAAGGACGGATGGATTCAGGCACACTCCGAGTTACGCGCGTATTTCGCCGACCATAACATGGCCTCCGAGGAACTCATGCGGCGCTGCGAGGCCGCGCGCGAGCGGCACATACTAGCAGTCCTGAACCATGCCGCTTTCGTTCAGGAATGGCGCGCGGTCAACTGTCCGGGCGTGTAGCGTCGCCGGCGAATCCCTCCAGCCCCAAAACCAGATCGCGATAGCGCAGAACGGCCGTCGCCAGATCAAGACGCATCAAGTCCTCGCCGACGACGAGCGGGCCCGCGAAGTCTTGCCGCACTTCGTCCAGCAACGCCTCGCGGTCACAGTGCGGCGGCACGAAATGGGTCAGGACCAAGCAGCCGACGCCGGCCTCGTCCGCCAGCTTTCCTACTTCCGTCGATACGGTGTGATAGCTCGCCACCCGCTCGATGCCCTCCACGGTACGGCCCTCGACCATCTCCGCCATTTCCCCGTGAATGAAAACCTCATGCAGCAGGAGGTCGACGCCCCGAGCGGCCCTTGCCAAGGCCTCGCACGGCCGCGTGTCGCCGGATATGACCAGGGAATTCCCGGCCGCTCGGAAGACGAAGCCGTAGGCATGCTCGACCGGCTTGTGATCGACCTCGACGGCCTCGACGTCAAGGTCGCCGAAGGCCGTCGTCCAGCCGTCGCCGAACTCCGTGACCTCGACTTCCAACGCGGCCGTCGACGATCGCATTTCGTGCGCAATGCGCTGCTCGAGCTCGGGCCGCCAGAGCTTCATCAAGCCGTCGACATACCGCTTCGTACCGGGCGGCCCGAAGACCCGCTGCGGCCGCGGACGGCCCTGATGCCAGGAGGATATGACGAGCTGGAAGAGATCGACGATATGGTCGGAATGCAGATGCGTCAGCAGCAATCCATCGATCTCTCGGCCCGGTGTTCCCGCCTCCAACAAGCGCTGCGTGACGCCTGAGCCGCAGTCGACGAGAACGCTGCTCTCGCCATGCCGAACCAGCGTCGCCGGCCCGTAGCGTTCCAAATTCACGACCGGGCATCCCGTCCCGAGCAGGATCATTTCCATCTTCACGCGCTCCTTCACCGGCCGACGCCGCTAGTGGATAGTCCAAATGCGAAGCGAATTGCAATTCGAAGCCCCGTCCGAATCGCCACGCAGTGCAACCGATGTGAGCTTCCCCGACACCGGTCCCAAGGCAGGCTCCGACTATCGCGACGCCGGCGCCGTGCTGCCGGCGTCGGTTATGTGCGGATCGTGCAGCGCAATCCCAAGCCCGACAAGAAGGCCCGCGCCAGCGCCGCCCCCTCGACACACCCCGACCGCGAGGCCGCTACCGCCTAGCCGGACCAGCCGGTCGGAGCGCCTTTCCTAGTCCGGCACGACCCGGAAGATATCGAAGAACGAGCCACTCGCCTGCGGCGCCAAGTGGGCCTCCGGCAGACCGCGGGCGCCGGCGCCGTAGTGCAGCCAGACGACATAGTCGTAGTTTTGCGGCCAATTCGCCCAGTAGTAGGGCTGCCCGAGGCGGCCGATGGGTCCACCAAGCTTGGTCCCTTCTGAAACGCCGGCGCCACGGCGCAAGTCCTCGGGGCTCAAGGGCTGGGTCGCCGGCGCGTCGATGCGCGCGGTCCTCTTGCCGGCGAAGACGGGGCCGGTATAGGTGAAGAGCGAAGGCACGAAGGCGGCGCGTTCGATAACCGATAGGGCTGCGAGATGGACATGAGCGTAGCGTAAGAGATCGGCCGGCCGACCGGCATCGACGCGGTTCTCGACCATCAGCAGGCGGGCGCCGGCGGGCAGGCCGACAGTCGCGCGTCGATATTCGCCATATTGCGCATCGATGGTCTGCCAGCGCTCGGCGACGCCCCAAAGGCGCCAGCTCAAGAGCACGATCAGCCCGGCGGCGACGCACCGCGCGACGGTCGGGCTGCCGGGCTCCAACCGCGTCGCCGCGATCAGAAGGAAGACGACGAGCGGCGGCAGGCGCCTGTCGACCGCGTAGATGCCATTGAGATAGCTCGGCATCGCCGCGGCGACGATCGCCAGGCCGACGATGCTGAGGCGAAGCTCCCGCGCGAAGCTGAGCCGGCGGCTTGCCAGAAGCCAGATCAGGCCCAGGGCGACAGCGGCGAAGGTGATGAAATCGATCTTCTCGGCATAGAAGAGCGTCGGCGAGGCGAGCGCCACCAGCTTATCGCGGACGCCCCCATACGAGGTGAGGCTGCCCGGAAATCGGGTCGTGACGGTGATAGCCAAGATGCCGGCGGGCACGAGTTGCGACGCCGCGAGCAGGACTATCGTCAGACTGCGGCGCGTCCCGGCGCTTCGGGCCGCGTGTGCCTGCGATAGCGCGCTCAGCATCACCATCAGGCCGTAGGCGGCGAAGGCGACTAGATGGGCGAAGTAGAGCGCCATGGAGACGGCCGTGCCGACCAGGACGGCGAGCCCAAGTCGCCGTCGTCCTAGTCCGAGCCAGAGCGCGAAGCCGAGCAGCGCCAGCCCCATCCCGATGACGTAGTTCAGGGCCCCTACCGCCAGAATGCTGTTGTAGAGGAAAAGGGTGGCGAGAAGCGGCCAATAGTCGAGGTGGCCGTGCACTGTCCGATAAAGCGCGCAGGTGCCGACGAGGGGCAGGACGAGCGCCAGCGAGACCATGATCCGTCCGATCGCGTAGGCGGAAAACAGCTTTCCGAGCGGCATGGCCAGGAGCTGGATCGCCAGGTTAGGCTGCAGCGACCAACGGATGGCATAGTTGGCGGCCAGCGCCGGATCGCCGTCGTGGCGGAGCAAGACGTGTAGCGCCGCGATCCGGTTGGGGTAGTCGTAGAGCGTCGGAATATCGACCAAGAGAAGCGGCGAGAACGCCACGACCGCCACCGCCGCCAGGGCCAGCCATGGCCCCGAGGCCCGCAACCTGGCCATCCCAAGAAGACGACGCATGCTGTACTCCGGCCTGCCCGAACGCGCCCAGAGCGCGAGCGCTCGCCCCCATCAGCTAGCAGCCGCGCGGACCGAGGGCAAGGCGGGGGGCGATGGCGAACGCGGCTGCACTCTTGATGGTTGCCCGTATGCTGGCGTTGCGAATTCGCCGAAGATAATGGCGGTCCTCATGTCGAACGCCACGGCGAGGCGTCGCGTTCGAACTCGAGCTCGAGGCCGACCAGGGGCGATGTCCGCATGAAGGCGACGAAGGAAGGCTTGTCGTCGCCCTCGCGCGGAAGCACCGCTGCCGTCGTCTTGTCCGCTACGCTCGCGGCGATCCCGAGCCGGCGCACAAGACCCGCCTCTGATGGTAATGACCCGTCCGCGAAGAAGGCGATCTGTGCCGCGCCAAGACGGGCCAGCGCCAGCGACGTCATCAGGTGCTGCGTTCGATTGCGCAATCGTATGGCGACGATATCGCCCCGTTCGACGCCGGCCTTTTTCAAGATTCCGGCGGTCCAAGCGATGGCCCGATCCAACTCAACGTAGGAAAGCGAAGTCTTCGCTGTCAGAACCGCCGGCGCCTCCGGCATCTCCCGCGCTCTTGCCAAGATCGATTCGATGAGATTACGCATGTCTCGAAAACGGGGCCCGCAATCGCTGTTCGTCGACCCGGAACCTAAACGGTTACAGTCACGGCCTCCTGGAGAACCAACGTCTTAGGTTGCCCGGCGTCAGGGCACCACCAATGAGGAAACCGACCACGACAGCCCCGAGCGCGAATGCGAGCCCGCTGACAGACAGCGAATGGTCACTGCGGCCCAGACGAGCGAAGCTCAGAACCGCGACGACGAGGCCCAAGAGCGTGGCGCGACGCCGGTCGAAAGCCATTGCGCCACCGCCACGGGCGCGCTTCTACCCTTGTCCCGCAAGCGAGCTCGCTTGGCTCCAGGTCGCCTCCCAGTCCTGCTCCAGCATGTCGCTCGTCTTGCCGTCGGCATCGAAGAACCTGTTGGGAATCTGGAACACCGCCAGCATCAAGCCACCGTTCGGCGCGCTGGCGGAATGACGGCTGCCGGCCGGCCGCCAGACGAAGTTGCCGGCGCTGCAAGTGCCTTCGCCGCAGACCAAGGCCCCCTCGATGACGAACGTCTGCTCGATCAGTACATGCTCGTGATCCGGCAGCGTGGCGCCCGGGTCCATCTTCATCAACGCGGTGAGTAGGCCCGATTCCTTGTCCACCAACAGCGTCTTCGCCTTGATGCCGGGAAAGCGGGTCTCCTCCCAGGGCATTTCGTGGACCTCGACGAACCTCGAATCCTTCGGTCCCAGGCCTTCGTGGTTGGGCGCGTTCGGCGTCTTCGCGGTAGTCATGGCTGCAATCCCTCCCCTTGCCATCGGACAGGCCACAGCATGCCGAAACGGCGGCTGGCGCGAAAGTGCGACGTTGCCGGGGCGAGGCTAGATCAGGCTATCGAAATGGCCGTGTTGCGAAGACGTTGTAACGTCGTGGTCGAGCGCGCGGCGATAGGCCAAGCTCGCTTCCCGATGGATGCCGGGCCGGACCGGGCCCTCTCCGACCGAGATCCGCTGCCAAAGCTCCTGCGCCAACAAGGCAGTGGCCGGTCCCGATTGCCACGCCATGCCGTCCGATCGCGGCGGCGGCGCAGCGGTCGCGACGATCGGCGGACGCGACGGACGGTGGCGGCTCTCCGTCCGCGGCAGGACCGGCAGCACCGGCCTGAGCTCGTTTTCCGTCGCTCTCACGCGCATCGTCGATTCCGTCTCCCCATCTCGGCTGGGCGGAACCGCCGTCGCCAGCCGACATGGTTAAGAATTAGTTACATAAGTCATCTCGGAGGGCGAAGCGACCCTTAAACGAGTGGAATCATGGTTAACGAAAAGCGCCTTCCGTCGCGCCGCCCTTCCCGGCAATGGATCGGCTCCGCTAGCATTGCCGTTCCTAGACGCCATGGGAGGAGTGTCGCCATGCGAATGAGACGCGTTACGTCCGAGCACGTGAACGAGCCGCCGCCCGAGACCTGGTCGAATTGCAAGGTGGTCGGCGATTTTGTCTACATCGCCGGCCTGACCGCGGGGCCGCGCACCGGCGAGGTGGCCGGTGGCGACGACATGTATGAGCAATCACGCATCATCTTCGAGAAGATCAGCCACCTGATGACGGCGGCCGGCGGCAAGACGAACGACATCGCCAAGGTGACGATCTTCGTCACCGACATCACCCGCCGCGAGGAGGTTTGGCGCGCCCGGGCTGAGCACTTTACCGGCGACTTCCCCTGCTCGACCCTGGTCGAGGTCGCGGCCCTCGCGGTCCCCGGACTTCTGGTCGAGGTCGAGGCGGTGGGCATTCTGGGCGCCGGCGCCGAATGACGGCTCGCGCTGCAGAGCCGCCGGATCAGCATCGGCGCCAAGCCTTCGAGCAACGCACGAAGACCGCAAATTGCACCGTCTCGGGCGAGCCGCTAGTCTGCAATCCATCGTGATCGCGACGCCCAATCGACGTAGCTACCGGGCCGTGCATGCCGCCGGTATCCTGGCCGCCTCGGTGCTGCTCTGCTTCGGCTCGGGCCCAGCGGAGGCCACGGACGACTTCGCCCGCGCCAGGGACGATATGGTTCGCGTCATAGAGCGCCACGCCCGCCACGCCGTCGACGCCCTGGGCCGCGCAAACATCGCCCAGCCGGTGTTGCAGGCGATGCGCGAAGTACCGCGGCACCGCTTCGTTCCCCACCATCTGCGCGAGGTGGCCTATGCCGACCGGCCCCTGCCGATCGGTCACGGACAGACTATCTCGCAACCCTTCATCGTCGCGCTGATGACTGATCTCGCCGCCATCACCCCCGGCGATGCGGTGCTCGAGGTCGGCACGGCTCCGGCTACCAAGCCGCCGTATTGGCGGCCGTTGGCGCGCGCGTCCGTTCGCTCGAAATCGTGCTGCCGCTGGCGACGGCGGTCCGCAAGCGGCTCGACCGGCTGGGCCTGCAGAAGGTGCGGACGCGGCACGGCGACGGCTATCACGGTTGGCGGGAGGCAGCACCCTTCGATGCCATCTTGGTGACCGCCGCGGCAAGCCATATCCCGCCGCCGCTCGTCCGCCAGCTCAAGCCTGGTGGCCGCATGGTCATTCCCGTCGGCGGCGGCGGCTTTTCCTTCCAGCATCTGACGCTGGTGGAGAAGGCGGTAGACGGCAAAGTCACCACGCGCCAGCTTCTCCCGGTACGCTTCGTGCCCTTGACCGGCGGGCATTGACGGGCCGATGCGGCTCTGGGCGGTCTCGCTCGTCTCCGCTGCCGCGCTGTCGTACGAGGTGCTGCTGACCCGCCTACTGGCGATCGTGCACTGGCACAATTTCGCCTTCATGGTGATCAGCTTGGCGCTTCTGGGCTACGGCGCCAGCGGCACCTTCATCGCCATCCTGCGGCCTTGGCTGGCGGCCCGACCGGCCGCCGCATTCGCCGCCAACGCCATGGCCTTCGCGCTTGCCGTGGTAATCGGCTTCGAGGTCGCCCAGCGGCTGCCTTTCAACGCCCTTGCCCTCTTCTGGCAACCCGCCCAGGTGCTGTGGTTGGCGGCACTCTACCTCCTCTTCGCGGTGCCATTCTTCTTCGCCGCCAACGCTATCGGCTTGGCGCTGGCCTTCTTCGAGGAGCCGGTGGCGCGGATCTACCGACAGGATTTGCTCGGCGCCGGGGCCGGCGCGCTGGCGGTAATCGGGCTCCTGTTCCTGCTCCCGGCCAAGTCCGGCCTGGTCGCGGTGGCAGGTGTGGCATTGCTTGCCGCCCTACTCGTCGGTGCGGACGCGGAAAACGTCCAGCGTTCACCGTCGCGCCGTCGGCGTGGCCTGGCCGCGCTCCTCGCCCTCGCCATGGTGCCCTTCCTCATTGCCCAGCTCCGAATCTCGGAATTCAAGGGCCTGAGCCAAACCCTCCGCTTGCCCGGCGTCGAGGTCATGGACCAGCGCTCCGGCCCGCTCGGCCTCGTCACCGTGCTCGGCAGCGAGCGCGTGCCGTTCCGCCATGCGCCTGGCCTCTCCCTTGCCGCCGAGGTCGAGCCGGCAGAACAGAGGGCCTATTTCATCGACGGCGGTGGCATGGGGGCGATCACCCGGTTCGACGGCGATCTGGCACCACTCGCCTATCTGGACCAGGTCACCGGTGCGCTGCCCTACCACTTGGTCGACCGGCCGGAGGTTTTGGTCCTCGGTGCCGGCGGCGGCGAGGACGTCCTGCGGGGGCTCTACCATCGGGCTCGGCGGATCGAGGCAGTGGAGTTGAACGGCGATCTCATAAGCCTGGCTCGTGAGCGGCATGGCGCCTTCGCGGGCCACCTCTACGAGCGCCCCGAGGTCACCGTCCACATCGCCGATGCGCGCGGCTTCATCGCCGCCACGAGGCAGCGCTTCGACCTGATCCAGCTGCCGCTTTCCGGCACCTCGGCCGGTGCTGGCGCGCTCGGCGAGAGCTACCTCTACACGGTGGAGGCTTTCGAGCGCTATCTCGATCGACTGGCGCCCGGCGGCTGGCTCGCCGTCACCCGCCATGTGAAGCTGCCACCGCGGGACAGCCTGAAGCTGGTCGCGACCGCCCGCGAGGCCCTCGGGCGGACCGGTGTCGAGGACGCACGGGCCCGACTGGTGCTGATCCGAAGCTGGGCGACGACAACGCTGGCGATCAAGAACGGCACGATCGCGGCGCCGGACATCGCCGCAATTCGCGACTTCGTGACGGCGCGCGGCTTCGACCTCGTCTACCACCCCGGCATGGTCCGCGGAGAGGCCAACCGCTTCAATCTGTTGGCCGAGCCGGCCTTTCACGATGGCACCGTCGCCTTGCTGGGGCCGGAGGCCGGCGCATTTCAGGACCGCTACAAATTCGACCTCCGGCCGGCGCGGGATGACCGGCCCTATTTCTTCGACTTCTTCAGATGGCGGGCGCTGCCGGAGGTCCTGGCGGCCAGCCGGCTGGGCGGCGCCGTGCTGCTGGACTGGGGGCATCTGATCCTGGTCGCGACGTTGCTGCAGGCCGCGGTCTTCGCTCTGTTGCTCATCCTGGCGCCACTCGTCCTCATCGAGCGCAGGCTGCCGCGAACCCGTGCCAAGGTCCGCGCCGCTGCCTACTTCCTTCTCATCGGCCTCGCCTTCCTGTTCATCGAGATCGCGTCCATTCAACGCTTCGTTCTCTTTTTGGGGCATCCGCTCTATGCCCTCGCCGTCGTCCTCGCTGCCTTCCTGGTCTTCGCCGGACTGGGCAGTGGTGCCTCGGCACGGCTCGCGGCGCGCCGGCCGGCCGACGCGCTCGGCCTGGCGGTTCTGGCAATCGCGGTCCTGACACTCGGCCATGTCTGGCTGCTGCCGACCGCATTCGAGGCCTTGGGGGGTCTCGCCGTAGCGGCGAAGATCGCTCTCGCCGTGATCCTGATCGCTCCCCTCGCCTTCGCCATGGGTATGCCGTTCCCGATCGTTCTGGCCCGGCTCCGCGAGACGATGCCCGACTTCGTACCCTGGGCCTGGGGCGTAAACGGTGCCGCCTCGGTGCTGGCCGCGGTGTTGGCGGCATTGCTGGCGATGGCTTTCGGCTTTGGTGCCGTCGCCCTGCTAGCGCTCGTCTGCTATCTCGGCGCCGCCGTCCTGGGTCGGAGCATCGGCGCAGCGGCACAAGAGTAGGAATTCGCCGAGTTCAGTCGAGGCCCGGCATCTCAATCGTCTCGCCGCCGAGATCGGGCTCGCCCGAAAGCTCGAGCATCTTCGCTCGGACCGTGTCGCGTAGCCGAAGCGCAGCCTGAAAGTCGTTGCCGTCGGGATACACGGGCTCGCCGACATGGAGGCTCGCGGCGCCATGGCGCGGAAACCATTGCCCCTCTCTCAAGATCGTGCGAACGCCCCGCAGCGCTACCGGCAGCACCGGCACGCCGGCCTCGGCCGCGATCGTGAAGGTGCCCATGCGGAACGGCAGCAGACCCGGCATCCGCCTCACCGTACCTTCGGGGAAGAAGACGACCTGACGGCCCGCTTCAACCGCCGCCTTGGCACGCTTGGCATCCTCGAGGCCGGCCTCGGCATCGAGCCTCTCGACAAAGATCGTGCCGAGCCGCTTTAGGAACAGGCCGGCCACGAACTGTCCGGCAAGCTCGCGCTTGGCGACGGCGGCGAGCTCGCCCTTCGTGGCCGCGGAAAAGACCAGGCTGTCGGCGTAGCTGGTGTGATTGAAGGCGAGGATGCCTCGAAAGCCACGCAGTCGTTCCGCGTTCTCGACCCGGACCCGGATGCCCATCAGGCCAAGCTGGAGGCGCGCCGTCAGATGCACCGCCCCCCATCGGGTCCGCCCACCCGGCAGCAGCACCACGAGTGGCCAAATCACTACCGCCCCGACGATCAGGACGGTCCACCACCAAGCCGCATAGAGCATCGCCCACGCCGCCCTCAGGCCGCGGGCCAGGCGATTGGCGAGACCGACGGCGGCAAGCCGCGTCAGTTGCCACCAGAGCGCCCGCTCGCCGCCCGTGATGCGGCCCGATTCGTAAAGCTGACGCGCCGCATCGCGCCGAATCTTGCCGCTGGAGGTCTTCGGAACGGCGTTCGGCGGCGCCAGGACGACATCGTCCGGTGGCAGATCGGAGAGCTCCGTCGCCACCGCCTCGATCTGACGGCGCATCTCGGCCAACGCCGCCGGCTCTGTCTCCCGGGTCTCGGCGAGAACGATCAGGCGCTCGGTGCCGGTGTCCGGGTCGGTGCCAGGAAAGACGGCGATGCAGCCCTTGCGCACGCCCTCGATCTCGCTGACTGCCGCCTCGATCTCCTGCGGGTAAACGTTGCGGCCGGCGCGGATGATGATGTCCTTGGCGCGGCCGGTGATGAAGATGTCGGCATCGGCGATGTAGGCACGGTCACCGCTTTCGAGCCAGTCGCCGTCGAAGAGCTCCGCCGTCTTGGCCTCGTTGCGGTAATAACCGCTGGTCGCCGAAGCGCCCCGGAACTGAAGCCTGCCCTCCTGGCGCTCACCCAACTCACGGCTCATCGCGTCGACGATGCGGACCTCGTTGCCGGGAAGCGGCTGGCCGCAGGCGACGATCTCGAGCGGATGGGGGTCGTCGGGTGCGGCCGGACGGGCACGGCCATCACGCTGTAGGGCACGGCGCGAGACCCGGTCGATCAGAGGCGGACGTGGCCCCGGGGGAAATGCCAGTCCGACCGAGTTCTCGGCCAGGCCGTAGACGGGCGCCATCACTTCCCGGCGGAAGCCGTAGGCCCCGAAGCGGGCAATGAAAGCCTCGATCGTCTTCGGCTGCACCGGCTCGGCACCGTTTACCACCATGCGCAGCGAGCCCAGGTCCAGGCCTTCGATATCCTTGTCGTCGATCCGTTTCAGGCAGAGGTCGTAGCCGAAGTTGGGTCCGCCCGAGAGCGTGCCCCGATGGCGGTGGATGGCCCAGAGCCAAGCCGCCGGCCGCACCAGAAAGATGAGCGGCGACATGATCACCGCCGGCACCGCGTAGTAGAGCGAGCCAAGCCAGGCACCGATCAGCCCCATGTCGTGGTAGAGCGGCAGCCAGCTGACCAGGACGTCGCCGCCGGTGGGGCGCATGTTCGCCCCCATCGAGCGGATGTTCTCCAACAGATTGGCGTGCGTCAGCATCACGCCCTTGGGGTCGCCGGTGCTGCCGGAGGTGTACTGCAGCAGCGCCAGGTCGCCCCACTTCGCCGCCGGCGGCAGTGGCGCCGACGCCCGCTTCGACAGCCTGGCCGTGGTCTCGACCCCGACCAAACTCCGAACCCGAGCCATCAGGAACTCGGCCACCGGCCGCGCCTCGGGAATGGTGATCAGGACCCGGGCCTCGCAGTTGTTGAGGATCCGGGCCTGGCGGCGCAGATGGTCCTCGATCTGCGAGGGTCGGACCGGCGGATAGATCGGCACCGGCACGCCGCCGGCATAGAGGATGCCGAAAAAGGCCTGAAAGAAATCCCGGCATGTCGGCAGCATGATCGCGACCCGCTCGCCGGGTTCGAGCCCGAGGGCGACCAGGCCACCGGCCACCTGCCGCGCCTCGACCGCCAGCTCGCCATAGCTGATCGTGGTTTCCTGGTCCTGACCTTCGACCAGAACGAGGTGCGTGCGCTCGCCGTGGCGCGCCACGTGCCAGTCGAGCGCCTCGGTCAGGGTCCGGGCGCCATGCGCCGGCCCCGCCTCCTCCTCCGCCACGCTGATCGTTGCCGTCACCGCCGCGGCGCGGGGCGTGAGGCCCAGTTCGGCGATCTCCCGGATCAGATCGCCGGGTGTCTCGGCCTTCGCCAGCAACGCTTCGGGCAGCGTCACGTCGAGGGCGTTTTCGAGCCTGAGCAACAGCTCCGCCCGGGCCAGGCTGTCGAGACCGAGGTCGCGGTCGAGACGGCTGGTCGGCACGACATGGAAATCGGGGCCGCGATCGCCCCGCACCTCGAGGGCCAAATCGCGCACCGCCTGCAGGACGGCGGTTTCCAGCGCCCGCGCTTCGTCGCGGTCAGGAATCTCGGCTTGCTGGCTCATGCCTCCGGACCGGCTCCCACGCCGTTGAAATAGCCCCTCCCTTGTCGCGGTCATTATACCGGCTCTGCCGTCGCTGCCGAAACGGCCATTGACGGCGGCGAGCGGCCCGTGCTCCAAGGGGCGGAACCGACGTCGACCGGCGTCGCCTGAACGGTGCCAAGATGACCGACCATGCCTCCAAGAAGGTCGTGTTTGCGGCCCTGGCCGGAAACTCGCTGATCGCCATTACCAAGTTTGCCGCCGCCGCCTTCACGGGCTCCTCGGCGATGCTCAGCGAGGCCATCCACTCGGTCGTCGATACCGGCAATCAGGGGCTCCTGCTCTACGGACTTCGCCGCAGTGCCCGACCGGCCGACCGCGCGCACCCCTTCGGCTATGGCATGGAGCTCTATTTCTGGAGCTTCGTCGTCGCCATCTTGATTTTCGCAGTCGGCGCCGGGGTCTCGCTCTACGAGGGGCTTCACAAGCTACAAGACCCGACGCCGGTCACCGACGCCTACATCAACTACATCGTCCTCGCCCTCGCCATGGTCTTCGAGGCCTGGGCCTGGTGGATCGCCTTCAAGGAGTTCCGCCAAAGTAAGGGCGACCAGGGCTACTTCGAGGCGGTGCGTGCGAGCAAGGACCCGACGGTGATGACGGTGCTGTTCGAGGACAGCGCCGCCATGCTGGGCCTGATCGTGGCCTTCGTCGGCATCGGTCTCGGCCAGATCCTCGACATGCCCGAGATCGACGCCCTGGCCTCGGTCGGCATCGGCCTGATCCTGGGCATGGTAGCGGCCCTGCTCGCCTACGAGTGCAAAGGCCTCCTGATTGGCGAGGGTGCCCGGCCCGAGACGCTGCGCCGGCTCGAGGCGGTGGTCGGGGCGGCGGACGGAATTGCCCGCGTCAACGAGCTTCTGACCATGCACCTGGGCCCGCGCGACATCCTCGTCAACCTCTCGCTCGATTTCGAGGATCGGCTTTCTTCCGCCGACGTCGAGAGTGCCGTCTCGACACTCGAAAGCAGCATCAAGGAGGCAGTGCCGGAAGTGACACGCGTCTTTATCGAGGCGCAGAGCCGGTTTGGCCACGCCCGGGCCCAACAGCCAGCACAAACCGAAGCTACGGCCGAGGACAGCCAGTCCTAAGCAGCCCCCTAAGTCTCGGTCTGGTCCGGATCCTCAGGGATATCGTCGTCGGGATAATCCCGTGGCGCCTCCTCGTCCGGCTCGTCCGGCGGAATGCGGCGGATAATGATGTCGCCGTTGGGTAGGATTTCGGGTGCCTCGTATTGCGGTATCGCCCGCAATAGGATTCTCAGCGCGGCGACGATCTGCTCCGCCGCCTGGCGCGCCAGGCGCTCCACCTCGGCGCGGCTATCGCCCGCCGCCAAAGCCGGTTCGATCGCGATGCCCGTTGTCGAAACCAGGGCCACGGCCAGCACAAGAGCACGAATTACCTTCATGGTCGGCACCCGGCAAATATCCTCGTACCGACATATGTCGGCCTTGCGGAATGCCCTTTCAAGCGCGCCGGGCGAAGCCCCTCGTCAGCCCCTCGTCAGCCCCGCGGCGGGAATGCTAGCCTCCGGGCTGGGGTCGGACATCGATAAGGAGGCTGATTGTGGGCGCAATCCCGAATTGGATCGAGCAGGGCCAGGGCGACCAAGCCCTGGTGTTTTTGCACGGCATCGGCGGCAACGCAACGAGCTTCGATGCCCAGCTTCCCGCCTTCGCCGACAACTGGCGGGCGATCGCCTGGGACATGCCGGGCTATGGCGCGACGCCGCTTGAAGGCGAGATGACCTGGTCGGCCCTGAGTGAGGCGATGCTGCGCCTCCTGGACCATCTCGAGATCGAGCGCGCGGTCGTCGTCGGCCACTCCATGGGCGGCATGGTAGCGCAGGATCTGGCTCTGGATCATCCCGACCGGGTCCGGGCGACGGTCCTGTCGGCGACCAGCGTCGCCTTCGGCAGCGCCGACGGCAGCTTCCAGGAACGCTTCCTCGCCGAGCGGCTGGCCCCGCTCGACGCCGGCCTGACGCCGGCCGATCTCGCACCGAAGGTCATGCCGGGCATGTTCAAGGATTACGCGAGCGAGGCCGCGATCGCGCGCGCCGTGGCTTCGATGTCGGGGATCCCGTCGGAGAGCTACCGAGCCGCGCTCCACTGCCTCGTCACCTTTAACCGGCGTGACGATACGTCCCGAATCGCTTGCCCGACGCTGGTGCTGGCAGCGGAGAAGGACGAGACCGCTCCGCCCAGGGGCATGGAGCGGATGGCGGCCAAGATCCCCGAGGCCCGGTATCATTGCATTCCGGGCGCCGGCCACTTGGCCAACCTCGAGCGGCCCGACGCCTTCAACGCCGCGATTGGCGACTTCCTCGAAACCCTGCCCTGAGGGCGCAGGCGATGTCGACCTTGCTCTTGACCCATCCTGCCTGCCTCACACACGAGGCCGGCATCGGCCACCCTGAGCGCCCGGATCGTCTCAGGGCGGTACTGCAGGCGCTGGAAAGCGAGGCCTTTGGATCGCTTCAGCGAATGGAGGCTCCCCGGGCCACGGAGGCGGAGATCGCCCGCGTCCACCCAGAGACCTACATCGCCCGCGTCAAGGCGGCCGCGCCCGAGTCGGGCCTGGCACAGTTGGATGCGGACACGGCCATGTCGCCCGGCTCGCTGGAGGCTGCCTTGCGGGCTGCCGGCGCGGTGGTGGCGGCGGTCAACGCCGTCGTCGAGGGCCGGGCAGAGAACGCGTTCTGCGCCGTCCGCCCACCAGGCCACCATGCCGAGCCGGAACGGGCGATGGGCTTTTGCGTCTTCAACAACGTCGCCGTCGGCGCCTTGGCCGCGAGGAAAGTGCACAGACTGGCACGAATCGCCGTGATCGATTTCGACGTCCATCACGGCAACGGCACCGAGGCCATGTTCCGCGACGATCCCGGACTTGCCTATTTGTCGACGCATCAGTCGCCGCTCTATCCGGGAACCGGGGCGGCGGAGAGCAGAGGTGTGGGCAACCTATTCAACGCGCCCTTGCCGCCGTTCGCCGGCTCGGAGGCATTTCGCCGCGCTTTCACCGATTCGCTGCTCCCCGCCCTCGACGCCTTCGAGCCCGAATTGGTGATGATTTCCGCCGGTTTCGACGCGCATCGGAATGACCCACTGGCGAACCTGGAGCTGGACGACGAAGATTACGCCTGGGTCACGACCGAGTTGGTAGAGATCGCCCGACGCCACGCGCATGGCCGCGTCGTCTCGACATTGGAGGGCGGCTACGATCTGGCGGCTCTGGCTCGATCGGCCGCCGCTCACGTCGGCGCCCTAATGACCGGCTAAGGCTTTCTTGCCGTGCCCGACCTGCATCCGTAATATCAGGCCCGAAGCGGGGAGAGGTGGATGGCGAAGCGGCCCTCGGACGAGGCGGCAGAGACGATACCCGAGGATATCGGTCGCCTCAGCTTCGAAGAGGCGATCGCTGCCCTCGAGGAGATCGTGCAAAGCCTCGAAAGCGGCGCCGTCGGGCTAGAGGATTCGATCGCGATGTACACGCGCGGCGCCTTGCTGAAACGTCATTGCGAGGACAAGCTCCGCGTCGCGACCGAGAAGGTGGAGCGAATAGTCGTCGGAACGACCGGTGAGAGCGCCGGCGTCGAGCCGGCGGAATTCGATTGAGGGGGGCGTTTGGCTGAGTTCGAGGCAGCGTTAGAGGCCGCCGCCAAGGCGGTCGAGTCGGAGTTGGACCGGGTACTGCCGAAGCCCAGCGAAGGGCCGGAAGGCCGGCTCTTCGAGGCCATGCGCTATGCGACGATGGCCGGCGGCAAACGGCTGAGGCCGTTCATGGTGATCGCCGGCGCCGACATCTTCGAGGTCCCCACATCGCAGTCGGCACGTGCCGGCGCCGCTGTCGAGCTGATCCATACCTACAGCCTTATTCACGACGATCTGCCCTGCATGGACGACGATGTCATGCGGCGCGGCCAACCCACCGTCCACGTTGCCTTCGACGAGGCGACCGCGGTCTTGGCCGGAGATGCGCTGTTGACGCTCGCCTTCGAGGTCTTGGCCGAGGAAGCGACGACGCACGACCCCTTGGTGCGCGCCCAGTTGGTGTTGGGCCTGGCCCGAGCCGCCGGCGGCCACGGCATGGTTGGTGGGCAGATGCTGGATCTGCTGGCCGAAAACCGGCAAATGGATGAAACCTCCATCATCCGCATGCAGCGATTGAAGACGGGCGAGATGATCGCCTTCTCCGGCGAGGCGGGCGCGATTCTGGCGCGAACGGGCAGCCACGACCGCCAAGCGCTCAGAATGTTCGCGCACGATCTGGGGTTGGCTTTTCAAATTACCGACGATTTGCTGGACGTTACCGGCGAAAGCGCCAGATTAGGAAAGACGGCAGGCAAGGACGCCGAGCAAGGCAAGGCCACGTTCGTGGCCATGCTGGGAATCGAAGGGGCCAGGGAGCGCGCCGAGATGCTGTCGCGGCAAGCGGTGGCGCATCTTGAAATCTTCGGCGAAAGAGCAGATGCTTTGCGCGCCCTTGCCGAGTTTGTCATATCCCGCCGCTCGTGACGGGCAAGGGCGGCTAGATGCATCGGGTGTTGCAGTGACCGACAGTTCTACTCCGCTTCTCGATCAGGTCAATATTCCGGCCGACCTTAGAAAGCTCGAAAGCAAGCAACTGCGTCAATTGAGCGACGAGCTGCGCCAGACGACTATCGGCGCGGTCTCCAAGACCGGCGGTCATCTCGGTGCCGGTCTCGGCGTCGTAGAGCTGACGGTAGCGCTCCATTACACCTTCGATACGCCCGATGACGTGGTGATCTGGGACGTTGGCCATCAGGCCTATCCACACAAAATTCTGACCGGCCGGCGTGACCGGATCCACACCTTGCGCCAGGGGGGCGGGCTCTCCGGTTTCACCAAGCGGGCCGAGAGCGAGTACGACCCCTTTGGAACGGCACACAGCTCGACCTCGATATCCGCCGCCCTCGGCTTCGCGGTCGGACGCGATCTTTCCGAAACCGACCGGAACGTCGTCGCGGTGATCGGCGACGGCGCCATGAGCGCCGGGATGGCTTACGAGGCCCTGAACAACGCCGGCTCGATGAACTCGCGCCGTATCGTCATCCTCAACGACAACGACATGTCGATCGCGCCTGCAGTCGGGGCGATGAGCGCCTACCTATCACGGCTGATCTCCTCGCGCCCCTATCAAAGTCTCAGAAACGTGGCCCGGCAGTTGGCCAGCCGTTTGCCCGAGCGAATGGAGCAGACCGCCAAGCGGGCCGAGGAATACGCCCGCGGCATGATCACCGGCGGCACCCTCTTCGAGGAATTGGGATTCTATTACGTCGGCCCGATCGACGGCCACAATCTCGATCATCTGCTGCCCGTGCTGCGCAACGTGCGTGATGCGCGGAACGCCGGCCCGATCTTGATTCACGTCGTGACCCAAAAGGGCAAGGGGTATTCGCCGGCCGAGGAATCGGCGGACAAGTATCACGGGGTCTCGAAGTTCGACGTCATCACCGGCACCCAGGACAAGGGCAAGACCAACGCGCCGAGCTACACCAAGGTCTTTGCCGATTCACTGACCAGCGAGGCCGAGCGGGACGACCGCATCGTCGCCATTACCGCGGCGATGCCGGCCGGCACCGGCCTCAACGTCTTTCAAGAGCGGTTCCCGGAACGCTGCTTTGACGTCGGCATTGCCGAGCAGCACGGCGTCACCTTCGCCGCCAGCCTGGCGGCGGCGGGCTATCGGCCCTTCGCGACCATCTACTCGACCTTCCTGCAAAGGGCCTACGACCAAGTCGTGCACGATGTCGCGATCCAGCGCCTGCCGGTCCGCTTCGCGATCGACCGGGCCGGTCTTGTGGGCGCTGACGGCCCGACCCATGCCGGCTCGTTCGATGTTGGCTATCTCGCCATGTTGCCTGGCTTCGTGGTCATGGCGGCGGCCGACGAGGCAGAGCTGGTGCGCATGGTGGCCACCGCAGCCAAGATCGACGACCGACCCTCGGCGTTCCGCTATCCGCGAGGCGA
Source organism: Alphaproteobacteria bacterium (assembly GCA_030746295.1). The sequence continues at coordinate 20,351 of JASLMY010000018.1, read as the reverse complement.
GGGTATCGGCATCGACATGCCCGAAGCGCCGGAACCGCTCGAGATCGGCAAGGGCCGCGTCCTGCGCGAGGGCACGACGGTAGCGATTCTATCGTTTGGCGCCCGCTTGGCCGAGGTGCTGAAGGCGGCCGACGATCTGCAGGCCCGCGGCCTCTCGACCACAGTGGCGGATGCGCGATTCGCCAAGCCCTTGGACGAGGACCTGGTACGGCGACTGGCGGCCGAACACGAGGTGCTCATCACCATCGAAGAGGGCGCCGTCGGCGGCTTCGCGGCCCATGTCATGCAGTTCATGGCCGGACAGGGCCTTCTCGACAATGGCCTCAAGTTCCGCCCCATGCTGCTGCCGGATATCTTCATTGACCAGGACAAGCCGGAAAAGATGTACGACATCGCCGGTCTGAACGCGCCCCACATCGTGGCGACGGCGCTAGCGGCCCTGGGCCGGGAGGCCGTGGGGGCCCCGAAACGCGCCTGAGAATGGCCTGAGGCCATGGGCGCTACCGACGACAGCGACGGCAGCGACGGCAGGCGAAAAGAGCCGAAGCGTCGCCTCGATCAACTCCTCGTCGAGCGCGGCTTGGCCGAAAGCCGAAGCCGGGCCCAGGCCCTCGTCATGGCGGGCCGCGTTTACAGCGATACCATCAGACTGGACAAGCCGGGCCGAAGCCTCGCCGCCGACGTAGCGCTCGAGGTCAAGGGACGGGACCACCCTTGGGTCTCGCGCGGCGGCATCAAGCTGGCACATGCGCTCGACCAATTCTCCATATCGCCCGCGGGCCTGGTCTGTCTCGACATCGGCGCCTCGACCGGTGGCTTTACCGACGTCTTGCTGAGCCGCGGGGCCGCCCGCGTCTACGCCGTCGACGTCGGCCATGGCCAGCTCGCCTGGAAGCTGCGTCAAGACCCCCGCGTCGTCGTCCTGGAGCGCACCAACGCACGCCGCCTGAACGCCACGGAAGTGCCGGAGCCGATCGGGCTCGTCACCTGCGATGCCAGCTTCATCGGCCTGGAGACGGTCCTACCGGCAGCGCTAGCCCTGACCGCGCCTGGCGCGCGACTGATCGCCCTTATCAAGCCGCAGTTCGAGGTCGGCCGCGCCGAGGTCGGTAAGGGCGGCGTCGTGCGCGATCCCGCCTTGCACCAAGCCGTCTGCGCCCGCATCAAGGACTGGCTGCAATCTCGACCCCATTGGCGGGTTCTGGGACTGGAGGAAAGCCCGATCCGGGGGCCCGAGGGCAACGTCGAATTCCTGATCGCGGGCGAGCGAGATGTCGCCCCCGCCGGTTGAGCTGACGATCGATACCCTGGGCGGCGGCGCCGACGGCATCGCCCAAGGCCCGGATGGTCCCGTCTACGTCCCCTATGCCTTGCCCGGCGAGCGCGTAGCGGTCGAGATCGAGGGCCGGCGGAGTGAGGGTGCCACCGCCCGCCTGGTCCAGGTCCTGGAGCCGGCAAGAGACCGCGTCACGCCCGCCTGCCCCCATTTCGGCCGTTGCGGCGGCTGCGCCCTGCAGCATCTGGCGCAAGCGCCTTATCTCGCCTGGAAACGCCAGCGCGTCGTCGACGCCCTGGCACGCAGAGGCTTGAACGAGACGCCCGTCCACCCCACGGTCGCGACGCCAGCAGCGACGCGGCGTCGGGTTCGCTTCGCTGCCCGGCGGTCGAAGCGCGGCACGACAATCGGCTTCAACGCCCGGCGCAGCCGTCGGATCGTCGACCTGACGGCCTGCCCGGTGCTGCGCCCCGTCATCCCGGCCCTACTGCCGGCGCTCAGGCGACTTCTTGATGCGCTGCTGGGCGTCGGCGAGAGCGTCGATCTGCAACTGACCGAGACCACGAGCGGCATCGATCTCTGGATCGTCAGCGCGCGCGAGCCGGACCTGGAGGCGCGCCAAGCCCTGGCCGCCTTCGCGGCGGAGCAGGATCTCGCACGCCTGCACTGGGGCGAAGCCGAGCCCCAGTGCATCGTCGTCCGGCGGCCCGCCGCCATCGCCTTCGCCGACGTTGCGGTGGAAGTGCCGGCAGACGCCTTCTTGCAGGCGAGCATCGCGGGCGAGGCCGCAATCCGAGACCGGGTTCTCGTCGCCCTGGGGAGCGCCCGGGACGTCGCCGATCTCTTCGCCGGCTGCGGCACGCTCAGCCTGCCGCTGGCGGCTGCCGCCCGGGTCCATGCCGTGGATCAGGACGAGGCGGCGCTGACCGCGCTCGCAGCGGCGGCTCGTGCTAGGCCCGGCCTAGCCGAAGTTACGGTGGAACGGCGCGACCTCTTTCTCCGCCCCTTGGGCACGGCCGAACTCGGGCGCTTCGATGCCGTGGTCTTCGACCCGCCACGCGCCGGCGCCCGGGCGCAGGCGACGGCCATCGCCAGCTCGTCCGTGCCGCTCGTCGTCGCTGTCTCCTGCCATCCCGGAAGCTTTTCCCGCGACGCCCGCATCCTGATCGACGGCGGCTACGACCTTGTCGAGGTCGTGCCGATCGACCAGTTCCTCTGGTCACCTCATGTCGAACTGGTCGCCACTTTCCGGCGCTGACCAGAAAGCCAGCGATTGATCGCCCCGCCCTTCGTGGCCAACAGCCGGTCGATCGCCGCCTCGATGGTCGCGGCCGTCAGGCGTTGACCTGGATCGGCACGGACTGTGAAGGAATGACAGAGGTTGGCGGCCTGCACCGGCCGGGCCAGCCCCTCGGCATAGAAGCGCGGCGCCTCGTCACGCCCGGCGGCGAGATCGCGGGCCAGGGCCGGCGAGATCATGCCGACCCCGTCGAGCTTCGCCAACGGCACCACCCGATCGAGACGGGTCAGCAGGTCGGTGCCGGCGAGGTGCGAGGCCACGGGCTCTTCGGCCGCCCTGACGGTCGACTCGGTGGCCTCGATATAAAACGCCAGAAACGGGTTCTCGCGCGCGAACAGCATGGCGCTGTTGTTGACCTGCTCGACGGCACCGAGATCGCCGGCCTTGTTGCGGAAGACCCAGCGCTCGGGGCAGACGGCGTAGGCAACCTCCGGCAGGCAAAAGCGGGAAGGATCGAAGACCAGGACGTCGGCGTCGAGCCAGGCTACCGACGGGTACTCGGTCGAGAACTCGCACAACACCAGCAGGCGCGCCAAGTCGCTCATCGGCAGGACTGCGTCGTCGACCTTGGCCCGGTACCAGCCGGGAACCCGGGCGAAGAGGGCGTCGTCGATGAAGATGTAGGGATGGTCGCGGGCCCGGGCCCAGGCCTCGACGCTGGCCAGGCAACACCGGACCCAGTCCGGCACATCTTCTGTGCGGAAGGACTGCACGACAGCCGGTGGACGGCCTCCGTCCAGTCGTCCGACCGACACCAACGTCGCTACCCGAAGTCGCGGGCGGAAACCCGGGTGGGCACCAAGGTGCCTTCAAAGTCCGCGATCGGGTATGGCACCGGCGCGCTCATCCCTCACGTCTCTGCCGGATCCTGGCGAGACTGGAAGTGGTACTCGCGGTTCGGCCGCATGTCGATGGCGGCGGCCATCCGGTTCGACATGTTGAAGAATGACGCCACCGCGGCAACGTCCCAGATCTCGGCATCCGAGAGGCCGGCCTCGCGCAGATCCTGGCGGTCCGTCTCCTCGATCCGGTCCGGCGTCTCGGTCAGCTTGACGGCGAAGTCCAGCATGGCACGCTGGCGCGGCGGCAGTTCGGCGGCTCGGTAGTTCTGGACCATCAGCTCGCCCAACACCGGGTCACCCGAATAGCCGCGCACCGCCGCAGAATGCGCCGTTAGGCAATAGTGGCAATGGTTGATCGAGGAGACCACGGTGGCGATCATCTCGCGCTCCAGCTTGGAGAGCGCGGACTCGTCCAACATCACGTTGTTGTAAAGCGCGGTGAAGCCGGCGAGCTTGGCGCTGTCGAAGGCGTAGGCGCGAAGCACGTTGGGCACGAAGCCGAGCTTTTCCTCGCAGATCTCGAAATAGCGTTGCTGCCGCTCGTCGAGATCGCCCTTGTCCTCGATCTCGAGGGCGTGGGCCAGTTCAGCTTGAGACATGGTTTCTTGCTCCTGGATCAGTCCTAACGGGCGTCTCGCCCTTGTGCGCGATGTCTTAGCAGGTGGTCCGCCAATACGCAGGCCAGCATGGCCTCCCCGACCGGAACGGCGCGGATCCCGACGCAGGGATCGTGGCGGCCCTTGGTGGCGATCTCGGTCTCGCCGCCATGGCGGTCGATAGTGCGCCGCGGCGTCAGGATCGACGACGTCGGCTTGACCGCGAAACGGACGACAACATCCTGGCCGGTCGAGATCCCGCCCAGAACGCCGCCAGCATTGTTGGAGAGGAAGCGCGGTGCCCCCGCCTCGGTTCGAATCTCGTCGGCGTTCTCCTCGCCGCTCAACGTCGCGGCGGCAAAGCCGGCACCGATCTCGACACCCTTGACCGCGTTGATCCCCATCATCGCTGCCGCCAGATCGGCATCGAGCTTGCCGTAGATCGGTGCCCCCAGCCCCGCCGGCACGCCCGAGGCCTGCACCTCGACCACGGCCCCGACGGAGGAACCCCGAGCCCGGACCTCGTCCAGATGATCGGCCCATTCGAGCGCCGCCTCCGAATCGGGGCACCAGAAGGGATTCTGCTCGACGCTCTCCCAACGCCAATTCTCCGGCCGTATCCGCTTCTCGCCGATCTGTATCAGGGCACCGCGAATCGCGACCTCCTCGCCCAGGATTTTGCGAGCAACGGCGCCGGCAGCAACCCTGGCGGCAGTCTCGCGCGCCGAAGCACGGCCACCGCCGCGATAGTCGCGAATGCCGTACTTCGCCTCGTAGGTATAGTCGGCATGGCCGGGCCGGAACTTGTCTCGAATTTCGGCATAGTCCTTGCCGCGCGCGTCGACGTTCTCGATCACCAGGCTGATCGGCGTGCCCGTGGTCTGGCCCTCGAAGGTGCCCGATAGGATCCGGACGCTGTCGGGCTCGCGGCGTTGGGTGACGAAACGCGAGCCACCGGGCCGCCGGCGATCGAGCCAATGCTGGATATCGGCCTCGGCGAGCGCCAGCCCGGGTGGCGTGCCGTCGACGACGCAGCCGATCGCCGCTCCGTGGCTCTCGCCCCATGTCGTGACTCGGAATAGATGGCCGAAGCTGTTGTGCGACATGGCTCCTCGCGGCTGCGACCCCGGTGGGGCGGCCTCGACGCTCCGCCTCCGATCGCTGGCCAGGGCTCAGATGGTGGCGATGTCCGGTGCGTCGGCCGCCTTCATGCCGACCACATGATAACCGCAATCGACGTGATGCACTGCGCCCGTGACCCCGCCCGAAAGGTCGCTCAGCAGATAGAGGGCGGCATTGCCGACCTCGTCGGTGCTGGTATTGCGCTTTAGGGGCGAGTTGTACTCGTTCCACTTCAGGATATAGCGGAAATCGCCGATCCCTGCGGCGGCAAGGGTACGGATCGGGCCGGCAGAGATGGCATTGACGCGAATCCCGCCGGCGCCCAGGTCGGCGGCGAGATAGCGCACGCTGGCCTCCAGGGCGGCCTTGGCAATGCCCATCACGTTGTAGTGCGGCACTACTTTTTCGGCCCCGTAGTAGGTCAGCGTGAGCAGGCTGCCGCCGCTCGCCATCAAGGGCTCGGCGGCCCGGCAGAGGGCGGTGAAGGAGTAGCACGAGATGTCGAGCGACATCGAGAAGTTCTCGGCCGTCGTGTCGACGTAGCGGCCCTTGAGCTGATCCTTGTCGGAATAGGCGATGGCATGGACGAGGAAATCGAGCTCGCCCCATTGCCGGCCCACTTCCTGAAAGACCGTATCGATGCTCGCCTCGTCGGCGACATCGCAGGCCATGACCATTTCCGAGCCCACCGACTGGGCCAGCGGCGTCACCCGCTTCTGCAAGGCCTCTCCCTGATAGGTAAAGGCCAGCGTCGCACCCTCCTCGGCACAGACCTTGGCGATCCCCCAGGCAATGGAACGGTCGTTGGCGACACCCATGATCAGGCCGCGCTTGCCGGCCAACAGGCCGGTCGAATCACTCATCCTCGTCTCCAAGAAGCCTCGACCGTCGAGGTCGTCGGCATCCTACACGAAACCCGAGAGGGGTCAATTTAAGGGCTTCTCGCGGCCTTTGGCGTCCGCTTCGCGGTCCTCCTTGCGACGCCTGGGCGGCGGCAGGCCACCCTCGGCCCGGGCCAAGGCGGCATTGAACTCGGCGCCGAAGATGAAGATTACGGCCAAGAGATAGAAGAAGAGCAGCGTCAGGATGATACCGGCGAGGCTGCCGTAGGTCACCGTGTAGCTGCCGAAATGGGAGACGTAATAGGAGAAGGCGATCGCCGTCGCCAGCCACAGCGCCATGACCAGGACTGCACCCGGTAGGACCCAGCGCAGGCGCAAGCGGGCCGCCGGCAGGAGAAAAAACAGACCCGAGACGGCGCTCAGGATCAATAGCGCCCCGAACCCGTAGCGGACGGGATTCCAGAGCAGCTCCAGAATTCGCGGCAAGGTGACGTATCGTTGCACCTCGGTCCAAGCGACCGGCCCCAGAACCAAGGCCAACATGGCGACCAGAATGCAGCTTGCCGCCAAGATGACGAGCAACATGCTCTCTATCCGGGTCTGCCACATTGGCCGCTGCCGGATGGAAAAGTAGGCTCGATCGAGGGAGATCCTGGCCGCCTCCAGGCCCGAGGAGGCGGTCCAGATCGATAACAGAATGCCCAAAGTCAGCAGCCCGCCCCGCGTTTCCTGCAACACCTCCAAGATCGGCACGTAGAGCACCTCCGCCACCTGTTCAGGCATCTGCTCGAGGAAGAAGGCGACAAAGTGCGTGCCGAGCTCGGTCTGGCCAAAGAAACCGGCGAGCGCCGTCAGGAATATCAGAAAAGGAAAGAGGGCGAGAAGCCCGACGAAGGCCAAATGCCCGGCCATGACGAGGCCGCCGTCGACGACCAGCCGGCGCGCCGCGGCGAGCAGGCGATTGCCGATCCGGGCCGCTGCGAACGCCGACCGAGCCCCGGCGTCATGTTCAGCCATTTCCGCCTCTCGAGACCCTGGGATCAGTCGAGACCGTCCTTGCCGCGGACATCGTAGTCGTGGCTTTTGCTCCAACGCTCGACAAAGCCGACCAGATCGTCGTCCGGCTGGTCGGGCAACACGACCTTGAGGGTCACATACTGGTCGCCGCGGCCCGATTCGGTGGCGATGCCGCGCTTCTTCAAACGCAGTTTGCTGCCACTGTTGGAGCCCTTCGGAATCGACAGGTTTACGGCCCCATCGATCGTCGGCACCGAGATTTTGGCGCCAAGAACCGCCTCCGAGAGCGTGATCGGCACCTCCAGCTCGATGTCCTGTCCCCGTCGTTGGAACCTGGGATGCGGATCGATGGCTACCTCTATCAGAGCGTCGCCCATGGCACCGCCTTCGCTACCGGCCTCGCCCTGGCCCTTCAGCCTTATCGTCATGCCGTCCTCGATTCCGGCGGGAATCTTGACGTCGAGTGTCTTGCCGCTCGGCAGGCTGACCCGCCGCGTCGTGCCGCGGGCCGCATCGAGAAACTCGACAGTGATCTTGTAGGACCGATCGGCCCCGCGCCGGACGCGGTTGCGCTGGCTCCGCCGCCCGCGTCCGAGGCCGCCGAACAGATCGGCGAAATCGCGAAACATGTCATCGGCGCTGTCGGTTCCAAACGGATTGCCGCGCCCGCCTTCCGGACCGCCGGCGTACTGATAGCGAAACTGCGGCCGAGCCTGTCCGTCCGGGCCGATCTCGCCGCGGTCGTATTTGGCGCGGCTCTCCTTGTCGCTCAACAGGTTGTAGGCCGCGGTCACTTCCTTGAAGCGCTCGGCGACGACCTTGTCGTCGGGGTTCAGGTCCGGATGCAACTCCTTCGCGAGGTTTCGATAGGCGCGCTTGATCTCGGCCTTGCCGGCATCCCTCGACACGCCCAAGACTTCATAGAGATCGCGCATTCGATCAACTCGCAACGGAGACACATGGGACGCCGTCCCGCTCGGTGATGGACGGCCCAGCGAGCATAATGTGACATTCCACGCAAAAAGTTAAAGCCTTGGTCGCTTCGACCCATGATCGCCGCGCCGCGCGTTCAACAGAACTCGCGCTCGCTGACGCTCCCCCACGTCCATTTTCTCCATCAGGCCCGATTTCGCGCTTTTCGCCTGCGGATGGCCCTGCTCGGCGGCCAGTGTCAGCCAGACATAGGCCTCAACGCGGTCGGCCGAGGCGAAGTCGGGACGATTGTAGAGGCGGCCGAGATGGTATTGCGCGTCGACCATGCCGGCCCGCGCGAGCGGCAGAAGACGACGTCGTGCCGCCTCGTAGTCGCCGCCGCGATAAGCGACGATGGCCCTCGAGAAACGGCCTTGACCAGCAGCGCCTCTCTCATGGTCATCCGTTGCCGGACGAAGGCCGTCGGATTTCGACGCGCTCTTCGGCGTCGGCGGTGTCGGCTCTTCTTTGGGGACGGGTGGTGGCTCGGCGGGAGCCTTCACCGTTCTGTCCTCGCCGGCCTCGGTCGGGCGTGGCTTCGCCGGGATCGAGAAATCGCCCCGAAAGGCATTGCTGAGAACCGTATAGGCGGTATCGAGAGAATCGATCGAAGCAGTTTCGCCGCCAGGTTTTGGCTGGCCGCGTCGGGCGGCGGCAGGCGCCGCTTGCTTCGTTTCGGTCTCGGCAGGCGCCTCCTTCTTCGCCTCGGCGGCCGTCTCGGGACGAGCCGCGGCTTTCCCTTCCTGCGGCGACCCCGACGGCGGGCGCCAACCCGGTGGCGTCGACGGGCCAGGTAACAAGGCGCTGCCGAGGACCAATTTCGACAGCGCCTCCAATGCCTGAATGTGGCCGCCTTTGGCCGCGAGATGAAACCAGCCCATGGCCCGGGCCTCGTCGCGGGGCAGGCCGTGACCTTTCAAATAGAGGAGGCCCAGGTTGTACTGCGAGATCGCGTGCCCCTGCACCGCTGCCTGACTGAACCACTGCGCGGCTTGTCGGGCATCGGCGATCAAGCCCTGGCCGCGCAGATACATCATCGCCAGGTTCGCTTGCGCGCCCGGAAGGCCCATCTCCGCAGCCTCACGATACCAGAACGCCGCCCGCTCGAAGTCCTGTCCGACACCGAGCCCGAAGCGATAGAGATGGCCGATGTTCCGCTGTGCCGCCGGGTCGTCGTTCTGCGCCAGCGGCGACCAGGCTTCGAAGGCCGCCGCATAGTCACCGCGGTCATAAGCCTTGACCCCGGCGACGAAGTCGGCCGCGCCCGGCGTCGCCACGAGGCAAGCAACCCAAATCACAGCTGCGCCCAGATATCGCTTCATGACAGCGGCCGGCTCACACCATGCAGTCGGATTGGTTCGCGTGGTTGTCCTCAATGCGTCGCCGCTCACCGCCGGCGACAGGCCGAAGGTGCTGTCGCCGCCTCACGTTCGAGCCGGTCTTGGCCTCAACTGTTGACGATCCGCCAGGTTCCATCGGGCTGTCGGCAGGCGCGGCCGTAGGCCGACTGGGTCTCACCCCCGACGACGACGGTTTGCTGGTACTCGCGACAATACTGCCCGTTCGACGTCTGGTAGGCCGGCCGCGGCGTGATGGTACCGTAGTTGCCGCTGTCCGGATTACGCCACTGCGTGGCCGTGCCGGAGGGCGCGCGCTCGAGCGAGCTTTGGGTCGCCCGCTCCAGCGCTAGGCGATCGGCGCGGTCGAGCGATTTCCCGACTTCGCTGCCGACAATGGCGCCAATCAGGGTACCGGCGGCGACGGCCGCCAACTGACCCCGACCGGAGCCGATCTGCGAGCCCACCAATCCGCCGGCGCCGGCGCCGAGCAGGGTGCCAATGGTCTGTTTCGTGCCCGCATCCTGACAGGCGCTGAGAAAGGCCGCGGCGACCACGGCGAGGGCAATTCTCTTGAACCACATGGGTTGAATCCCTTCTTGAGCTTGCATCGGTTGGCCGAGGCTCGGCGGCTCGAGGCCGCCCGAAAATCGTTGGCTTTTCTCAATATAAGACGCATCTTCTCGAACAAAATGCCCACAGTGCGGCATTTCGTCACTATTTTTCCGACTAAGCTTCAACAATCAAGGAGTTAGGCCTATTTTCCAGGGCCGGACAGTAGCGAGGTGACGAGAATCATGACGATTCCCGAGTACGACGATCCGATCGAATTGCTGCGAGCCTGGCTCGACGAGGCCGAGGGTAGCGAGGCGATTAATCCGAACGCGATGGCGGTCACCAGCGTGTCGAGCGAGGGTCGGCCTTCGATCCGAACCGTACTGCTCAAGGATGTCGACGACGGTGGCTGCCTCGTCTTCTACACCAACCTCGAAAGCCACAAGGGGCGCGAGTTGCTCTCGCAGCCGGTGGCCGCCGCGTGTTTCTATTGGCGCCCACTGGCACGGCAGATCTCCGTCGAAGGGTCGGTGTCACTGGTCGACGATGCCGAGGCCGACGACTATTTCGCCTCGCGGCCGCGGGAGAGCCAGATCGGCGCCTGGGCGTCCGAGCAATCGCGAGTCTTGGAATCGCGCGAGTCCCTGGAGCGCGCGGTCGAGACCGTGGCGACACGCTATGAGGGGCAGGAAGTGCCACGACCGCCGCATTGGTCGGGCTTTCGTCTCGATCCGAAGCGGATCGAATTCTGGCAATCGCAACCCGCTCGACTACATTATCGGCTATTGTACGATCGGGAAGCGGACGGCTGGTCGCGACGCTGGCTCTACCCCTGATTCCGGCATAGCGACCGCCGGCCAACACGAAAGCTGGTGACAAAGATCTCGCAATCGACCACGGCGGTGCCGGCACCGCCGAAATCAACGCAAGACGCCGCCAGATTGATGCGGCTCGCCACCTATGCCGCGGTTTCGGTTGCGTCGCTCCTGATCATGGGCAAGCTGGTCGCCTGGCTGATGACCGACTCGGTCGCCATCCTCGGCTCGCTGATGGATTCCGCGCTCGATGCCGGCGCCTCGCTGATAAACCTGCTGGCGGTTCGCCACGCGCTGATGCCAGCCGACCGGGAACACCGCTTTGGACACGGCAAGGCCGAGGCCCTGGCTGGCCTCGCGCAAGCCGCCTTCATCACCGGCTCAGCGGCCTTCCTGCTGTTCGAGGCGATCGACCGGCTGCACCGCCCGCGGCCGATCGCCGAGAGCGAGGTCGGCATCGCCATACTCGTCGCTTCCATCGTCGTGACGATCGCCCTGGTGTTGTTTCAGGCCTATGTCGTCCGGCAAACCGGCTCGATCGCAATCAAGGCCGATTCGCTGCACTACCGCGGCGATTTGTTGATGAACCTGGCGGTGATCCTGGCCCTGGTTCTGAGCACGCGCACGGGCCTCAGCTTTCTGGACCCGATCTTTGCAATCGCCATCGCCGCCTACATCGTGTACGGCGCCTGGCAAATCTTCCGCAATGCCAGCGACCACCTGATGGACCGGGAGCTGCCGGACGCCGAGCGCCGTCGGATTAGGGAAACCGCGGTCTCGCATCCCAAGGTCATCAACATGCACGATCTGCGTACTAGATCTTCCGGCGTGCACACATTCATTCAGCTTCACCTCGAGCTCGACCCCGATATGCCGCTGATCGAAGCGCATGAGGTATCCGACGAGGTCGAGGCGAAAATACGCAATGCGTTCGCCGGCGCCGAGGTCATCATTCACCAGGACCCGCACGGCGTCGAGGAGGAGCGCGCGGTATTTCGCTCCTGAACGCGAGCGCCGGGCAGCAGTCGGAGGTCGTGGCCTTTCTCGCCGACCCGGCGAGCCATGACCTGGCCGAGGGCGAGGTCCGGCGGATCGACACCCACGCGGCGATCGTCTTCCTCGCGGGCGCACGCGCTTACAAGCTAAAGCGGGCGATCAAGCTGCCGTTCCTCGATTACTCCAGTCTTGCGCGGCGAGAGGCGGCCTGCCGGGCGGAGCTCCGACTGAACCGGCGCACCGCGCCCGATATCTATCTCGACGTCAGTCCGGTCACCCGCGGTCCGGACGGCCGGCTCGGCTTCGGCGGCAACGGCGAGACGCTCGACTGGGTGGTGGTGATGCGCCGCTTCGACGATTCCCGCCTCTTGGACCGGCTGTCACGGGCGGGACCGCTCGGAACCGCATTGGCAATCTCATTGGCCGAGGCCATCGCTACCTTTCACGCCCGGGCCGAGCCGGCGGCCGACGGCGCCGATGCGGCGGAGATGCGCCGCACCGTCGAGGTCGCTGTCGCCAGCCTGCGCCTGTATGGCGATGGCGTCTTCGCGCCGGGGGCCGTCGAGTCCCTTGTCTCGGAATTAGCGGCCGAACTCGACACCCGGCACGAAGTCCTGAACCGGCGCCGGGCCGAGGGGCACGTCAAGCACTGTCACGGCGATTTGCATCTCCGCAACATTTTCCTCGAGAACGGCCGCCCGGTGATCTTCGATGCCATCGAGTTCGACGATCGATTGGCGCGCACCGACGTCGTCTACGACCTCGCCTTCCTGCTCATGGACCTCTGGCACCGCGGACTTCGAAGCGAAGCGAACATCGTGCTGAACCGATACTTGCTGTTGACGGACGACTGCGGCAGCCTCGAGCCGCTGCCCTTGTTCCTGTCGATCCGGGCCGCCATTAGGGCGCATGTCTCGGCGATGACGGCGGAAACGCAGCCTGACGCGGTACAGGCGGCGGCCCTCAGGCAGGAGGCCGGCGAATACCTTGGCCTTGCCCGCGAGTTGCTGCTGCCGGCGGCACCCCGATTGATCGGCCTCGGCGGCTATTCGGGCACCGGCAAGTCGACGCTCGCGCGCGCCCTGGCGCCGCTCTTTCGACCACCACCCGGTGCCATCGTGCTCAGAAGCGATGAAATCAGAAAACGGCTCCTTGGAGCCGCTCCCGAAGCGGCACTCGACCCCTCGGCCTATACGCCCGAGATCAGCGCCCGGGTCTACGACGCCTTGCGCCGACAGGCGGCCTGTGTCCTCGCCGCCGGCTACACCGCGATCGCCGACGCGGTCAACGACCGCCAGGACTCGAGAGAGGCCCTTGCCGACCTCGCCGCCGCCGCCGACGTTCCGTTCACCGGTCTGTGGCTCGCCGCCAGGCCCGAGGTCATGGCGGCGCGGATCGCCTCGCGCGGTGCCGATGCCTCCGACGCCACGGCCGAGATCATGCAACGCCAGGTCGATACCGGTTCGGTGCCGACCGATTGGCCGCACCTCGATGCCGAGGCCGATTTCCCCGATCTGCTCGCCGCGGCCCAGGTCCAGCTAGACAACGGCGGCAGCGATCACGAAGCACCTTGACTTGGATCAACGCGCGCCTGTTACATCCGGCGAGAGGATGAATTGGGCCTCAAGGAGACTGAGCGATGAGCATTCGATCGATCATGGTTCCCTTACGCGGCGCCGAGGATGGCGAAAGCGGCCTCGCGATGGCGCTCGATCTCGGACGACGGCTGGAGGCGCGAGTCACGGTTCTGCATCCCGCCATCGATCCCCGCGCCAGCATGCCTTATCTCGGTGAAGGCATGACCGGCGCCATGGTCGACGATCTGATGGCGGCGATGGAGGAGGAAGCGAGCGAGCGCGAGGGCCACGCCCGCGAGGTCTTCGAGGCGATCGCCAAGAAGGCCGATGTGACGCCGGTTGCCGCCGCCTCGGGGCCAGGTTTTCAAGCCTGTTTCGTTGCCATCGTCGGCCGCGACGACGACCTGGTGGCCGAGCAGGGCCGCCTGCACGACCTGGTCCTGATACCCTGTCCGGCGCACGACGATCCCTCCGAGGTGCCGATGTTGCAGGCTGCGATCATGGACACCGGGCGACCGGTCATGATCGCCCCGACCAATCCGCCGGCAAGTGTCGCCCGCCGTGCCGCGATTGCCTGGAACGGCAGCCAGCAGGCGGCGCGGGCGGTGACGGCGGCGCTGGATTTCCTGCAGACGGCGGAGAGCGTCCTGATCCTGACGGTCGAGGAAGGCGAGCAGCGCGGCCCCTCGGCGACGGATCTGACGGTCTACCTGGATGCGCACGGGATCGCCGCCACCGTCAAGACCATGGAGCCGAGCCACTTGCCGGTGGCCGAGGCCCTGATGCTGGAAGCGAGCGCCGACGGCGCCGATCTCCTGGTCATGGGCGCCTATACCCACAGCCGGTTCAGGGAATTGATCTTGGGCGGCGTGACCCGCGACGTTCTCGCCAACCTCGACCTCGCCGTCCTGATGATGCATTGAAGCGGCGCCAGACTGGCGTCGGCGCCCGAATGGGCCTAAAAGGACCTCCATGCGCGGTGGCGGTGACAACGATCGTAGAACCCTGGTGCTGACCGGCGCCAGCCGCGGCATCGGCCATGCCACCGTGAAGCGCTTCTCCAGCGCCGGCTGGCGGGTCATTACCTGCTCACGCCACCCCTTTCCCGAGGACTGCCCCTGGGAAGCGGGACCTGAGGACCACGTTCAGATAGACCTCTCCGATCCCGCCGATCTGGAACACGGGATCGAGATCATCCGCTCGCGTCTCGACGGCGGCGTGCTGCAGGCGTTGGTCAACAATGCCGGGATCTCGCCCAAGGACGCCGAAGGCAAGCGGCTGAACTCGATTCGAACCGCCATGGACACCTGGCGCCACGTCTTCCAGGTGAATTTCTTCGCGCCGATAATGCTGGGACGCGGCCTGCAGGCGGAGTTGGAAGGGGCCGGCGGTTCGATCGTCAACGTCACCTCGATCGTCGGCAGCCGCGTGCACCCCTTTGCCGGCGCCGCTTACGCCACCTCGAAGGCGGCACTCGCCAGCCTGACGCGCGAGATGGCGGCCGACTTCGGCCCCTTGGGCATTCGCGTCAACGCGATCGCGCCCGGCGAGATCAAGACCGATATCCTATCGCCCGAGACCGAGGCGCAGTTGGCGCCGACCATTCCGTTGCGGCGGCTCGGCACGCCCGAAGAAGTCGCCAAGACCATCTACTTTCTCTGCACCGAGCAGTCGAGCTACGTTACCGGTGCCGAGATCCACATCAACGGCGGCCAGCACGTCTAGATGCAGGTCTTCTATTCGGAAGCGCATCGCCAGCACGCACCCGAAAGCTTCATCACCCGAGGCCGTGCAGGCACCAATCCAGAGCGGCCGGAGCGGGCCGAGCGCCTGATCCAGGCGGTGCGTGCCGACGGCCATGCCGTATCGGCGCCGAACGCGTTCGAGCACAGTCACCTGGCCGCCGTCCATACCAGCGACTACCTCTGGTTCCTGGAGCACGGGCTCGCCGAGTGGCGCCGCCTGCCCGATGCCGGCCCCGAGATCGTGGCCAACGCCCATCCGAGCCGCTATCTCGCGACCCGGCCGACCGGCGTCGTTGGTCTAGCCGGCTATCACATGGCAGACACCGCCTGCCCGATCGGCGAGGGCACCTGGCCCGCGGCGATCGCCAGCGCTGACTGTGCCTTAAGCGCCGCGCAAGCAGTGCGCGACGGAGCCGCCCACGCCTACGCCCTCTGCCGGCCGCCGGGCCACCACGCCTATGGCGACCTCGCTGGCGGCTTCTGCTTCTTGAACAACGTTGCCATCGCGGCCCAATACCTGGCATCCGAATGGGGCCGGGTCGCCATCTTGGACGTCGACGTCCACCACGGCAACGGCACCCAAGGCATCTTCTACGAGCGCGCCGATGTCTATTTCGCGTCGATCCATGCCGACCCCCAGGCCTTCTACCCCTACTTCGCCGGCTACGCCGACGAGCGGGGCGTCGGGCCCGGTGAGGGCTTCAACCTGAACTTGCCACTGGCGCCCGGAAGCGGCGATGACGTCTTTCTGGAGGCGCTGGCGGGGGCGCTGACGGCTATACGTGAAGCCGCGCCGGCCGCGCTTCTGGTCTCGCTCGGGCTCGATGCGCAGGCGAACGACCCGTTGGGCGTGCTGAAGGTCAGCACCGACGGCTTCGCTCGGATCGCCGCCGCGATCGCGGCTCTCGGCCTGCCGACGGTGCTGGTCCAAGAGGGCGGCTATCTCTGCGACGAGCTGGGCGCAAACCTGGCGAGCTTCCTCGCCGCCTTCGCCGAGACGCACCGACTCGATTGAGCGCCCGCGGCTAGGGCGTTGCACCAAGGATATCGTGTCATGCCAGCGCGTGCATGATGCCGCAGAGTTCGAGTTTGCCCCTCAACCGCCGATTGAGAGCTGAGCACCACGGGCGAACGCCCACGTCGTCAGCGCCACTCCATTTGCAGTTCGTGCTTTGAGCTGAGAGCCGTCGCTCAAGCCGTTTCGCTGCAACCATCCGCTTGATCGACTATGGCCAGCCAAATCGGGAGCGGACGCGAGCAGCCGCCAGTTGCCATCTACTTCGTGTGACCAGGAATGACAGGTTCTTGGAAGCACGAGCCCTGTGTGCCACGATGGGGTGTATTTTGCCGGAGACACGCCATGGGCCAGCTCAAAGACATCGAGGATCACGTCGCAGCGGTTACGGAGACCGGTTCGCCGGTCTATGTGCCTCCTCTCCAACTCACGGAAGGGCAGCCACCACCCATCGCCGCGAACGGAGGTCAATCCTACACGGCGTTGGACCGAGACGGCGACGCGGGAACAGCCGCGGCGATAGCGGACGCCCTCGCCCAGATCGACGAAGGGGAGGGGCAGAGGGTGATCGACATGCTCGACGGCGCACCCCCCGGCCCCATAGAGACCCAATGGGGCGTCGGCTTTCGCGACTACGCGGCGTGCGTAGGCTACATTCGGGAGAACAACATCGAGGCTCCCGAAGGCGGTCTGGCGCTGCCGCTCCCCTACACGGTCTACGAGCGGCCGACCTACTCCGTCGTCCCGTCCAACGCCCTCTGGCGGGACCCGGCGCGCGCGGCCGAGGCAGAAGTGCTACGCAAGGCAGAAGAGGACAACAGGCGGCGGAACCTCTATTTCCCGCAGGTGATGCGCGACGCGCGACGGTTGGAGGAATACTATCCCGGCCTCTCACCCACCAGCCCCGAGTGCATGGACAGGCTCGGCCTCGCGTTGGCGCACTGTGAGTCCGGTTGCGAGAACTTCTACGATTCGGCCGAGGTGGAGCGCGTCTTCTACCCGGAGATTGAGGATCTCCTCCTGGCGTTCTTCCCGGACGCGACGGACGCGCTGGTCTACAACCACGACGTCTTCGACAAGGACTACGCGGGCGACCGCACCGAGGACCAGGACAACAAGAATCCGGGCGTGAACGCCAACTACGCCAACCTCGTGCACAACGACCTGAACGACAACAGCGGACGCATGCGCTGCCGCGAACTTCTCACGAAGAACCTGCGGAACTTTGGGCGCGAGCAGCACTACACCGAGGCGGAGGCCGACGCGAAGATGTCGCGGCGGTTCATGTCGATCAACCTTGCTAAGCCTATGGAGACCGTGGGCCAGTACCCCTTCGTGCTATGCGCCTGGCCCTCTTTCGCCGACCAGCCGTACATCAACAACTACCGCATTTACGACGACCGTGTCGGCGAGACTACCCGCTTCACCCACCGGCCCGACCACGAGTGGTATTGGTTTCCCCAGCAGAAGCCGACCGAGGTCTCCATGCTCAAGTGCTACGACTCCGTCACCGATGGCTCCGTCTCGCGCTGGTCGTTCCACACAGCCTGCATCGACCCGACCGCGCCCGACGACGCTCCCTGCCGCAAGAACGTCGTGGTCCGATCCTATGTCTTCTTCTAATGAAGACAGGAAGATGTAGCGGGCAGCACTGACCAATCTGGTTTCTGCAACGCCTTTTTATCCATCCCGTCTCGCTCGTGGCCCTACGATGGCCCGTACCTCGCGACGGCCATGCCTATCCTGACGCAAAACAGCCGAGATTTTCGCGGTCCCAGCGGACCGACGTCTGGGCCAAGTCGACCTCGAGATGCTGGGCGGCCCGAGTTTGGCCTTGGCCTTTGGCATGAAGACGCTTCTGATAGGGGCCGGTTGAGCGAATCCACGTAAAACAAGGAAATGGAGGGAATGATGGGCGAAGTCGAGTGGGCCAACCTGAAGGCGCACGAATTGCGCCGTCTCGCCGAGCAGGACGCGGTGGTGCTGCTGCCCGTCGCGGCATTGGAGCAGCATGGACCGCACTTGCCTGTGCAAGTCGACACGCGGCTTGCCGGCGAAATCTCCAAGCGCACTGCAAAGCGGGCCAGCGCCGATGTGCCGACCATTACCCTGCCAGTGGTCTGGCATGGCCTGTCCGAGCATCACATGGTCTTCGGCGGCACCATCACCGTCGACTACGACACTTTCCATCAAGTGTTGCGCGGCATCGTCGGCAGCGTGGTCCGGCACGGGTTCAAGAAGATCCTGATCGTCAACGGTCACGGCGGCAACCACGTGGCGTGTCAGATGTCGGCGCAGCAATTGCATCTCGAGTTCGGCGTGCCGGTGCTGGCGTTGACCTATTGGCACGAGGCGGCGAGCCGTTTTGCGCCGTTGCTCGAGGACCAGACAGGTCTACAACATGCGTGCGAGGCCGAAACCTCGATGATGATGGCGCTGGTACCGCACCTGGTCGATTCCGAGAACCTCGCGGCGGCGAAGGGTGGCGAGGGCGGCAGCTTCCTGCAGAAGGGCGAGGCCGCGTTCCGCTGGCACAATCTGGCCCACGTCACGGCCAACGGGACGATCGGAGACCCGACGAAGGCGAGCGCCGAAAAGGGCGAGAGGCTGCTCGATGCCGGCGCCGAGGCGTTGGCCGAGCTGATCACCAATCCGGATACCTGGGCACCGGCGAAGGACCTACGCCCCGCCGAGACCGGCGGCGTCGCGTTTCGCAAAGCCTGATCCGACGCCGACGGTTCTCTTCGATGATCAGTGGCTGCTTTCGGGCGAACTGAAGATCTACGTCAAGAGGGGAAACAGCGGCGCCCAGCGCGGCCAAGCATTCTGCCCGAAGTGACGACCTCGGAATCAGTCGCTCTAGCTACTGGACGGCACTATTCGGCGGCTTCCCTGGCAGATTCCTGCGCAAAGCGATCGAGGGCCCGGCCGAAGCGATCGAACATGTCGTCGATCTGTTCCTCGGTGATGATCAGCGGCGGACAGAAGGCGACCGCATCGCCCGGCAGCGAGCGAACGATAAGGCCTTCCTGCTGGGCCGCGTCGGCCAGCCGAGGGCCCATCTTCAGGGCCGGGTCGAAAGATTGGCGCTTCTCCTTGTCGGCCGACAGCTCGACCGCCCCGATCAGGCCGACGCCGCGCGTCTCGCCGACCAACGGATGCTCGGCGAAGCCCATCAGGCGCGACTGGAAGCGCGGACTGACCCGCCTGACATGGGCCAGGATCTCCCGCTCCTCCATCAGCTCCAGGGTCCTGACCGCGACGGCGGCACAGACCGGGTGGCCCGTGTAGGTGAAACCGTGGCCGAAGATGCCCAGCTTCTCGCTCTGGCGCTCGAAGGCCTGGAACATATCGTCGTTGATCAGGACCGCCGAGATCGGCAGGTACGCAGAGGACAGCGCCTTGGCGCAAGTCAGGATGTCGGGCTTGATCTCGAAGGTCTCCGAGCCCCACATGTTGCCGGTGCGCCCAAAGCCGCAGATCACTTCGTCGGCGACCATCAGCACGTCGTGCTTCTTCAACACCGCCTGAATTTTCTGGAAGTAGGTCTTCGGCGGCACCAAAACGCCGCCCGCCCCCATCACCGGCTCGGCGATGAAGGCGGCGACCGTCTCCGGCCCCTCGGCCTGGATCATGGCTTCCAGGTCTGCGGCCATGCGGCTGGCGAAGTCCTCCTCGCTCTCGCCGGGCTCGCCGCCGTGATAGTAGTGCGGGCAGGTCGTGTGCTTGATGCGGTCCAGCGGCAGATCGAACTCCTGCTGGACATAAGGCAGGCCGGTCAGGCTGCCGGCCGCGATGGTGACGCCGTGATAGCCCTTCAGGCGCGAGATGACCTTCTTCTTCTCAGGTCGGCCGAGGGCATTGTTGTAGTACCACACCATCTTGATCATGGTGTCGTTCGCCTCTGAGCCCGAGTTGGCGAAGAATACTTTGGAGAGCTTGGTCGGGGCGATCGCCAACAGCTTCTCGGCCAAGTCGATCGAGGGGTTCGTCCCCTTGCCGGCGAAGATGTGGTAGTAGGGCAGCTTCTTCATCTGGTCGACGGCGGCTTTGATCAGCTCGTCCTCCTGGAAGCCGAAGGAGGTGCACCAGAGACCGGCCAAGCCTTCGATGTATTCCTTGCCGTTGTCGTCGTAAACGAAAATGCCGCGGCCTTGCTCGACCAGATGGGGGCCACCCTCGGCGTGCTGCACGAGGTTGGTATAGGGGTGGAGGACGTTGGCGATATCGCGACTGGCTGGGGAATTGCCGAGATCGGTCATGGCTTGGCTCCGCGAAGGCTGGGGGATTCCTACTACCTGCATTTGAGCGCCAACGGGGGGTCTCTGTCAAAGGCCGAGCCGA
>JASLMY010000189.1 GCA_030746295.1 Alphaproteobacteria bacterium | reverse complement strand
GTCGCGGTCGCCGAGGCGGTCGACAAGTATTTCGCCGCCCTTGACCGCTAGACGGTGGGGATCGGAGGGCTTGCCGTCGGCACGGTCATAGAATAGACACTTTTTCCCGCTAGCTCATGCGGGCTGGTAGCTACGCAGACCCGAGACGATGCTGAGATTTCTGGCTGTCCTCTTTGCCACCACGTTGGTTCTGGCGCTCGTCGGCGTCGGCGGCGTCTTCTATGCCCTTTGGCACTATGGGCGCGACCTGCCGGACTATCGCCAGCTGGCCGAGTACAAGCCGAAGGTGATGAGCCGGGTGCACGGCGCCGATGGTCGCCTGATCGTCGAGTTCGCCAAGGAGCGGCGGCTCTTCGTGCCGATCTCGGCGATCCCCAAGCACGTCATCCAGGCCTTCCTCTCGGCCGAGGACAAGACTTTCTACCGCCACTTCGGGCTCGACCCGGCGGGCATCGCGCGGGCGATGCTGGTGAACGTCAAGAACCTGGGCTCTGGCCGGCGGCCGAAGGGCGCTTCGACGATTACGCAACAGGTGGCGAAGAACTTCCTGCTGACGAACGAGGTCTCCTACGAGCGCAAGATCAAGGAGGCGATCCTGGCGGTGCGGATGGAGCATGCCTTCGAGAAGGACCGCATCCTCGAGCTCTATCTGAACGAGATCTTTCTCGGCCGCAGGAGCTATGGGGTCGCGGCGGCGGCGCTCAACTATTTCGACAAGTCGCTCGACGAGCTGACCTTGAGCGAGGCCGCCTACCTGGCGGCCTTGCCGAAGGCACCCAACAACTATCACCCATTCCGCCAGCCCGAGGCGGCGCTGGCGCGGCGGAACTGGGTTCTGAACCGAATGACGCAAGACGGCATCTTGACGCCGGAGTTAGCGGCGGCGGCCAAGGCCCTGCCGCTCGGCGCCAAGCGGCCCGACCTGGTCGCCGGCCTGGGTGCCGCCTACTTCGCCGAGGAGGTTCGCCGCCAGCTCGTCGACGCCTACGGCGAGGCGGCGCTCTATGAGGGCGGGATGTCGATCCGAACCACCTTGGTGACCAGGCTGCAGGTCCTGGCCGAGCGGGTCTTGCGCAAGGGCCTCAGGACATACGACCGCCGGCACGGTTGGCGCGGTCCGCTGTCGCGGCTCGAGCTCGACGAGGGCTGGGCGGGCAAGCTGGCCGCGATCGCGCCGCCGCCGACGCTCGGCGAGTGGCGGATGGCGGTGGTTCTGAAGGTCGATCGCAAGGGTGCCGGCATCGGCTTCGGCGACGCCAGCGAGGGGCGGATACCCTTGTCGGCCCTGAAATGGGCACGGCCCTGGCGCGAGGGCCAGAAGCGCGGCCCCAGCGTCAAGAAGCCGGCCGACGTCTTGTCGGTGGGCGACGTGGTGGCGGTATCGCCGCTGGCGCCCGACGACAAGGGCCATGTGCCGAACGGCTATCGGCTGGAGCAGATCCCCGACGTCGACGGCGCCATCGTAGCGCTCGACCCGCATACCGGGCGGGTCCTGGCCATGGTCGGCGGCTACGACTTCAAGAACAGCCAGTACAACCGCGCCACGCAGGCGATGCGGCAGCCGGGCTCGGCCTTCAAGCCCTTCGTCTATGCCGCCGCCCTCGACCACGGCTTCACGCCGGCGAGCATCATCTTGGACGGCCCCTTCGTCATCGACCAGGGGCCCGGCCTCCCCAAGTGGAAACCGTCGAACTACAGCGAGAAGTTCTACGGGCCGAGCACCCTCAGGCTCGGCCTCGAGAAGTCGCGAAACCTGATGACCGTGCGGTTGGCGCAGGAAATCGGTATGGACGTGATCGTCGACTACGCGCGCCGCTTCGGCATCGTCGACGACATGCCGGCCTACTTGCCGATGGCGCTCGGCGCCGGCGAGACCACGTTGCTTCGGCTCAGCACCGCCTACGCCATGCTGGTCAACGGCGGCAAGCGGATCCAGCCGACGCTGATCGATCGCATTCAGGACCGGCGCGGGCAAACCATCTTCCGCCATGACCGGCGCCGCTGCGAGAGCTGCGCTGCCGTCGATTGGGAGGGCCAGCCCGAGCCCTTGCTGCAAGACGAGCGCGAGCAGATCCTCGACCCCGGCACCGCCTACCAAGTCGTCTCGCTGTTGAGAGGCGTGGTATTGCGCGGCACCGGGCGCCGGGTGGCGGCGGTCGGCAAGCCGTTGGCGGGCAAGACCGGCACGACGAACGAGTCCCGGGATACCTGGTTCATGGGCTTCGCGCCCGACCTCGTTGTCGGCGTCTTTGTCGGCTTCGACGACCCCAAGCCGCTCGGCCGGCGCGAGACCGGGTCTTCGGTCTCGGCGCCGATCTTCCGCGACTTCATGGCCGAGGCACTGGCGAACGAGCCCGACATTCCCTTCCGCATTCCTTCAGGCATCAAGCTGGTGCGGGTCGACAGCAAGAGCGGCTTGCGGACCACGCCCGGCGCCAGGGGCTCGATCCTGGAGGCCTTCAAGCCCGGCACCGAGCCCTCGGCCGAGCGCCCGGGTGTCGGGCCGGGCGCGCCGGTGCAGGCCGTCGGGGCCACTCCCCGTGCCGGCACGGGCGGTCTATATTAGGCGGACGAATCACCCCGAAAGAGCGAACGCTCGAGCGGCAAGGAGGCAGCATGCGGGCCGAGACGCAGGCCATGGCGGACGAGATTCGCCAGACGCTCACCCTCCTGAGGAGGCACCTTTGACTGGGAGGTTGCCCTCAAGAGGCTGGCGGAGCTGAATGCGGAGATCGAATCGCCGGCGCTTTGGGAGGATCAGGCGCGGGCCCAGGCCCTGATGCGCGAGCGGACCCGCCTCGACACCGCGATCCAGAGCTATCGCGAGCTCGAAACCGACCTTGACGAAGTGCTGGAGCTGATCGCGCTCGGCGAGGCCGAGGGCGAGGACGAGGTTGTCGCCGAAGCCGTGGCGCGGCTCGCGGAGTTGAAGCGGGAAGGGGACAAGCGCCAGGTCGAGACGCTGCTCAGCGGCGAGGCCGATGCCAACAATTGCTATCTCGAGGTCCATGCCGGCGCCGGCGGCACCGAATCACAGGACTGGGCGGAGATGCTGCTCCGGATGTACAGCCGCTGGTCGGACAGTCACCACTACAAGTCGACCTTGATCGAGGAGAGCCCGGGCGAAGAAGCCGGCTTGAAGTCGGCGACGCTGCAGATCGTCGGCGCCAACGCCTATGGCTGGCTGAAGACCGAGAGCGGTGTGCATCGGTTGGTCAGGATCTCGCCCTTCGATGCCAGCGCGCGCCGTCACACCAGCTTCGCCAGCGTCTGGGTCTATCCGGAGGTCGAGGACGATATCGAGATCGAGGTCAACGAGGCCGAATTGCGGGTCGACACCTACCGGGCCTCGGGCGCCGGCGGCCAGCACGTCAATCGGACCGACAGCGCCGTCCGCATCACCCATTTGCCGACCGGCATTGTCGTGCAATGCCAGCAAGAGCGCTCACAGCACAAGAATCGGGCCGCGGCGATGAAGATGCTGAGGGCGCGCCTCTACGAACGGGAGCTGCAACAGCGCGAGGCGGAGAAGCAGGCCCTGGAGGCGCAAAAGACCGACATCGGCTGGGGACACCAGATCCGCTCTTACGTGCTGCAGCCCTACCAGATGGTCAAGGACGTGCGCACCGGTGTCGAGCGGTCGGATGCGGGCCGTGTTCTAGACGGGGATATCGACGTCTATCTCGAGGCGGCGCTGGCGCACCAGGTCGGTGGACCGGCGACCGGCGAGGACAACAACAGCTAAGCGGCCAAGCACCGCCGACGTCCGGAAATTGGGCGGCCCGAGGTCACGTCTGTCCGACGACAGAGCGCCGGCTCGTCCGGGCTATTCGGCTACCGTCGTGCGGCCTCTAGCCGGCTTGGGCGGCGTCGGCCGGTGCCGAACCACCGCTCTCCGCGGCCACGGTCGGCTTGGCGGCGGCCGGCTTTTGCGCCGGCGGCTGCGTGCTGGCGTCGTTGCGCTTGCAGTGGCCGTCGAGAAAGGCACCGGCCTCGATCGACAGGCTGTCGTGCCAGATATCGCCGACGACCTGCGCGGTCTTGGTCAGCAGCACCGAGCGCGAGCGGATCCGCCCCTGCACTTTGCCGCGGACCTCGACTTCGTCCGCCATGATCTCGCCCGAGATCACCGCGCTGTCGCCGACCGTCAGCCGTTTGCACGTGATGTCGCCCTCGACCGTGCCGTCGATTTGGATCTCGCCGTCCGTATTCAGATTTCCGACGACCTCGAGGTTGGCGCTGACCAACGAGGGTGCGGCGTTCTTGCTCGGCGCCGGCCGGTTTGCGAAATCCGGGCGCTCGGCGCGTTCCGGCTTGGCCGCCGGCTTGCCCGTCTTCTCACTTTTGTCCGTCTTTGAAAACATGATCTCCCGCCTTCAAAAAAGTTTTCGGGTCTAGCGGCTGGCCATCGAAACGCACCTCGTAATGTAGATGGCGTCCGGTGCTTCGCCCACTGCTGCCGATGACGGCGATCCGCTCTTGCTTGATAACCTGATCGCCTTTCTTAACGTAGGTACGATAGAGATGACCGTAGCGGGTCTTCAAGCCATAACCGTGGTCGATCTCGATCATTCGGCCATAGGCGCCTTTCCAGCCGACGAAGCTCACGCGGCCGGGCGCCGTCGCCAAGACCGGCGAGCGGCGGGGCGCGGACAGGTCCACGCCTTCATGCTGCGCCCACCGCTTGGTAAAGGGATCGCGCCGTTTGCCGAACCGGCTGGAGAGCTTGTAGGGCGTGACGGGGGCCGCCAAGGGCAGGCGCTCGGCGACGTTGTTCAAGGCTGACCAGCGGGCGAGCTTGGCGCCCATGCGGTTGATGGCGTTGGAGAACCTGTCCTCGAGGGTATCGGTCGAATCGGGATGGCTGAGTGGCGTCGGAGCCAATTCGGACATGCCCTCCGGTGCGGCGATGCCGACCAAGGGACCGCCGATGCCCTCGGCGGTGTCGCCCATCCGGTCCAGCAAGCCCTCGACGTCGAGGCCGGTGAGCTTGATAACCTTCTCGAGCTCGCCGATATGCGCCTCGGTGCCGTTTTCGATCCGGGCGATCAGGCTGTTCTGCATCTCCTGAAGATCGGTGAGCCGGTTCTCCAGATGTTTCGAGCGGACCTCGAGGTTGCGGCTCAGCCGCCGCGCGTTGTCGCGCTCGGCGGCAGTCAGCGCCAAGAGCCGATTCGTGGCCTCGAACTCGAGCGCGATCGCCGGCCGCTCCGCCGCGGGGACATCCACCGAATTCGCCTCGAATCCACTGCCGTACGAGAGCCGCATCAGTCGTGGCACCGAGACCAGGCTGCCTTTGGGCTCGTCGCGAAGATAGGTGGCCCGCGTCAACTGCTCGCGCAGATGCTCGAATCGCTGGATGAGGGCGGCATTGTCGGCGTATCGGCGCGCTCGCTCGTTGGAAAGCTGAGACAGCCTGAGTCGCCGTTCCGCTGCCAGCTCGGCCTGTCGACGCCGTAGCTCCGCGGACAGCTCGTCGCGCCTGCGCCGCCGTTCCGCCTCCAGCGTCTCGAGGTCTCCCCTGAGTTGGCTCACCCATTGTTCCAGCGAGGTCCGCGCTTGCTGCATCTCGTCCAGAGCGGAGTGCTTCTCCTCGATTCGCCTCGTCACCAGAGAGTAGTCCTTGCGCGAGCGCATGAGCTCGCCGACCAGCAACACCTTCTCCGCCGTCAAACGCTCTTTCGTCTGCAAGAGCTCGGCGATCCGATGGTCGCGCGCCGCCACCCAACTCTGCTGCAATGCAAGGCCGAATGCGCCGGCCAGGACGATCGCCAGCGGCACCGTGGCAACCGCCAGAATGGCCATCTGCTTACGGTAGGAAAAGTTCAGGAAATGCACTTTCCCGCGACTGCGGATAAAGAGCTGGCGCTCGGGGAAATGGCCCTTGAAGCGCAGCCAGGTGGCACGAGGCCACCGCAATGCAGGCCAGTTCATGAAGGAGGTGAACAAATGCATGATCCTATTCCGGATTCGGAACCAGATATGCTGTCTTGGAAAGAGTCTCTGAATGCGTTCGCGAGACGTTTCCGGCCACTCATTGTTCGACATGCGGTCCGTCTTTCGAGCCGTTTCGCCGCTTCCCCGTTTCGACTCGGCGCCGGGGCCGAGTCGAATTGTTTACGTTCCTAGTCTTGAAAGCCATTTTAGGCTGCAAAATCAGACTTTTGTTGCCTAGTTTTAAAGTTGGAACGCAATGTCCCTCCCAGGACGCTACGCCGCTGCCTACTCCTAACACAGCCGCAGCATAGGTCAACAGGTTAACACGCCTCGAAGCCGCCGCGAAAGACCCCGAAAGCCAGGTTTGCCGAAGGCGCTAGGCCCCGGCGCCGCGGGCGGTGATCGGCCACAGCGTCTCGACGCGATCGCCCCTGATTCCGACGTACCAGTCGTACATATTCGCGGTCGGATCACAATGCCCCGGAATCAGCCTGAGCTTGGTACCGAGGCCGAGGTTGGCAGCCCCGGCGCCGAGCTCCAATACGCCGTGCTCGTCGGAGGCACGGACGAAGCTGGCGTCCGTCAGGTCGGCGAGGCGCGGCAGTCCGGCATCTACGCTCGAGGCCTTGAGACCGGCATCCAGAATGGCCCGATCGGCCGCCGGCTTGCTCATCACCGTGGCGTAGACGAAGAGGCTGTGCTCGAACTCGTCGAAGAACTCGCCGTCGGCCTTTAGATTCTGCGCATAGTCGGCATCCATGAAGACATACGAGCCGGCCTGCAGCTCGTTGAAGACGCCGCTCGCCGCCTCGAAGGCATAAGTGCCGGTGCCGGCCCCACCGACGATCTCGCAGGCGAGATCGTGCTCGGCCAAGAGCGACACCGTTTCTGACGTCAGCTCGATCGCCCGATCGATGGCTCGGCGTCGCTCGTCATAGTCCCGGATGTGCTGGGCGCGGCCGTGATAGGCCTGCAGGCCGGCGAAGCGTAGGTTTGCCGACGCATCGATCGCCTGTGCCAGCGCCAGCGCCGGGGCCCCGGGCAGGACACCGCAACGATGGGTACCGACGTCGATCTCGACCAAGACGTCGAGGGTGACGCCACCGGCCTCCGCCGCCGCCGCCAGGTCGGCGACGTTGCCGGCGTCGTCGGCGCAGACCGCGAGCTTGGCCTCGCGCGCCAGCGCCACCAGGCGGCCGAGCTTGCGCCGGCCGACGATCTGGTTGCTGACCAGGACATCGCGAATGCCGCCCTGGACCATGGCTTCCGCCTCGCCGACCTTCTGGCAGCAGACACCGACGGCACCGAGCGCCACCTGGCGCCGCGCGACGGCGGGGCATTTGTGGGTCTTGGCATGCGGCCTGAGGCGGCTCGGCGTCTCGGCGACGGCATTAGCCATGCGCTGCAGGTTGCGCTCGAAGGCGTCGAGATCGACGATCAGGGCCGGCGTCTCGATTTCCTCGAGGGCCATGCCGATCTCGGCGGGGGCTGGCTGGTTCATCTCTGTCCTCTCCCTAGGGTCGATCCTGTCTCACGATGGCTCAATCCGGGCGCCAAGGCCACCGTCACGTGCCGCCGAGAAGGCCCCGGGCGGCATCGACGGCCGGCGCTGCCACTGTATTCCGACCGGCGCCTTGTTATGCTGATCCGAAGCGCCACATCATGCGCGAGGTGCCCGCCCGAAAACGGAAACGGGACCGATTCCGACACAGCCACGCGAGCGAGCGATCTTGCTACGACCCACCGGAAGACTGCTGGCGCAGATCGTCACCACGACGCTGACCTTCGCGATGGTCACCTTTACCGTCGTGGTCGTTTTGCTGGCGCGCGGACCGCTGTCGCTCGGCTTCTTGAGCCCCTACGTCGCGACCGCGCTCAACGACGACAGCTCGCCGCTGCAGATCTCGTTCTCGGATACCGTGCTCACCTGGGAGCGAAAGCGCCGCCGGCTCGACATCCGCATCGTCGACGTCATCGTCACCGGCGCCGACGGCGAGCGCTTGGCGGCGGTGCCGCAGGTCGGCATCAAGCTACGCGGCTCGAGCCTGCTGAAGTTCGAGATCGAGCCGGAGCGGCTGGTCCTGATCGAGCCCCGGGTCCGAATCGTTCGCAACGAGGAGGGCCGCCTCGAGCTCGGCCTTGGCGGCGAGGAAGAGCAAGAGGATCTGATCGAGACCTGGTTCGAGGGCAACTGGCCGCGCTTCACCCACGCATTGACACAGATCAGCATCATCGACGCCGACCTCTCCTTCGACGACCGGGTCAGCGGCAAGCTGTGGCGCGCGCCGTCCTCCGGGCTGTCGTTGACGCGTGGCGACACCGGCATCGTGGTCGAGCTCGTCGCCAAGATGGTGATCGCCGACCGGCCGGCGCAGATCGCCGTCGATGCCCTTTATCGCGGCCGCGATGCGCCGGTCGTGGTCGCCGTGGATTTCGTGAATGTCGAGCCGGCGATCCTGGCGCTGGAGAGCGGCATCGAGGCATTGTCGCCGTTGCAGGCCTTGCGCATGGCGGTCTCGGGGCGGCTGTCGATGACCCTCGACTTGGTTCGCAACCTCGAGGAGGCACACTTCAATATCCACTCCGGCCCAGGCGTCCTGTCGCTGCCCGACTACTATCGGACGCCCCTCGCGATCACTGGGGCACGGGCCAGCGGGCGGGTCGCGGGTGACATTCAAACGCTGCAGATCGAGAAGTTGGAGATCGATCTCGGCGACGGTATCGGCGCGACCTTTACCGGTGTCGCGCGGATGACGGAAGCCGGACCCGATATTCGCGGCAAGGGCGGCGTCGTCAATCTGAGCACCTCCGCGCTCGAGCGGTTCTGGCCCGAGGGGCTGCGTGAGGGTGCCCGACGATGGATCGTCGGCAACATTCGCGACGGCGTCTGCGACAAGGCCGGCCTCGCCGTCGACGTTCGCGCCGCCGAGTTGGCGGCGGGCAAGATCCGAGACGATGCCGTGGTCTTCGAGTTCCAGTGCCGGGACGTGACGGCCCGATACTGGAAGGCGATGCCGGCGCTGACCCATGCCCGCGGCCACGGCCGGATCAATGCCAAGGAACTCTTGATCACGGTGCAAGAGGCGCGGATGGGCGACATCGCGCTCGCCGAGGGCACGATCAAGATCGACATGCGACGCCCCAAGGCGCGCTTCGCCGACATCACTTTTCTGGCCACCGGCCCGACCCGATCGGTGCTCGAGATCCTGGAGCGCAAGCCCCTGAACCTGGTTCGGCGCCTCGGGTTGAACGCCGCCGGAGCGACCGGTCAGGCGAGCGTCAGGACCCGCCTCCGCGTACCGCTGAAGAAGGGGCGAAAGCTCAGTGATATCGGCTATGCGGTCTCGGCGTCGCTCTCGGATTTCACGATGGACGAGGCGTTTGGCACCTTTCGCCTCGATCGTGGCGAGTTGCAGTTGACGGTGGCGCCGGACGGCGTCGGTGCTGTTGGCACGATCGCCCTCAACGGCGTCCCGGCGTCGATCACTTGGCGCCATGATTTCAGCGCCGCGTCGACGCATCCGAGCCGCTACGGCATGGCCGCCGTCCTCGGTGACCGCGAGCGGGAGGCCCTCGGACTGCGCTTCGCCCCTTACGTCGAGGGGGCGACCAAAGTCGAGCTACAGTTGGCGAAAGATCGCGCCGGTGGCTTTGACGTTCAGGGCACGGCTGACCTCGCCGGTGCCCGGCTGTCGTTGGCCGAGCTCGGCTGGGAAAAGCCGTTCGGCCAACAGGGGGCCGCCGAATTCGCCTTCAGGGCGCGCCCGGGCAAGGCGATCGCGATCGATCGC
>JASLMY010000188.1 GCA_030746295.1 Alphaproteobacteria bacterium | reverse complement strand
CCTCTGGCTGCCGGCACCCGAGGCCCGGGCCCTCGGCCAGCAGATCATCCTGGCGGAGAGCGACGGCAGCAGCCGACGGCCCCTCGAAACCCGGACCGCGCCTGAGGTGCCATTGTCGGCACCAATCGTTGCACCGAACACAACGCCGGCTCTCGCTTCCGACGACCCGGAACAGCGGCTTGCCGACCACGTGCAGGACAGCCTACGCCAGAGCATCGCCCAAGCGCTCGATCTCGATCCCGCCCGCCTCGAGGCGGACCGCAGCTTCTCCGAATACGGCGTCGATTCGATCATCGCCGTGCAACTGATCAACGAGATCAACGACCGTCTCGGCATCGTCCTGCAGACCACGGTCCTCTTCGACTACAACACCCTCGACGAACTTTGCCGCCATATCGAGGAGAGCCACGGCCGGGCGCTCGCCACCCGCGTGGCACCGCCCGCGACCCCGGCGGCGGCTCCGGCGGAGACAGCGGCGGCCACTGGCCTGCCCTATCGGCGGCTGCTGATCGACCGGCCGGGCTCGATCGAGGTCCTGCGGATCGCGGACGCAACGACCGAACCGCTACGGCCCGACCAGGTGCGCATCGGCGTGCGCGCCTTCTCGCTCAACTTCTCCGATCTGCTGTCGGTGAAGGGGCTCTACCCCAACATGCCGCCCTACCCCTTCACGCCGGGCATGGAGGCCGCCGGCGTGGTCCTCGACGTCGGCAGCAGGGTCGCTTCGGTCCGACCGGGGGACGAGGTTGTCTGCCTGGCGCAAGCCTGCCACGCCAGCATCGTCACCGGCGCCGAGGACGAGGTGCTGCCGAAACCGTCTGGCATCGGCTTCGAGGAAGCCTGCGCCCTGCCGGTGGTGGGGCTGACCATGCTGGAGGCCTTCGACAAGGCCGAGCCGCAGCCGGGAGAGCGCATCCTCATCCAGACCGCGGCCGGGGGCACAGGCCTTATCGCCGTGCAGCTGGCGCGCCACGCCGGCGCCGAGGTCATCGCCACCGCCGGCTCGCAGCGGAAGCTCGACTACTTGCGCGACCTCGGCGTGCCGCATCTCATCAATTACCGGGAGAGCGACTTCGAAGCGGAGGTGATGCGCCTCACCGGCGGACGCGGGGTTGATGTCGTCATCAACACGCTCTCGGGCGACGCCATCCAAAAGGGGCTGAATTGCCTGGCCCCGGGCGGGCGCTACGTCGAGATCGCGATGGCGGCGCTGAAATCCGCCGGCGCCGTCGACCTGTCAGTGCTCGACGGCAACCAGAGCTTTTTCAGCATCGACCTGAGCCGTCTCGTTCGGACCCGGCCGCACAAGGTCCAGGCCCATCGGCGTCGGCTGGCGGAGCTGGTCGAAGCCGGCGTGCTGACGGCAACGCTCTCCGAGGTCTTCCCCTTCGAGCGCCTGCCGGACGCCTACCGCCATTTGGAGGAGCGCCGCAACATCGGCAAGGTCGTGGTCCGCGTGCCGGCGCCCGAAGACCAACACGACCGGTCGAGCGAACCGACGACGGAACCGATGGTGCGGACGCCCGAGCCCGTCGCCGCCGCAGCGGACGAGGCGATCGCCGTCGTCGGCATGGCCGGGCGGTTCGCCCGCTCCGATACGGTCGAGGCCTTCTGGGAGCATCTCGTCGCCGGCACCGATCTGGTCGAGGACGTGACCCGCTGGGACCTGGGGCCGCGCCGCGAGGGCCAATGCCGCGCCGGCAGCCTCTTGGAGCGCATCGACACCTTCGACCCGCTGTTCTTCCGCATGTCGGGGCTGGAGGCGACCTACATGGACCCACAGCAGCGCCTCTTCCTGGAGGAGGCCTGGCGGGCGCTGGAGGATGCGGGCTACGCGGGCGAAGGCGTCAGGGGCAAGCGCTGCGGCGTTTACGTCGGCTGTGCCAGCGGCGACTACTGGCAACTCTTCACCGATGCGGCCCCGGCACAGGCTTTCTGGGGCAACGCGGGCTCGGTCATTCCGGCCCGGATCGCCTACCATCTCGACCTGCAGGGACCGGCGGTGGCGGTCGACACGGCCTGTTCCAGCTCGCTCGTCGCCCTTCACCTGGCCTGCCAGGGCCTGCGCGCGGGCGACGCCGACATGGCCATCGCCGGCGGCGTCTTCTTGCAGGCCACCTCGGGCTTCTATGCCTCGGCCACGCCGGCCGGCATGTTGTCGCCGAGCGGGCGCTGCCACACCTTCGACAAGGCGGCCGACGGCTTCGTCCCCGGCGAGGGCGTCGGTGCCGTGGTGCTGAAGCGGCTCGGCGACGCGCTGGCCGACGGCGATCACGTCCACGCGGTCATTCGCGGCAGCGGCATCAACCAGGACGGTCACACCAACGGCATCACGGCACCGAGCGCGCTGTCGCAGGAGCGGCTGGAGCGCCAGGTCTACGACCGTTTCGCCATCGAGCCCGAGACCCTGCAACTGGTCGAGGCCCACGGCACCGGCACCAGGCTCGGCGATCCGATCGAGTTCCAGGCCTTGACCAAGGCCTTCCGGCACGACACCGACCGGCAGGGCTTTTGCGCCCTGGGCTCCGTCAAGACCAACATCGGCCACTTGGCGGCGGCGGCAGGCATCGCCAGCGTGATCAAGGTCCTGCTCGCGCTCCGCCATGGCCAGATTCCGCCGTCGCTGCACTTCCAGGAGGCCAATCCGGCGGTTCGCTTCGAGGACAGTCCATTCTACGTCAACGCGAGCGCGATCCCCTGGCCAGCCACGCCGGACCGGCCGCGCCGAGCCGCCGTCAGCTCCTTCGGCTTCAGCGGCACCAACGCGCATCTGGTGATCGAGGAGGCGCCGGCCCTCCCGGTGCCGTCACCGGCGCGGCCGGCCGAGCTCGTGGTGCTGTCGGCGCGCACCGCCCGGCAACTCCGCTGCCAAGTGGAGAACCTGATCGCGCATTGCCGGACGCAGGGGGGAATCGATCTCGGTCAGATCGCCTTCACCCTCCTCGTCGGCCGCGAGCATCGCGAGCACCGCCTGGCCTGCATCGTTCGCTCCACGGCCGAGCTCGTCGATATGCTGGAACGATGGCTCCGCGGCGAGGCCGTCGCCGGGATCGAAGTCGGCGAGTTGGAGGAAGGCGGGCCGCGCGAGCAGATCGCGCTCCGCCACGACGGCAATGCGGCCATCGACGCCTGCCGCCCGGCGCGCGACCCCGCCACCGTTCAAGGCCATCTCAGGACCATCTCCGAGCGTTACTTGGCCGGCTATCGATTGGACTACGCCAACCTGTTCGTGCCGGGCAGGCGTCGCCTGCCGCTGCCGACCTACCCCTTCGCCCGCGAGCGCTATTGGGTCGATAGCGAGTCGGCGCCCGAAGCCGCGCTACCGCAGGCGGCCGGGCCAATGGCCCCCACCGCGCCGCCGGCGGTCGACGTGCAACCATCGAGCGGCGTGCTGCGCAACGACGCCATCGCCTTCGTCAAGTCGCTGGTGGCCAAGACGCTCAGGGTACCGCCGACCGATATCAGCGCCTCGGCACCGCTGGAGAGCTACGGCATCGACTCGATCCTGGTGGTGCAGATTACCGAGGCGTTGCGCCAGCACTTCCCATCCGTCAGCAACACGCTGCTGTTCGAGGTGCAGACCGTCGCCGCGCTGGTCGACTACCTGCTGGAAGCGGAGTCGACCGCACTCACCCGTCTGCTGGACCCGGCGGCCAAGCCCACGCCCGCGGCCACCGCACCCCTGGCGTCGATGACGGCGCCGTCGGTCGCCGAAGTGTGGCCGGTGCCCCGGCCCGCCGGGTCGCCTGGCCGCGATGCCGAGATCGCGGTGGTCGGGCTCAGCGGCCGCTACCCGAAGGCGCCGGACGTCGCCGCCTTCTGGGACAATCTGCGGCGCGGACGCGATTGCATCGACGAGGTGCCGCCGGAGCGCTGGGACTGGCGGGCCTACTTCGATCCCGAGCGCGGCAAGCCCGGCCACAGCTACACGCGCTGGGGCGGCTTCCTGGAAGGCGTCGACCGCTTCGACCCCCGCTTCTTCCGCATCCCGCCCAGCGAGGCGGCCTTCATCGACCCGCAGGAGCGCCTCTTTCTGGAAACCGCCTGGGCCTCGATCGAGGATGCCGGCTACGCGCCCGAGACCCTCGGCGAGGGCGGCCGGGTCGGCGTCTTCGTCGGGGTGATGAACAGCCTCTACCTGCCGCAGGCGAGCCATTGGTCGATCGCCAACCGGGTCTCCTACCTCTTGGATTTCACCGGCCCCAGCCTGGCCGTGGACACCGCCTGCTCGTCGTCGCTGACCGCCATCCACCTGGCGATGGAGAGCCTGCGCGCCGGCACTTGCGCGGCGGCCGTGGTCGGCGGCGTGAACCTGATCCTGCATCCCCTTCACATCACCAACCTCACCGGCGTCGGCATGTTGTCGAGCGGCCCCCACTGTCGCGCCTTTGGCGACGGCGCCGACGGTTTCGTCGACGGCGAGGGTGTCGGCGCCCTGGTGCTGAAGCCTCTCGGCCGCGCCATCGCCGACGGCGACCACGTCTATGGCCTGCTCAAGTGCAGCATGATCAATGCCGGCGGCAAGACCAACGGCTACACCGTGCCGAACCCGCTGGCCCAGGCACAGGTGATCCGGGAGGCGCTGGCGCGGGCCGAGATCGATCCGGCCAGCATCGGCTACGTCGAAGCCCACGGCACCGGCACGGCGCTGGGCGACCCCATCGAGATCCGCGGCCTGGCCCAAGCCCTCGGCGCGGCCGACGCCGAAGGCGCGCGTTTCGCCATCGGCTCGGTGAAGTCGAACATCGGCCATTGCGAGAGCGCCGCCGGCATCGCCGGCGTCACCAAGGTGCTGCTGCAAATGCGGCATGGTCAATTGGCACCGACCCTCCACGCCGAGAGGCTCAATCCGAAGATCGATTTCGCCGGCGCGACCATCACCGTCCAGCGGCGGCTGGAGCACTGGCCGCGCCCCGACGGCCAGCCGCGCCGCGCCGGCGTCTCCTCCTTCGGTGCCGGCGGCGCCAACGCCCACCTGGTCGTCGAGGAGTATGTCGCCGCCGAGGCCGCCCCGACGGCGCGGGCCATGCCGGCGGGGCAGCCCGCGGCCTTCCTGTTGTCGGCGGCCAATGCCGACCGGTTGGTTGCCGCCGCGGGCCGTCTGGCGGCGTTCCTGGGTCGCGAAGAGGCAGCGGCGCTGAACCTCTTCGATGTCGCCTATACCCTTCAGGTCGGACGCCGGCCGATGGCGGAACGGCTGGCCTTCACGGCGACGTCGCTGGCCGATGCCCGAGACCGGCTCGCGGCTTTCGCCGAGGACGCATCGGAGGTCGGAATCGTCCGCGGTACGGCACAGAACGACGGTGACGGCATCGCCGGCCTCGCCGACGACCGGGAGCTGGGCGAGACCGTCGAGAAATGGATGCGGCGCGGCAAGTACGACGAGCTCTTCGGCTTGTGGGTGCGGGGCTTCCCGGTCGACTGGAACCGCCTCTACGGCGAGGTCAGGCCGAGGCGGGTTGGCCTGCCCACCTATCCCTTCGCCGGCGAGGCCTACTGGGCGCCCGAGGCAGTGCGCTATGCCGGCCTCGTCTCGAGCGCCCCGGAGCCGACGGCGCCGGAGACGGATTTGCTGCTCTGCCATCCGGTCTGGCGCGATGCGCCCATCGAGGCGACAGAGGCGCCGATCGCACCAGTACGTCGGGTTGTCCTGTTGGGGGTCGATCCGGCGCTGGCCGAGCTGGGCGAGCTGTTGCAGACCTCGGAGCGCGATCCGGCCGCGGCCTGCTCGGCGCTCTACGAGCAGCTCTTCCTACTGCTCAAGGGCTTGCTGACCGATCCGCCTGGCGTGCCCGTCCTGCTGCAGGTGGTGGTCCCGGGCGCGGGCGAGGGCGCCCTCTTGAGCGGCGTCTCCGGCATGCTGCTGAGCGCCGGACAGGAAAGCCGCAAGCTCATCGGCCAGGTGATCCGGCTGGAGGGCGACGAAGACGTCGAGACTTTGCGCCGGCGCCTGGCCGAGAACGCCGCCGCCCCCGAGGCACCGGTGATCCGCTACCGCCAGGGCCGCCGCCAGGTCCGGATGCTGGAGGAACGGCAGTCTTCGGCAGCGACGGTGCCGTGGAAAGATGGCGGGGTCTACCTGCTGACCGGTGGCACCGGCGCGCTCGGCCTGCTGTTCGCGGAAGAGATCGCGCGACGGACCCGGGCGGCGACGCTGGTGTTGACGGGTCGCTCGGCCCTGAGCAAGGCGCGGGCCCAGCGGCTGGCGGCGATCGAAGAGAGCGGCGCCCGCGTGGTCTACGAGCGGGTCGACGTCGCCGATCGCGAGGAGGTGACGCAGACGGTTCGCCGCCTGGTGGCGGCGCACGGCGGGCTCGACGGCGTGCTGCACATCGCCGGCGTCCTGCGCGACAGCTACATCGTAAAGAAGGGCGTCGAGGCCTTCCGGGAGGTG
Source organism: Alphaproteobacteria bacterium (assembly GCA_030746295.1). Next base: position 3,340 of record JASLMY010000188.1, on the reverse strand, counting down.
CTGGCGGCGAAGCTCTCGGGCACCGCAAACCTGGACCTGGCGACGCGGGATTTGGATCTCGACCTCTTCTTGCTGTTCTCCTCGGGCGCGGCGGTCTTCGGCAACCTGGGCCAAGCGGACTATGCCGCCGCCAACGCCTTCATGGACGCCTACGCGGCCTGGCGCGGCGCCGGGGCGCTGTCCGTCGACTGGCCGCTCTGGGCCGAAGGCGGCATGGACATGGACGCGGCCACCCGAGAGATGATGCTGACCACCGCGGGCATGGTGCCGATGCCGGCCGAGATCGGCTTCCAGGCTCTCTATCGCGCTATCGCCGCCGGCGAGCCGCAGGCCCTGGCGGTCCATGGCGAGCCCGGGCGGCTGCGCCAGACTCTGCTGGCGCCCGCCGCCGTCGAGCGCGCCAAGCATCACCCCGACTCAATCGGCGATGCGGTGCTGGCGGCGGTCGCCGAGCTGTTGGAGCTGGATCCGGAGGAGATCGGCCCCGAGCAGGATCTCGGCGACTTCGGCGTCGATTCGATCGGCTACACCCGGCTCGCCAACCGCCTCAACCAAGCCTACGGCTACGAGCTCAGGCCGTCGGACTTCCTGGAGTGCCGCTCGGTCGCCGATATCGCCGCATATCTGCAGGAGACCGACGGCCCGCCGGTCGAGGTCGAGACGCCGCCTGCCGAGGCGCCGGCGAGCCAGCCCGGGCACTGGCCGCTTTCGGAGGGGCAGCAGGGGCTCTGGCTGCTGCAGCAGGCGGAGCCCGATTCTAGCAGCTACAACGTGCCGATCGCCTTTCGGGTGGAAGCGGACTTCGACCCGGCTGCCTTCCGCGGCGCCTGCGCAGCACTTTGGAACCACGCCGACAGCCTGCGCACGCTCATCGGCAGCGAGGACGGCGTGCCCTACCAGACAATCGCCGCGGCCGGGGAGCCGCCGTTCTACGTCGAGGACGTCTCGCGCCTGCCGGAGACGGAGATCGAGGCCTACGTCGCCGAGGTCGCCAAGACGCCGTTCCACCTGAGCGGTCCGCTAATGCGGGTGCATCTCTTCACCCGCACAGGCGGGCGAACCACCGTATTGATCACCATCCATCACATCGTTTTCGACGGCGTTTCGGCGGCGCTGCTACTGCGCTGGCTACTGCAAGCCTATCAGGCGATCCGCCGATCCGAGACGCCGTCTCTGCCCCGGGCTCCAGCCACCTACGGCGATTTCGTCGCCTGGGAGCGAGGCATGCTGGCGGAATCCGAAGGGGGCCGCCACCTCGACTACTGGCGCGACCACCTGGCCGGAGAGCTGCCACGAGCGATGCTGCCCTTCGACCATCCGCGGCCCGCCGTGCCCGAGGTGGGCGGACGCACGCTTCGGCTAGAGCTCAATCCGGAGCTGGTGCAGCTGGTCCGCCGCGCCGCGCGGGAATTCGGTGTCGGGGTTTCGGTCGTCTTCCTGGCCGTCTTCAAGGTCCTGCTGTCGAAATATGGCGGGCAGGAGGACATCATCGTCGGCATGCCCACCATGGGCCGCCAGCAGCAGCGGTTCGAGGCGGTGATCGGCTATTTCGTGAACGTCATTGCGCTGCGCAGCCGGATCGCGCCCGAGCACTCGTTGCGCTCGGTGGCGCGTGAGCTGAAGGGGACGGTGCTGCGCGGGCTCGACCACGCCGCCTATCCGTTCCCGGCCCTCGTCCGCGCCCTCAAGGTCAAGCGGGCGGAGGGGCTGACCCCGGTCTACCAGGTGGCCTACGCCTTCCAGAACGCGGCCGAGGTCGTGGCGGCGCCGGGGTGGGAGATGCTCGACGGCATCCACCAGGAGGGCGATACCGAGTTCGGATTGGAGGTCGTCGAGGCCGAAGCGGGCTACGTCCTCCACCTCGCCTACAACGGCGACCGGTTCGAGGCCCGGACCATCGATCGCATGGCGCGGCAATATCTCGTGCTGCTGGCCGAGGGCCTGGAAAGACCGGACCGGCCCGTCGCCGAGCTGTCGCTGCTCAGCGCGGGCGAACGGCGCCGGCTCCTGCGGTCGTGGACACCGGCCGAAGCGACGGCGGCGGTTCGGGAACCGGTGACCGAGACCTTTTCGGCGCGGGCGACGGCGATGCCGGAGGCCCCTGCCCTGCTCGACGCCGAGACGCCCGGCCGGACGATGAGCTATCGCGAGCTGTCCGACCGTGCCGAGGCCGTTGCGGCGCGCCTGAGGAAGGCCGGCGTCAAGCCGGGAGACCGGGTCGGCCTCTTCCTTCGCTGCTCTTTCGGGGCGGTAGTCGGCCTGCTCGGTGCCCTGAAGGCGGGGGCGGTCTACGTGCCGCTGGATCCGGACCATCCGCAAAGCCGGATAAGTTTCATCCTGTCGGATTGCGGCATTCGTGTCCTGCTGGTCGACAAGGTGACGCTGGCACGATTGCCGGCACCGGCGCGCGAGGACCTCGCCCTCGTCAACTTGGATGCGATGCGCAGGCCGAGCGGGCGCAGCTCCCGAAGACCGGCCGCGGCGATCGAGCCGGGCGACGCTGCCTACGTCATCTACACCTCGGGCTCGACCGGACGGCCGAAGGGGGTCCAGGTCAGCCACCGAGCGCTCGCCGAGCATTGCCGGGTCATCGCCGAGTACTACGAGCTGTCGCCCGAAGACCGGGTGCTCCAGTTCGCTTCGCCCAGCGTCGATACCAGCCTCGAGCAGATATTGCCGGGACTGCTCGTTGGCACGTGCATCGTCGTCAGGGGCGATCGTGTCTGGACGGTGAACGAGTTCAACCGAGTGGTCGCGGCAACGGGCATAACCGTGGCGGACCTGCCGCCCTCCTATCTGCGCGAGGTCTTGCAGGCGTGGAAGGGGGCGGACTTCGATATGCACAAACGGCTCCGTCTCGTGATCGTCGGTGGCGAGGCGGTGACTCCGGACACCGTCTGCGCCTTCCGAGAGAGCCCGCTCGGGCGGACGCGTCTCGTCAATGCCTACGGCCCGACCGAGGCGACCGTTACCTGTCTCGTGTGCGACCTCACCGCCGAGGACTGGACGCCCGAGGTCTCGGCGAACGTCCCCATTGGCCGGCCGCTTGCGAACACGCGCGCCTGTGTCCTCGATCGCCACGGCCAGCCCGTGCCGGAGGGCGTCGCGGGCGAGCTCTTCGTCGGCGGCCCACGGATCGCCGACGGCTACGTCAATCGGTCCGAGTTGACGCGGGCGCGCTTCGTGCCCGACCCCTTGGCCATGGCCAAGGGGCTGGACGCCGGCCCGATCCTCTACGCCACCGGGGACATGGTGCGTTACATCCCCGGTCGGCAAGGTCTCGTCGAGTTCATCGGCCGCACCGACCAACAGATAAAGGTCCGAGGATTCCGCGTCGAGC
>JASLMY010000187.1 GCA_030746295.1 Alphaproteobacteria bacterium | reverse complement strand
CGGGCGCGCTGGGCCGAGTTCGACATGGAGACCTGCATGATGCCGCCCGACTGGTCCGGCGGCTACAGCTCGATCTTCGCCCTGCAGCAGGAAGAGGACCTGAGCATGCGGGCCGCCGAATAGAGCAGCCCGACATACCGACGGAGGGTGATCGTGGCGAAGGTGCTCTATGAAAAAGACGGGCGGATCGGGCGGATCACGCTGAACCGGCCGCAAGTCATGAACGCCATCGACGACGACCTGCCGGTCGAGCTCGCCGCCGCCGTGGCCGAGGCGGATGCCGACCCGGACGTGCACGTCATGGTCCTATCGGGTGCCGGGCGGGCCTTCTGCGCCGGCTATGACCTCGCCCACTACGCCGAGGGCGACAGCACCAACCAGGTGACGCAAGAGATGCCCTGGGATCCGATTCGGGACTACCGCTTCATGTGGGCCAACACCCAGCACTTCATGTCGCTCTGGCGCGCTCTGAAGCCGGTGGTCTGCAAGGTGCATGGCTTTGCGGTGGCGGGCGGGTCGGACATCGCGCTTTGCGCCGACCTCGTCTTGATGGCCGAGACGGCCGAGATCGGCTACATGCCGGCCCGCGTCTGGGGCTGCCCGACGACGGCGATGTGGGTCTATCGCCTCGGGCCCGAAAAGGCCAAGCGAATGCTCTTCACCGGCGACCGGATCACGGGCCGCGAGGCCGAGGCGATGGGCCTGATCCTGAAGGCCGTGCCCGAGGACCGGCTGGATGCCGAGGTCGAGACCATGGCCCACCGCATGGCGAGCGTGCCGATCAACCAGTTGGCGATGCAGAAGATGGTCATCAACCAGGCCATCGAGGCCACCGGCATGATGAGCACGCAGCGCCTGGCGACGATCTTCGACGGTATCACCCGCCATTCGCCGGAAGGCCTGACCTTCAAGGCGCGCTCGGAGTCGGTGGGATGGAAGCAGGCCGTCGCCGAGCGTGACGAGGGAACCTGGGATTGGACGCGCAATCGTGCGATCGACGAGACGGACTAGGCATCGGGGGCTTCAGAGGGTTTCGAGGGACCGCTTCTGACTGGGGAAAACGGTGGGGCGAGCGACAGTCGCCCGCCAGGTGGAGATCGACGTCGTCGCCGCCCGGATGCGGCGACGCATGACGGCCGGGCGTCGATCCCTGGAAAAGGAGAGCGACCGATGAACCATCGCGACACGATCATGGCCGTCTTCCGCGGCGAGACGGTCGACGTCATGCCCTGGGTGCCGCGCATCGACCTCTGGCACAACGCCAAGGTGCTGACCGACACCATGCCCGAGCGCTACGCCGGCATGAGCGTCGAGGAGATCCACCGCGCCATGGGTTGGCCGCTGCACAAGTTCGTGCCCGAGTGGCAGAAGCTGGCCAGGCCCGAGGACGACGACCACATGGGCATCGGCCTCTTCGACATCAAGGAAATGCCCTACACCTTCGAGCTACCGGCGGACGTCGAGGTCCGGGTGACGCGAGAGCGGAACGAGAAGGAGGACATGCGCCACGTCGAGTACGTGACGCCCGCGGGCACGCTCAGCGTCCGCCACGGCATGACCACCGAGATGAAGCGCGCCGGCGCCTCCATCGGCTGGATCAAGGAGCACGCGATCAAGGGGCGCGAGGACTATGCGCCGCTGACCCACATCTTCGGGAACATCAAGATCAAGCCGGCCTACGAGCGCTACGACAAATGGCGCGAATCCCTCGCCGGCGACGGGGTCGCCGTCGCCTTCGGCGCCGGGCTCGGCTGCACCGCGCCGATCCACTACATCCAGAAGACCTTCCTCGACGCCACCGACTTCTACCTGCACCACCACGACTTCCCGAAGGAGATGGCGGCGCTGGCGGAGGCCATGGGCAACTACTACGACCAGCTCATCGAGGTGCTGGCGGGCTCGGGCGTCGATGCCGTCCTCTGGTCGGCCAACGTCGACGACATGATCACCTATCCCGACCTCTACCGGGAGCATTTCCTGCCCTGGTGCCACAAGGCCGCCGACCGGCTGCGGCCCGAAGGCATCGTGATGGTGACCCATCCCGACGGCGAGAACGAAGGCCTGATGGAGCTGGTCGCCGACAGCCACATGGACGTGGCCGACGCGGTCACGCCCTGGCCGATGACCAAGGTCAAGATCGGCGAGTACTACGACCGCTGGTGCCGGCCGGGGCACCTGACCATCCACGGCGGCATCCCGGAGATGATGCTGCTGGAGGAATCGACCACCTTCGATGATCTGAAGGACTTCATGGACGACTTCTTCAAGGCGGTCGCACCAGGCACCCGCTTTGTCGCCTCGATCGGCGACACGACGCCGCCGAACGCCGATTTCTCGCGCCTCGAATACATCGGCGAGCGGATCGCGAAAGAGGGGAGCCTGCCGCTCGCCGCCGGCGCCTACCGGCCGGTCAGCGCCGAGACCTTGGAGCAGGCCCGGGCCGCCGCCACCGGCGAGGCAGCGACGGAACAGACCCTGGTCGTCGAAGAGGCCTTCGCGAAGATCACCGAGGACGTGCTGGAGGGCGACGAAGAAGGTATCCTCGAGGATGCCCAGGCGCTCTTGGACCAGGGCATCTCGGCCAGCGACGTCCTCAACAAGGGCATGCTGCCGGCGATGGACCTGATCGGCAGCCGCTTCACCGACGGCACCGTCTTCATTCCCGAGGTCTTGCTCTCGGCCCGGGCCATGAACGAGGGGATCACGCTGCTGGAACCGCACCTCGTCGATTCCGACGCGGGCAACACCGGCAAGGTCGTCATCGGCACCGTCCTCGGCGACCTGCACGATATCGGCAAGAACATGGTCGTCAGCATGCTGAAGGGCGTCGGCTATCAGGTCGTCGACCTCGGCGCCAACGTCGAGGTCGAGCAGTTCATCGAGGCGGTGCGCGACGAAAGGCCGGACGTGCTGGGCCTCTCGGCGCTCCTCACCACGACGATGCCGAAGATCAAGGACGTCATCGAGGGCCTGGAGAAGACGCAGCTTCGCCACACCGTCAAGATCATTGTCGGCGGCGCGCCCGTGAACCAGAAGTTCGCCGACGATGCCGGCGCCGACGGCTATGCCCAAGATGCGGGCGACGCCGTGGCGCTCGCCAAGAAGCTCCTCGCCGCCTAGCCCGAATGGCGTCGGCGATGGGAACTCGCTATCCTCACTGCCTCTCGGGCTTGGGGAGAGCGGGTTTCTCATCGGACGCGGCCACGCCTTCGGGATTGGCCGCGCCCCGTTCGGAGCGGATGTCGCGCCATGACCGACCACGACGTGCTCGCCATCGACGGTGTCGTCAACATCTACAACGCCGAGGCGCTCGCCTTCCGGCCCGAATGGCGCGACCAGTTCTTCGGCGACAAGATGCGGGTCGACGCGGCGACCCGGAAGGGCGTCGAGCTCGACGAGATGCTGCGCCGCATGGACACCGCCGGCATCGAGCGCGCCTTCCTGATTGCCGCCAAGTGCGGCCGCTTGGGCCACCCGTCCTGCTACCACATGCCGCTGGAGGTCGTGGACCGGGCGCTCGCTGAGCACCCGGACCGCTTCTTCGGCCTCTGCGGCATCGACCCGACGCAGGGAATGCGGGCCGTCTACGAGCTCCAGGACGCGGTCGAGCGGCGCGGCTATGTCGGCGCGCACGGCTATCCGCACTGGTTCGAGCTGCCGATCGACCACGCCCGCTGGTATCCGATCTATGCCAAGTGCTGCGAGCTCGACGTGCCGATCCAGCATCAGATCGGCCAGTCGATGGTCTACGCGGCCGACTATCCGATCCGCTCGGTTGGCCGGCCGATCACTATGGACGGCGTCGCCTGCGACTTCCCCGAGCTCAAGTTGGTCGGCATTCACGTCGGCATCCCCTGGGCCGACGAGGCGATCGCCATGGCCTGGAAGCACAAGAACGTCTATCTCGGCTCCGACGCCCACAGCCCGAAATACTGGCCGGCGAGCTTCGTCAACTTCATCAACACCTACGGCCAGGACAAGGTGATCTTCGGCACCGACTTCCCCGTCCTCGACTTCGAGCGTACGCGGCGCGAGATAGAGGCCCTGGAGCTGCGCCCGGAGCCGAAGCGGAAGTTCCTCCGCGACAACCTGATCCGCCTCTACAAGCTCGACCGGCGCGGCGTGACTTAGCGTTCCAAAGGGGAAGGCAAGCAATGGACCCGTCGCCCGCATCGACCTATCGGCTGACCGACGAGCAACGCCGCCTCAAGGAGGCAGCCCGCCGCTTCGCCCGTGACGAGCTGGCGCCGATCGCCGCCGAGGTGGAGCGCGCCGGCGCAGCCCTGCCGCGCGAGGTCTTGGAGCTGATGGCCGAGCGGGGCTTCATGGGGCTCGACGTGCCGACGGAGTTCGGCGGCCTGGGGCTCGACACGCTCTCTTCCGCGCTGATCCTGGAGGAGATCTCGGCGGTCTGGTTCTCGGCCGCCAGCTATCCGGTGACGCTGCTGACGGGGCCGCTTATCTTCGCCGGCAGCGAGGCGCAGCAGCGCCGCTTCCTGCCCCGGGTGGCAGCAGGCGAGATCATCACCGCCTTTGCCCTGACCGAGACCGAGGCGGGCTCGGACGCCGCCTCGATCCAGACCTTCGCGCGTGCCGACGGCGACGACTGGGTGATCAACGGCCGCAAGATCTTCATCACCAACGGCAGCCGCGCCGACCTCGTGGTCCTGTTCGCGCGCACCGACCGGGAGGCGCCGCGGGGCGAGGGCATCGGCCTCTTCCTGATCGAGCCGGGCACGCCTGGCTTCTCGGTCGGCCAGACCTACGAGACCATTGCGCATACCGCCAACCCGATCGCGGAGCTCGTCTTCGAGGATTGCCGGGTGCCGGCCTCGGCGCTGATGGGCGAGCCGGGCGCCGGCTTCCGCTATATCCAGGTCGGCTTCGCCAAGACCCGGGCGATCTATGGCGCCCGCTGCGTCGGCGTGGCCCAAGGGGCGTTGGACTATGCGCTCGGATATATGCAGACGCGAGAGCAATTCGGCCGGCCGCTGGCCCAGTTCCAGGCGCTCCGCTTTCGGGCGGCGGAATTGGCGGCCAAGATCGAAGCGGCACGGCAACTGTCCTATCACGCGGCGGCGCTGGCCGAGGCGGAAACGCCTGATGCGTCGATCGCCGCCTCGATGGCCAAGCTCTTCGCCAGCGGCGTCTGCACCGAGGTGACGCAGCAGGCGGTGCAGTTCCTGGGCGGCCATGGCCTGACCAAGGACCACCCCGTCGAGCGTTTCTATCGCGAGTGCAAACTCTTCCAGATCGGCGACGGCTCCAGCGAGATCCTGAGCCTGCTGGTCTCGCGCCACATGAACCAGCAGGCCGGCGCCGGCATGAGCGCCCGCCTCGCCAGCGATTAGCGGGGCTGTCGTTCACGTCTCGTTGCCGGCTCGATCCGAATTGTCGGCTTCAAGCCTCGGCAATCGCGCGACGAGGTCCTTCTTGGAGAGCTTGCCGCTCGTGGTGATCGGCAGCGCGTCGAGGAAGAACACCGCCGCCGGCACCTTGTAGGGGCTGAGATGCGCGCGGCAATGCGCGATCAGGTCGACCGCTTCGACTTCCGAGCCCTGCGGCACCACGAAGGCGGCGACTTCCTCGCCGTATACCGCCGACGGCCAGCCGACGACGGCGGCCTCGCGCACATGGGCATGGGTGCAGAGCGCCGCCTCGATGTCTCGAGGGTAGATGTTGACGCCACCGCGGATGATCAAGTCCTTGGCCCGCCCGGAAAGCGTCAGGTAGCCGGCTTCGTTCAGGCTGCCGAGGTCGCCCGGATAGAACCAGCCGTCGCGGAAAAAGGCGCCGCCCGTCGGATCGGGCTCGGCATCGCCGCCATGGAAGCCGGTGGCGACGCCGGGGCCGGAATAGCGGATGCGGCCCGTCGTGCCGGGCGCGGTCGGCCGGCCGTCGTCGTCCACCACCTGTAGATCGACGAGGTAGATCGGCTGCCCGACGGCGTCGGGGTAACGGTCTTGGTCGGCGGGCGTCTGCACACTGATGCCGCCGCCTTCGGTGGACGAGTAGTAGTCGTAGAAGGTCGGCTGGATCCGCTCGCGGATGGCCCGGCGGTCGCCGGCACCAAGGGCCGAGCCGCTGGATATCAACAGCCGGAGGCCGTCGAGCAGTGGCCGCTCGGCCGGCGGCAGCTCCAAGAGCCGCTGTAGTTGCGTCGGCACCAGGAAAGCGGTCGTTGCCTGGTATCGGTGCGCGGTGGCGACCAGGGCGGCCGGCTCGAAGGGCGGCGGGAACAAGATCACCGTGCCGCCGGCATGAAGATAGGACATGGAGAAGCCCCGCCCGCCGCCGTAGTAGAGCGGCGTCGTGAGCAGGAAGCGGTCGTGCTGCGAGAAGCCCAGGCTGACCCAGTGGCCCTGAAAGCGGGCGGCCATGTTCTGATGCGTGATCAGGGGCCCCTTGGGCTCGCCGCTGGTGCCGGAGGAGAGCGAGACGACGAGCGGTAGCGAGTCGCCACGCGCGATCGCTTCGAAGGGTTCCGCCGAGGCGAGGCGATTGCGCCAGCCGTCGTCGAGGTGGATTGCCTTGCTTTCGTCGGCAATCTCGTCGCCCGCCGCCAGAAGCACGAACCGGGCGCCGAAGCGGGCGGCGACCCGTGCCTTTTCCGAAGCGTGCCAGCGCACGTCGATGGGTAGGATCACGGCGCCGAGCATCGCCAGCGCGAAGAGCACGACGACGTGGTCGATGTCGTCCTCGAGGCAGGTGCCGACGACGTCGCCTTGGCGAACACCCGCGCCGGCGAAAGTCGCGGCCTGTCGGGTCACGAGCGAGGCCAGGCCTGCGTAGTCGACGATGCGCGCGCCCTGGATCAGCGCCGGGTGCGTCGGCCGGGTCCGCGCGTGCGCGAGCAGGTTGTCGACGAGGTTCAAGGGCCCGCCATCACCTGCCCTTGGTCGCCGCCGGCCCCGGTCCAGGCGGTGACAACGGCGTCGACGGTGACGACGTGCGCAAAGAAGTAAGCCATCGACTTCAAGGCCGCGTCGTGCCGGGCTTGCTCCAGCTCGCCAGTCGCGTCGGCAACGACGAAGGTGCGGTAGTCGCGTTGGCCCGCGTCCCGGACCGTGCTTTCGACGCAGATGTTGGTGGTGACGCCGCAGATGACCAGCGTCTTCACGTCGAGCGCGCGGAGCGCGCTTTCCATGCCGCAGTTGTAGAAGGCGCTGGGCCGATTCTTGTCGAAGACGTGGTCCCGCGCCTCGGGCACGAAGTCCGGCACCAACTCGGCATCCCAAGTGCCGTCGACGCAGGCCTTCAGGTCTTTCAAGGCGGGGCGGATCTCATGCGGCATGAGGCCCCGATCGGCATAGTCGGCGCGGTAGACCATGCGGGTGTAGATCACCGGCACATCCGCCCCGTGCGCCGCATCGACGAGGCGACGGCAGGGTGCCACCGCGGCGACGCACATCGTCGTATCCTTGCCCATGCGCGTTAGCGAGCCTTCCGGTGAGCAGAACCCGTTCTGCATATCGACGACGATGAGAGCGGTGCGCTCGCGGCTCAATGGATGCATCGTGATCCCTCGCTCGTTTGACCGGCGATCATGGCTCCCACAGGATAGTCGCCCATGGGACCGCTCGGATAGCCTCTCCAATGGTCGTGAACAGACAGGTGCAGCTCACCGCCTACCCGCGGGGCCAGCCGCGGCCTGGCGACTTCCGGATCGTGGAAACGCCGGTGCCGCGGCCCCGGGCGGGCCAGTTCCTGGTCCGCGGCATCTATCTCTCGCTCGACCCCTGGCAGCGGCTCCGCATGCGCGATCCGGCCGAGTTCCAGGGCCAGTACGGCCAGGTCGTCGCCTTGGACACGGTGCTTCCCGGCGCCGTCGTCGGCGAGATCGTCGAATCCCGGCACGCCGATTTTCGGGTCGGCGAGTTCATCGAGGCCAAGCTCGGCTGGCAGCTTTACGGTGTCAGTGACGGTGCCGGCGACCGCAGCGACGATGCCGCCGGCGTCGTCAAGGTGGACCCCGCTCGGGGCCCGCTCTCGACGGCGCTCAGCGTCCTCGGCCGCACGGGCATGACCGCCTATTTTGCCTTGCTCGATCTGGGCCGGCCGAAGTCGGGTGAGACCGTCCTCGTCTCTACCGCCGCCGGTGCGACCGGCAGCATCGCCGGTCAGATCGCCAAGATCCAAGGCTGTCGCGCCGTCGGCTTGGCCGGGTCGGATGAGAAAGTCGCCTTCCTGACGGACGTGCTGGGCTTCGATGCGGCAATCAATTACCGGGCCTCGGACGACCTCGGCCAGGCCATGGCCGAAGCCTGTCCCAACGGCGTCGACGTCTACCTCGACCACGTCGGCGGCGAGGTCGGCGACTTGGTCTGGCGTCACATGAACGATTGGGGACGCTGGGTCGTCATCGGCCACATCGCCGACTACGACAAGCCCATCCACGACCACCGGGGCTTGCGTCCGCAAGGCTATGTGCTGGCCAAGCGGCTCCGTATGGAGGGCTTCATCGTCCACGACTATGCACCGCGCTTCCCCGAAGCCATCGAGGCCATGGCCGCCTGGCTGGCGGCGGGCCGGTTGCGATATCGCGAGCACGTCGCGGATGGCCTGGAGCGCGCGCCCGACGCCTTCATCGAGATGCTGCGCGGCGGCAACATCGGCAAAACCCTGGTCCGGATCGGCGCCGAGCCCGCAGGCTGACGCAACGCCCGCCTCAACCGAGGCGGACGAGGCCGTGGTCGGCGTCCACGGTGACGGACTGGCCGTTTCGGATGATCTCAAGGGGATCGCTCTCGCACTCATCGATGGTCGGAATGCTGGCCAGCACCATGCCGATCAGGGATACGGATTCGAGCTTGGCGCCGACCGCCCCGGCGGGCGCGCAGCCGTGGCGGGCGAGCGCGTAGATACAGTAGGCACCGCCCGAGAAGCCGCGGCCGCAGGGGAAAACCAGGATACGGCCGGCCAGGCTTTTGCCGTAGAGCTGGTGGCGGCGCTCCAGGTAGGTGCCGGTCGGAATGTCGAAATACTCCGGCGAGAAACAGAGTGGCTCGGTGGTGACGAGGGCCTCGCCGGCAGCGTTGCCCGGTACCCGCGATCGGCCGCGCAAGATCCGCTCAGCCGCCATGCCAAGTTCCTCTGATGGCGGCCTCGACGCACTCGGCCGCGGTATCGACGGCGACGCCCACCTGGCCGGCGTCGCGCAGATAGAGCGCCGACTTCACCCCGTCCGTGACCACCCGTTCGGCTGCCCGCACCGCATGCCGGCCAAAGCGCGTCTCGCGCACGCCGCAGCCGCAGATGTCCAGGATCTCGGCCCCGGCCGCCTCGATCGTCGCCACGTGTCCCATGCGCTCGGCAAGGGTGCGCTGAAAGCTGTTGGTGCAGACCAACAGCTCGACGTTCGCGCTGATCTTGCGCCCGTCGAGCCAGTGTGCGAGCCGGGCCAGCTCGCGCACGGTGTATTGCGGATTGCCGAGCATGACCATGTCGAGCGGGCCGTCGAAGGTCCGCAGCGAGTCCAGGACGCGAGCGAGATCCTCATCGCTGACCGTGAGTTCGTCTGCGGCCGGCTCGCCGGCGAAGGCGTGCGTGGCTGTCGGCGCCTCGGGCGTCACGCCGGCGACATGGAACATGCTGATGGCGCCGGTGACGCTGGCGCAGGAGCCGAGATATTTGAGCTCTTCCGCCGAGACCGTGGCGGGCACACCCTCCAGGACCGGTATCCGGTCGACCAGCACCTCGCCGAGATAGGCGCCGAGCAGGGCGTAGTCGATCGCGTCGGTGAGGTTGGCGTC
>JASLMY010000186.1 GCA_030746295.1 Alphaproteobacteria bacterium | reverse complement strand
ATCGACGTCGGCGGCACCTTCACCGACCTGGTCGCGCTCGACCTCGCCGCCGGCCGCATCGTCGCCAGCTTCAAGCTGCCTTCGACGGCGGCGGACCCGTCCGTCGCCGCCGTCGTCGGCACCGACCGCTTCCGGACGCGGACCGGCGTCACGGCGGGCGCGGTCTATCACGGCTCCACCATCGGCACTAACACGCTGATCCAGAAGCAGGGCGCGCGCACCGCCCTCGTCACCACCGAGGGCTTTCGCGACATCCTGGCGCTCCGCCGCCAGGCCCGGCCCCGGCTCTACGACCTGGAGCCCGTGGTCTCGGCCCCGCTCGTGCCGCGCGAATGGCGTCTGGAGGTGCGGGAACGGATGGCCCATGACGGCACCGCGCTGGTGCCCCTTTCAGAGGCCGAGATCGAGCGGATCGTCGGCGAATTGGAGCGCGAGGGGATCGAGGCGGTCGCCGTCTCGCTGCTGCACGCCTATGCCGACGACGCCCATGAGCGGGCCCTGGGTGAGGCGATCCAGGCAGCGTTGCCGGAGGCCTTCGTCTCGATCTCCAGCGACGTCACCTCCGAGTTCCGCGAGTTCGAGCGCACCAGCACGGTCACCGTCAACGCCTATATCGGGCCGACCGTGCGCGACTACCTGCACCGCCTCGGCACCCGATTGGCGGCGCGAGAGATCCAGCACCTCGGTATCGTCAAGTCGAACGGCGGCCTCACCTCGGCCGCCAATGCCGAGCGCTATCCGGTCCACCTGATCGAGTCCGGGCCCGCTGCGGGCGTGATCGCCACCGCCGCGCTGGGCGCCGCCGAGGGCCTGGCCGACCTCATCGCCTTCGACATGGGCGGCACCACGGCCAAGGTCGGCGTCATCCAGGGCGGCCAGCCTCGGCTCAGCACCGAGTTCTACGCCGATCGCTTCGTCGATGGCCGCGACGTCGGCGGCTACCCAATCAAGAGCCCGGTCATCGACCTGATCGAGATCGGCGCCGGCGGCGGCTCGATCGCCTGGATCGACCCCTTCGGCGTCCTGAAGGTGGGCCCCGAGAGCGCCGGTGCCGACCCCGGCCCCGCCTGCTACGCCCGGGGCGGTGAGCGGCCGACGGTTACCGACGCCCACGTCGCGCTCGGCCACATCGCCGCCGACGGCTTCGGCAGCGAGGACTTGGAGATCGAGGTCGCCGCCGCCCGCCGTGTGCTGGAAGAGCACATCGCCCGGCCCTTCGGCTGGACGGTGGAACGCGCGGCACACGGCATCCTGACGCTGGCCAACGCCAACATGGCCGAGATGGTCCGCCTCGCAACCCTGCGCCGCGGCCTCGACCCGCGCGACTTCACGCTGGTGGCCTTTGGCGGCGCCGGGCCGCTGCATGCGGCGGAGATTGCCGGCGAGGTCGGCGTGCCACGCCTCATCGTGCCGCCCTATCCCGGGCTCTTCAGCGCCATCGGAACCATGCTGGGCGACGTCCGCCACGACCTCGTCCAGACCCTGCTGCGCCCCGCCCTGGCGTTGGACGCGGCGACGCTGACCGAGGCTTTCGGACACCTGGAGGCACGGGCCCGCGCCCTCTTCGCCGAGGAAGAGAGCACCGGCACGCAACCGATCTTGGAGCGCCAAGCCGACCTCCGCTTCGAGGGCCAGATGTTCGAGAAGACCCTGCCGGTCGCGGACGACGACGCTGGCGGCGAGGCCTTGGACCGGACCTTCCGCGCCGCCTATCGGACCGAATACGGCTACGACCTGCCCGACCAACCGGTGGAGGTGGTGAACCTGCGCCTCGTCGCCCGCCGGCCCGTTCGACAGGGCGGCTGGCCCGAGGCGACGGACGCGCACGCCGCCGGGCCGGGCCGGCGGCAACGTACGCTGTCGCTGGCGGACGGCAGCCACAGGCAAGTCGAGGTCCTGCCGCGGGGCGCGATCGCGGTCGGCCAGGCACTCGCCGGCCCGCTCATCATCGAGGACTTCGGGGCCACGGTTCGGGTGCTGGACGGGCAGCGGGTCGTTGCGCTTCAATCGGGAACGCTTGCGATCGAGGACGAGGGATGACGCACGAAGCAAGCCCGCGGCTGGAATTGGAAAGCGACCCCGTCACCTTCGAGGTCGTGCGCGGTGGGCTCTACGCCATCTGCGAAGAGATGAAGTCGGTAATGACACGGGCCGCCTTCTCGCCGCTCCTGAGCCTGTCCTCCGACCTCTCCTGCGCGCTCTTGGACAACGCCGGCGACGTCGTTGCCCAGGGTAACGACATTCCCGTGCATCTGGGCGCGATGCCGTTCTCGGCCAAGGGCATTCTTCGGAGCTTCCCGTTGGAGACCTGGCGACCGGGCGATGCGGTGCTGACCAACGATCCTTATTCCGGCGGCTCTCACCTGCCGGACATGACCATCATCTCGCCGATCTTCGACGACGCGGGCGTGCTCGGCTTTGCCGCCAGCCGGGTGCATTGGCCCGACATCGGCGGCTCGGCACCGGGCAGCTCCGCCGTCACCGACGAGATCGTCAAGGAAGGGCTCCGCATCCCGCCGGTTCGGGTGATCCGAGACGGCGAGCTCGATCCCGGCGTCGGCACCCTGCTCTTCGCCAACGTGCGCGTGCCGGCCGACCGCAGGGGCGACTTCCGGGCCCAGATTGCCTGCAACCAGCGCGGCGTCGACCGGGTGGGCGAGCTCGTCGGTCGCTACGGCGGACCGGCCGTGCGCCGCATCCTGGCCGAGACCCAGAGCTACAGCCAGCGCATGGTCGAGCACGCGCTTGGCGAGCTGCCCGACGGCGTCTATGCGGCCAGCCAGCACCTCGACGGCGATGGCTATATCGAGGACCCAGGCAACGGCCCCTTGGTGCTGTCCGTCGCCGTCACCAAGACGGGCGCCTCGATCCGCTGCGACTTCGCCGGCACCGGCCCGCAGACCCGCGGCCCCATCAATGCGCCGATCTCGGTCACCGCCTCGGCATGCTACTACTTGGCCTTGGCGTTGGCCGGTGGCGACGTGCCGCCGAACTCGGGCGCCTACCGCCCGGTAGAGGTGGCGGCACCCGAGGGCAGTCTCGTCAACTGCGTCTATCCGGCACCCGTGGTCTCCGGCAACACGGAGATGTCGAACCGGCTGATCGACCTGATGTTCGAGGCCCTGACGCCGGCCATGGGCGCGCGGGCGATCGGCGGCAGCTACGGCACCGCGGGCGTCTTCGCCGTCGGCGGCCAGGACCCGATTCGAGGCCGCCCCTTCGTTCACGTCGAGACCTTGGGCGGCGGCATGGGCGCCTCGCGCGGCAGGGCCGGCCTCGACGGCCACCGCACGCACATGGGCAACACCATGAACCTGCCGATCGAGGCGAGCGAGGCGGCGAGCCCGGTGCTGATCGAGCGCTACGAGCTGGTTGACGGCAGCGGCGGCGATGGCCGGCAGCCGGGCGGCCGGGGCGTCCGCCGGGTGCTGCGCTCGTTGGCGAATGAGGTCAGCTTCTCGCTCTTGTTCGAGCGCGCACTCCATCCCGCCCATGGTGCGGCCGGCGGGGCGCCGGGCCGGGTGGCCCGATTCCGCGTCGAGCGCGCCGACGGCAGCAGTGAACGGCTGTCGTCGAAGACCGAAGCCGGCCGCCTGAACCGGGACGACCGGTTGTGGATGGAGACCGCGGGCGGCGGCGGTTGGGGCGAGCCCGATGCGTGACATTCTCGGAGGTGACGGACCATGACCCAGTTCAACCCTTTGGCGACCCACGCCGATCCCGGCTCTATCGCGACCGGCCACGAGGCGCGGCTCTTGTTCCGCGACCCCTCGTCGCCACCCTTCCTGCAAACCACCGGCATGGCACCCGGCTACATGCAGGCGAGCCCGATCATCCTGCCCGGCGAGCTCGCCCTCGACTTCGCCACCTTCTGCCAGCGCAACCCCAAGCCCTGCCCGCTGGTCGCCACCTCCAGTCGGGGCGCGCCGACCCTGCCGACACTTGGCGCCGACCTCGACCTCCGCACCGACATCGGCGGCTATCGCATCTGGCGCCACGGCGAGCTGGTCGACGAGGTGACCGACATCGCGCACCTCTGGCGCGACGACTTCGTCGGCTTCGCCGTCGGCTGCTCCTACTCGTTCGAGGAGGCGCTGGTGAGCGACGGCATCGAGCTGCGCCACCTCAGCGAGGGCGTCTGCGTGCCGATGTACATGACCGACCTGCCCTTGGAGCCGTCGGGGCCGTTCCGGGGCCGGATGTGCGTCACCATGCGGCCGATGGCGCCCAAGGACGCGATCCGCGCCATCGAGATCACCAGTCGTTTCCCGCTGACCCACGGCACGCCGGTGCATATCGGCGATCCACGCCAGATCGGCATCGAGGACTTGGCCACACCGCTCGTCGGTGACGCGGTCGAGGTCCGCGAGGGTGAGATCTGCGTCTTCTGGGGCTGCAGCATCACGCCGCAATACGCCATGCTGCAGGCCAAGCCCGAGATCGCCATCACTCACAAGCCGGGCTGCCTGCTGCTGACTGACGTGCCCTCGCGCGCCGACGCCATCGACTTGCCGTCTCTCGCGGCTTGACCGGACATCTGCGAGCGGCCGCTACTCGCGCACCAGCACACGCTGGGCCTTGGCCTCGTAGCGAGGCAGCGTGCCCTCCTCATAGCACTTCGACCGGGATCTCGAGGCCCAATCGGCCGGATACGGGCGTCGCGCTCGGTCTCGTACATGCGCACCCAACGCGATTCCAATGCCGAACGCTCGGCGCCGGTCTCCAGTGCCTTGATGAGCTTGGCGCTCTCGTTGAACTTGCAGGCCTCCAGTGCCGCCTCCGCCACGTCGGCCGCCGAACGGGCGGCTTGCGCGAGCTTCCCCGTCAGTCCCGTGATGGCGGCGTTGATGGCGGCGATCGATTGGGGACAGGGTCCCAACCCAAGTGCCTCCTCCAGCTTGGCGATCGCCCCAGCGAGCTCGTTCCGGTCCTCTAGCGTCTTCGCCGCCACGACCAGGTCGCGGGCCTTGCCCTCGGTCGTATACGTCCGGGTCCACCGCTGTTCCAGCAGGCTGCGTTCTGGCCCCGGCGTCAGCCTCTTGATGAGTTCGGCGCTCTCGTTGAACTTGCAGGCATCGAGTGCCGACCGGGCCAACCCGAGCGGCCCGTCGCCCGCACCGCTCCCGGAACCAGTGCCGCCTTCAGGGCGTTCACCCTCGCCCCGCGCGGCCTCGGCGACGCATTGGAGCGCCCGTGTCCGTTGCTCCAGAACCGGCGCCGCGGCGGCGACGTATTGCCGGATGAAGCGCTCGCTCTGCAGCAGCTCGACCAGGCGCATCTCCCCTTGGTCCGGCGCCGCGCCGTCATCGAGGGTACGAACGACCTTCCCGCAATCGAACATCACGCGCGGCCATTCGCCGGCGCGGAACCGGGCCAGGATATCGCTCGACCCGCGCATCGTCTTCAGCCGGCGAAGCGCCGTCTTCGGCAGTCGTGGAGCATCGCTCGCATCGCTTTCCGGTGCCGCCGCCAGCAGCGCCAGCCGGGCACGCTCGACACGAAGCTCACGCAGCAGGTCCTGCGCCGCCGCGCCCTCGCAATCGGGCGCCGCGGCGAGCTCGCCGATGGCGCGGTCGACTTCGCCGAGCCCACGCTGCGCCGCCTGTCGGTCACTACCGGCAGTGGCCGGCGCCTCGGTTTCGAGGGCCCGGATCTCATCGGCGAGCGAATCTCGATCGGCCTCGAGGTCGGCGGCATCCGGCGGCAGGACGAGCGCCTGGCGCTCCGTAGCCATATAGCGGCGCAATCTCGTCAGCGCCTGGCCGAGCCTAGTGACGGTTTGCTGCACGCGATCGATCTCCGGCAATTCATGCAGCGCCACCGGCTGTTGCCCGCCAGCGGAGCTTCCGCATACCGCATTGGCCGCCGCGCGCGCCCGGTCGGCGACCGCGCCGAGGCCGTCGCGCTCGTTGAAGGCGGCATCGCCGAGGGCCTTCAACCCGGCGTATTCGGCGACCGGCGCGGCGGCGCACGCCTTGCGCCAGATCTCGGCGTGGGCACGGGCACGCACCGCTACTCGGGCCGAGAACCGTCCGAGCCGAGCGGCGAGCGAGGTGCGCGCCGCCGAACCCTCCGCCGCGCCCGAGACGCTCGTCCGGCGTGCCGCTTCGAGGACGCCCCGTGCTGCGGCGATGGGCGCCGCGCAGGCACCGCCCCGAGCGAGATCCGAGGCCATATCGAACACCGACGGCACCGGCGTGTCGGCGCCGACTCCGGTAACTTTCGCCACCCGCGCGTCGTGCATCCCCATCGCGGCTTCCTGAACCTTTCGGAACTTTCGTCCGTCGTCGACGCCGAGAGGGGAGCGGTGGAAGGTGCCAGCGGCGAGCGCCTGGTCGATGCCGACGTTGAGGCAGTCGAAGGCCGCCCGGTTTCTGGCGCTGTCGCCGACGTGGCGCGCCTGGCGGCCCAGGGCATGGCCGATGACGAGCAGACGCTCGACGGTTGAAAGCTTCAGCATGGTGATGCCCCGAGGCTCGAGGTAGTGCTTCTTGATCACCGTCTCGAAGGCCCGCCATGCCGCCGATTTACGGGCCCCGGCGGGATCGGGGCAGGTGCCCTCGGCGCGAGCGGCGCCAAACCCCGCCATGGCGAGCACGGCCGCCCACGCGAGCACCGCGACTGTGCCTTTCAGCATTGTCCGCCTCCACGTCATGGTCCCGCCCGCCATCAGTCGAACTGCGGCTTGTCGGGAAGTGCGGGCAGCTCCTTCAGCGTCTCGGAGAGCACGCCGCCGACGGTCGGCCGGTCCTGCCGCGGCGTCGGCGTCGGCGTCGGCTTCGGCTTCGGCTTCGGCGCCGGCGCGGCCCCGGATGCCGCGGCCTTCAGCTTGGCAATGACCTCCTTGTAAGCCCCGTGTCGTTCCTTCCTGGCGATGTCTGCGGCGGTCTTTCCGGCCTCGTTCACGGCCCGCGGGTCGGCGCCGGCGGCGAGCAGCTCGGAGACGATTTCCAAATGGCCGCCCATCGCCGCCGCCATCAGCGCGGTCCAACCGGCGCCCTCGCCCTTGCCGTCGCCTTTGGCCTTCAGGCCGACGTCCGCACCGGCCGCGATCAGTGTCCGTACGATCGTGCCGCGACCCTCCACCGCCGCGGCGAGGAGGGCACTCGCGCCATAGACCGAGTCGACCGCGTTCACATCCGCACCGGCGTCGAGCAGGGCACGGACCGAGGCTTCGGCGCCCTCGGCGGCCGCCCGGCCCAACGCGGTCGTGCCTTCGTCATCCTTGCCGTCGATGTCGATGCCGTGGCGGACGAGGGTCCGGACATAGGCCCAGCGCTGATCGCCGACGGCGTCGAAGAATGCCTCTTGGAAGACCGATCGAGCGGTGCGCTTTGCCCGCTCGGGGTCCTCGAGAAGGTCGGCGATCTTCCGGTGATCCTGCTCGGCGGCGAGCGTGGCGGCGGTCTTGCCTTGGCCATTGGTGGCCTGGGCGTCGGCGCCGGCGAGCAGCAGCGCCAGGAGCGCATGCATCTCGCCCGCATCGGCGGCGATGCCCAGGGCGCCGATACCGCCATAGGGGGAGGGATTGGCATCGTGCGTCTTGGCTTCGAGGTCCGCTCCGGCGCCGATCAAGAGCCAGACGGTTTCCGCCGACCCCGATCTCGCCGCCGCCATCAGTGCCGTGACGCCGATACCAGAGGCGGACGAACAGTTGGCGGCCGTCGGCCGGCAGGCCGGGGACCGTCTCGAACAAGTTGGTCCCGAGCGAGCCGCTGTCGTAAAGATCACGGCCGCCTCGCCGCGAACCGACGTAGAGCCACCAGAGCGAGACTTGAGTGCCGGCGGCCGTCCACTCGAAGGTCACGGTGTCATCGGTCAATGTGGCGCCCGGGATCGGATTGGTCGGGCCCGGAGCGCCCGCCGGCGCCGTTATCGAGACCGGGTTGGAGGTGTAGTTCGCCGGGCATCGCCGGTCCCGCAACACGACGTAGACGCTGCCCGGCGGGGCATCGCCCTGAGGCAGCCCGAACCATAGCCGGTCCAGGTCGTCCGCCGAATCGAGGGCACAGAACCCGTAAATCCGCTGATCCGTGTCGCCGTCATAGATGTCGACCCAGGTCCGCGCAGCGCTGGCATTCTGGCCGCAGGGCGGCAGGTCGGGAGATGGGCGGAAGAGCGAATTCGGATAGCTTGCCCGGTTCGAAACCGAGAGCTTGTAGCGGGTGAAGGCGTTGCCCTGCACGGAATAACTCTCTGTGCCGGTGGACTGCAAGACCGGAGCCGGGAAAGCGTTGGCGATCGACAGGTCCATCTCGAAGATGCCGCGGCCGTGGGTCACACAGACCAGCCGGCACCCCAGCCAGAAGAGGTCCCGGCAAGCGACGTTGGCCGGGCCCTCGTTGGCCGGCGACCAGGTAGCACCGCCGTCCTCGCTGGCGAAGAGGCCGACCTGGGTCGCGAGATAAATCCAGGACGAGCGCTGGGGATGCAGGCTGATGTCCCGGATGGGTGCTTCGGGCAAGGTCTGACCGATGTCCGCCCAACTCTGGCCGCCGTCGTTCGAACGCCAGAGGTTGCCGGCCTGGAAGCCGCCGAAGGCGGCATAGATCAGGTCGTAGTCGTCGGGATCGATCGTCAGCGCCAGGCACTGGCGGTTGGCGCCGATCCCGTTGGTGTCGATGCGCTGCCATTGCGGGCTCGCCGCCGTCGCGTCGGTCGAGCGATAGACGTTGCCGTTGGCATGCCCGACCACGACGATGTCCGACTCGCCGTCGGCAATGGCGATCGCGGTGATGGAATGGGTGCGGACCGAATTGCCGATGGGCCCCTTGATGGCCGCCCAGCTCGGCCCGCTGTTGGCCGTGTTGGGCGTCGTCGCGTCGTCGGTCCGCCAAAGCGACATGGCGCCGCCCAGCAACCGGTCCGGGTCGTTCGGGTCCAGCTCGAACGGGGCGATGAACTGCGCTCGGCTGTTGCGGGCATCCGTGATCGTAAAGGGCGCCGGTTTCCAGGCCCAAGCCGCCCCATTCCAATACCGGCCACAGATATAGTCCGTCGCCAGGTTGGCGGCGGTGCCGCCGCTGGTATCGCGAAAGATCTGAAGATAGACGTACTCGCCGTACCCCCGGTTGGCCTCGCGCGGGTCTGAGGCGACGTCTCCGCCATCGCCGCCCCAGACCTCGGTCCAGGCGTTGACGCCCTGGGCCGGCGTAGAGCGAAGCGTGCCGTTGTCCTGGGCGCCGCCCATGATCGTGTTCGTGCCGATGTGACCGGCGCCGTAATAGAACTGCGTCACGCCGTAACCGTTGTTGAGATCGGTCCAGCCGTTCGTGTAGGGCTCGGCCGCATTGTTTCCGACCGTCGTGACATCGTCCGTCCGATAGACGCCACCGTCGTTGCCGAAGTAGACGCGCCTGTTGTTGGCGCCGTCATAACCGGGGTCGGCAACGATCGTGTGATGGTCCGCATGCGCCGACAACTCGCTCCACCAGGTGCTGATGGGAGTGAGCGTGGTGCCGCCGTTGGTGCTCCGCCAGAGATCGATGCCGCCGACGATCAGAAGATTCGCGTCCGTCGGGTCGCCGGCCCAGATGACATTGTCGTACCAGCCCTGCCCGCCCAGGAAATTGGCCGCGGTACCGTTGCTGGTGGCGTTGCGCGACTGGTAGCTCTGACCGCCGTCGGTCGACCGCCATATTTGGGACGGGCTGGCGTCCACCGAGGCGTAGATGGTGGCGCTGTTCGCCGCCGCGTAGCAGACCTGAACACGGCCGTTGACAGTCGCCGGCCGCGTCGCTGACTGCCAGGTGTTGCCGCCGTCGGTCGACCTGTAGGCGCGGCCGTTGCGCAGCCCTCCGGCGATGGCGTTACCTGAGTCGCTCGGATCGAAGGCGAC
>JASLMY010000185.1 GCA_030746295.1 Alphaproteobacteria bacterium | reverse complement strand
AACGAGGACGGCAAGGCAACCAGTCTGGCGCGGATCGGGACCGTGTCCTAGGGTGCAGCGGCTCTTGCGACCTGAGCCGCTGCGCTGCCCTGTCCTTGCTTGTTAGAGAGAGGTATTTAGATTTAATTCCAATTCTTTAGATCAATTTTCTTGGATTTGGCATCAGAGACTTGGATATCGAATTCGGCGATCCTGCGGCGCGCGGACGCCAGCGCGAAGCGGACGCCGTCGTCGTTCTGCGGCAACCGCTCCAGGCCGTCTAGAAAGCGTCGCCATTCCGGTAGCGGGGCGAACGGCGACGGGGTGTCGATGACATACGTGAAGGGCATGAACTGGCTCCACAAATGGCCTCTCGGCCGCCCTGGACGCCTCGGAGCCTCGTCGTGGCGTGCGGCGTGCCCGCTAATCCGAGGCGTCTTTTCAGATATCGGCGCCACCGCGGCCCAATCGAGTGACGGTCGTCACGGAGGGGCGATATCTTGCCTCTTGCCGTCGGGCCCCAGAGGCCGGACGATCGTAAGCGGAAGGAGTTAAGGAAGCATGTTCGATCAGCAGGTCACCTTCCTCTACTGCCATGACCTTCGGGCCAGCGCCGCCTTCTACGAGGAGACGTTGGGGCTGGAGGTGGTCCTCGACCAAGGCGGCTGCCGGATCTATCGGGTCAGCGCCGATGGTTTCCTGGGCATCTGTCAGGTGCGCGAGGGGCGCGCCGTCCAGCCAGACGGCGTGGTCGTCACTTTGGTGACCGACGACGTCGACGGCTGGCACAGTCGGCTGGCGGCCCGCGGCGTCGCCTTCGAGACGGCGCCCCAGGCCCATGGCGACTTCAATATCTACCACTGCTTCCTGCGTGATCCCGACGGCTATCTCCTGGAGATACAGCGCTTCGAGGATCCCCTCTGGCCGCGCGCCCGCGACGAAATGGCGCGCCACTGAGCTTGCCGCCGGCGCACTCGGGCACCGATACTTGACGCATGGCGGTCGGTTGCGAAGCCGACGAACGGGCCGCGGTGCCTTATTGAACGACAGGAGCGAAAGATGAGCGGCAATTACGTCAACGTAGAGCGCGGCGGCCCCGTCGCCGTCGTCCGTTTCGATCGCGGCGAGCGCCTGAATGCCTTCGACCGGCAGCTCACCGAGGAGCTGACCGAGGCCGCCTTGGCGTTTCAGAAGGACCAGGAGACCCGAGCCGTGGTCCTGACCGGGGCCGCCAACGCCTTCTCTGCCGGTGCGGACTTGAAGGAAGGCCGGCCCGAGCAGGGCTTCATTGCCCAGCGCGAGCGCTTTCACCTGGGCCGGCATCTCTGCCGGGCCTGGGAGGAGATGCCGCAGACCACGGTGGCGGCGATCGAGGGCTTGGCCGTCGGTGCCGGCGTGGCGATCGCCATCGCCTGCGATTGGCGGGTGATGGGGCGGACGGCCTATCTCTACGTGCCCGAGGTCAAGATCGGCCTGACGCTACAATGGCAAGCGATCCCGCGCCTTGTGGCCCTCGTCGGGCCGGCCCGGGCCAAGCGTATCGTCATCCTGTGTGAGAAGATGGGGCCTGAGCAGGCACTCGACTGGGGCCTGATCGAAGAGATCGCCGAGGACGGCACCGCGGTCGACAAGGCGCTGGAGCTGGCCCGCGCCGCGGCGGAGATGCCGCAGGCGATCACGACCATGAGCAAGCAGGCCATCAATGCCACCGCGCACGCCTTGCTGCACGCCACCGCGCATATGGATTCGGATGTCTCGCTGCTGGTCCGTGACGCCGAAGCGGCGACTAAGCTCTGGGCAGATTTTTCCAAGAAGTAGGTCCATCTGGAAGAAAAACTTTTTTAGACACAAATGACTATCTGAATTTCCGCATATTTGAGTTCGCCTACTTCCGGGCGGTGGCCTCAAGTCCGGGCCATACTGCGGACCAGGAAGAAGGGCATGCTGGCGACGCAGAGGCTGGCCATCCCGACCCAATGGCCGACCGCGTAGCCGCCGGTAACGTCGTGCAAGACGCCACCGAGCCAGGCGCCGATGGCACCGCCACCGCCCATGCCGATTGTCACCATGCCGTAGATCTTGCCGAGATGCGGGCCCTGAAAGGTCAGGGCCGCGATCGTCAGCAGGGCCGGGCCGCGCGAGCCGAAGGTGCCGCCGAAGCAGATCACGAAGAAGGCCAAGAGCAACAGCGAGGGGCCGCGGGCGAGGCCGACGAGGCAAAGAATGCCGGCGATCGACAGGCCGTAGGCCAGGAACATCGCCCGCTGCCGGCCGATGTGATCGGAAAGCCAGCCGAAGCCGATGACGCCCATCGGCAGCAGCAGCCCAAGGACGCCGAAGGCTTCTGCCGCCTGTTGGGGGCTGTAACCGATCGAGACCAGATAGGCTGGCGCCTGCAAGCTGACCGAATACATGCCGATGCCGGTGAAGACGAAGGACCAGACGATGCTCCAGAAGGTCGGTGTGGCGAGGGCCCGGGCCAAGGTCGGGCCTTCGGCCATAGGGTGTCGCTCGGTGCCGTCGTCGCGCCGCCGGTAGGCGGGATGGCCGGCCCGGGCGAGCCGCCAGGGCACCAACATCAAGAGCGGCAACAGGGCGAGAAATAGCGCCGCGAAGATCATGTAGCCGCTACGCCATCCCTGCCAATCGATTAGCAACTGAGCCGTTGGCGCCATGATCAAGATGCCGGTTCCGTAAGAGGATTGTGCCACTGCCAGAGCTAAGTTCAGCCGTTTCCTAAACCATTGGCTGAGCAATGCGCCGAACGGCACCACACCGACGCAGGCCGAGCCGAAGCCCAACACCAGGCCCAGACAGAGCAGAATCAGCCAGTAGCTCGCTGACTGGCTGGCGCCGAAACCGGCGACGGCAATGCTGACGACACCGATGACATAGACGGTCAGGGGGCCGAAGCGGTCGTAGAGCCAGCCCACCAGAGGCCCACCGAAGCCGACGACGAGAAAGGAGATCGAGTAGATCGACGATGCTTTCGCCCGGCTCCAGCCGAATTCGGCCTCGAGCGGCAAGAGGAAGATCGGATAGGTCTCTTGCAGGCCTCGCCCGGCGATCCCGAGGAGGGAGCAGAGGGCCAGCAGGTAGAGGGCGAGACGGGCGGGACGGACCGGACGCCGGGGCGCGGACGCGGTATCGGACATCGGCGCAGTCTACACTTTGGCGCCGCAGGGGCGAGGCTCTTTGCCGGCCGCGGCCAGCGGATCGTCGGCGTCTGCCGTTCAGCTCAGCCGGCCAGGCCCGGCGCGCCGGCGTGGGCGAAGCTCGGGATTCGATTGGCCAGCAGGACCCGGGCCTCTTCGAAGCGGAGCGTGCAGAGGACGACGTCGATCTTGTCGCCGTCGCTCGACAGCGGCAATTTCAGGGCCTCGAAGCCGATGCTCGAGCGCCCCGGCAGCCGGGTCCGGCCATAGAGCCTGAGCGGCGCCCGCGCCGTCACCACCCATTCCAAGGTCTGGCGCCGGTCCGGCAGCGCCTCCGTGCCCACCGCCTCGTCGAGAAAGAACCCGGTCGGATCGGCGGCGATGGTGTCGGCGATATGGACGCCGACGAGCCGGTAGCGGAAGCTGAGCGGCGCGGCGATGACGTCGATCAGGTAGAGATGGCCCAGGTGACGGGAGAGTTCGACCGGATCGATCGCGGCGCGCGAGGGCAACCGCGCGCCGTCGCATTTGCCGCGCCAATAGGCCAAAAGGTGCTTCAAATGGGCGCTCTCGACCTGGAGGCCCGGGTCGACCATGAAAAGCTTGCTATCGACAGCATGCAGCATGACCAAATTCACCCGCAGTGAGCGGACACCCGGTCAGTAGGGTGATAGGACGCGACCCCGACTGCAATTAGAAAGCTTCAGGTTAGACGATGTAACAAATATAACTTGTTGATAAAAAGGTGTTTTTTCCTTTCTCCGGAGCGCTGCTCAATCAGGAAACGAGATCTGCTAGCAAGCGCTATCGTGCAATCGAGGGTCGAATCGACTGCAATGCATCCGCTACCCGGGTGCTCCCGACGTCGCGCCGGCCTCTAGGACCTCATGCTGCGGGCGATGATGGTGCGTTGGATCTGCGAGGTGCCGCCGCCAATGGTCGACTGCATGCCCTCACGGAAATAGCGCTCCATGTCGCTTTCCGGCAGGGTCGAGGCGCCGCCCAGGATCTGCATGCCCTGACGGGAGACGGTCTGTAGGGTCTCCGAGGCAAAGAGCTTGGCCATCGCCACCTCGCGCCGGCAGGGCAGGCCGCGTACCGCCATTTCGGCCGCCCGATAGGCCATCAGTCGGGCGGCATCGACCTGGGTCTGCATGTCGGCCAGCATGTGCTGAATGACCTGGAAGTCAAAGATCGGCCGCTCGAACTGGACCCGCTCGTGGGCGTGGCGCAGCGCGTCGTCGACCGCGGTCTGGGCGTTGCCGACATAGCCGGCGGCGATGGCGATCCGTTCCAGCTCCAAATGGCTGGTGATGATGCTCCAGCCCTGCCCCGACTCGCCCAGCATGGCACTCGTCGGCAACTTGCAGTCGTCTATGAAGATCTCGTGTGAACCCGTTGCCCTGCGGACGAAAGTAGGTAGTTTTCGGATGTCGAGACCGGGGTTGTCGTTGGGCACCAGGAAGACCGAGAGGCCGGCGTGCTTCTGGGCCTCGGGATCGGTCCGGACCAGCATCGCCATGACCACGTTCTCGGCCGAGGCGCCGCTGGTCCAGAGCTTCTGGCCGTTGAGGACGTACTGGTTGCCCTCCAGCCGCGCCCGGGTCTGGACGTTGGCCGCGTCGGAGCCGGCACCAGGTTCGGAGATCGCGATCGCAAAACGCAGATCGCCGGCCATGAAGGGCTCCAGGCAGTCGGCCTTCTGCTCGTCGGAGCCGTGATGGACCACGTTCATGGCGGTGAAGGTCGGCACCGCGACGGACGCCGCAAAGTCGAAGCCGAATTTGCCCAGGCCCTCGCAAAGCAAGGCATAGGTGAAGATGTCGGCGCCGTCGCCGCCGTGATCCTCGGGGATCAGCAGGCGCAGCCAGCCTTGCGCCGCCACCTTGGCGTAGCCTTCGTAGGGGTAGCGGCGCTCGACATCGCAATCGCGGATGTAGTCGCGGCCGATCTCCTGCTCCATGAAGCGGGCGACGGTGTCGCGCCAGATCTCTTGTTCCTCGGTCAGGAAGTTCATGCGCCCCTCTCCAGCTCTCCGCGCCCCATGCGGGGCGGCTTCGGACATCCTCGCAATCCCCGGCCGGCGAAGGCAAGCGGCGGGCGGTCCGTCCGGCGCGGCATCCGGTCGCAGCACCGGCGCGATCGCGCTTGGTGGTTGAGCCGCACGGCCCACCGGCACTAGACTGAGCCCCGGACAAGCGAAGGAGGGGCGCCATGCATGTCGTCATCATGGGCGCCGGCGTTGTCGGCGTGGCGGTCGCCTACAAGCTGTTGAGCGAGGGCCACGAGGTCACGGTGGTCGACCGCATGGCCGAGCCCGCCATGTTCACGAGCTTCGCCAATGCCGGACTGGTGGCGCCTGGCCACGCCTACGCCTGGTCCTCGCCGCGGGCGCCGGGGATGATGTGGCGCTCGCTCTACCGCGGCGACCAGGCGATCCGATTCCGGCCCAGCCTGGACCCGGCGCTCTGGAGATGGGCATGGAAATTCCTGAAAGAATGCAAGCCTGTACGCACCAATCTTAACACCGAACGCAAGGCTCGGCTATGCGTCTACAGCCAGGCCAAGCTGAACGAGGTCGTGGCCGAGGCGGGGGTCGAATACGACGGAAATACCGGCGGCCTCTTGTACTTCTTCCGGACGCCCGAGAGCTTCGAAGCCGGAGCGCAGAAGTCGGAGATGTTGCGCCGCAACGGCATCGAGATCGAGATCCTCGACCGAGACGCCCTGATTGCCAAGGATCCGGCCCTGGAGCCCGCCCGCGAGCACATCGCCGGCGGCCTCTACGCCGTCACCGACGAGAGCGGCGATGCCCATCTCTTCACCCAGGCGCTCGCACGCAAATGCGAGGAATTGGGTGCAACTCTTCGGATGAACACCGAAATCAAGGGCCTGGTCGCCAACGGGCAACGGATCGAGGCGGTGGAAACCTCCGGCGAGCGGGTCGGCGGCGATGCTTTTGTCCTGGCGCTCGGCATCTACAGCCCGCATCTGTTGCGCCAGTTGGGCATGGATCTGCCGATCTATCCGATCAAGGGCTATTCCGCGACGCTGCAAATCGCCGAAGGGCACGAGGGGCCCGTGATCGGCGGCGTCGACGAGGACAACCTCTTGGCCTATTGCCCCATGGGGCGACGGCTCAGGGTCACGGCGACGGCTGAGTTCGCCGGCTACGACAACAGCTACCGACCGAAGGACTTCC
This sequence comes from Alphaproteobacteria bacterium, assembly GCA_030746295.1. The sequence continues at coordinate 3,516 of JASLMY010000185.1, read as the reverse complement.
GGGGCATGCTGGCCCGAACCAAGGACCTGTTCCCGACCGCGGTCGACTATTCCGAGCCCGCCTTGTGGGCGGGCCTGCGCCCGATGACGCCGACGGGGCTGCCGATCATCGATCGCTCGCCCTACGAGAACCTGTTCCTCAACACCGGCCACGGGCACATGGGCTGGACCATGTCCTGCGGCTCCGCCGCGATCCTGGCCGACCTCGTCATGCAGCGGACGCCGGACTTGGACTTGGCCGGCATGCGGTATGAGGACGTGCACTGACCGAGGCTATGGGAGAAATCGATATGCTGGACGAGAAAACAGCCGCAACCGATTGGAATTACATATCGAACCTGCCCTTCGAGACCGACGCCGGCATCGCCCACGAGGCGGCCATCGGCCTGATCGTTCTGGCCACCGACCAGACCATGGAGCACGAGTTCCGGCAGATCGTGCGCAAGCCGGGGGTGGCGTTCTACGAATCCCGGATCCCGAATTCGTCGCAGATCACGCCCGAGACCCTGCGCGAGATGGAGGCGCTGATCGCCGATCGGACCGATGTGATCCTGCCCGATCTGCATCTGGACGTCGTCGCCTTCGGTTGCACCTCGGCCTCGATGGTGATCGGCGAGGAAGGGGTCTTCGCCCAAATTCGAAAGGCGCGGCCGGATGCCGCCTGCACGACGCCGATCACGGCCGCCTTTGCCGCCTTTGATGCCTTCGGCGCCAAAAACATCGGTGTGCTGACACCTTATCGCGACGACGTGAACCAACAGGTTCGCGAATATATCGAGGGAAAAGGCTATCGGGTGCCGGTCTTCGGCTCCTTCAACGAAGAGGACGACCGAATCGCGGCCCGGATCACGACCGCCAGCATTCGCCAGGCGATCGGTCAGATCGCGGAAGTGGACGCGGTCGAGGCGGTCTTCCTCTCCTGCACCAGTTTGCGTCTGGCCGAATGCGCAGCCGAGATCGAGGCCGAGGTCGGCAAGCCCGTCACCTCCTCCAACCACGCCCTGGCCTGGCACTGCCTCAGGCTCGCCGGAGTCGACGACAAACTGCCCGAATTCGGCCGCCTCTACACGCTTTGAAGAGCGGGTCAGTCGGCGACGACCCGAAAACGGTGGTCGTCGTCGCTCGCCATCTGGTTGACCAGATCGATCTCCCAGGCCAGGTATTCGCGCATTGCCGCTTCGCGATCTCCGTCGCGTTGCCGGGCCGATAGCCAGACGTCGTCGGCCGCGCAGGTCATCCGGGACCACCCCGCTTCTAGCGGCAGGCCCGCCGCAGCCCAGGCTCGGGTGCCGCCGTCCAAAATCGCCACCGGTATGGCGAGAGTGCCATCAAGATCGGCCGCCGCCAGCCGCGCCAAGGCCCCGTCAGGAGAGGTCAGCACCAGGAATTCGGCGGCGGGCAACTTGGCCAACGCCTCGGAAAGACGCGAACGAAGGGCGAACCAGGCGCCGGGAACATGGCCTTCTGAATATTCGCGGCTCGAGCCCAAATCGACGACCGCGCTCGTGTCGGCCGCCAGTCGCGCCTGCAGCTCAAGCGGGGCAATCGTCAGCGCGGCCGCGCCCTTGAGGCCGAGGATGCGCGGCGCGTGCGGCCCGACGGCGAGTCCGTCGGTGCCCGGCTCCATGGTGAAGACCGCGGTCTCCGTCCAGCCCATCTGTTGCAGCCACGATGCCGTCATGGTGGCGCGGACGCCGTCGTCGTCGACCAATACGATGCGGGCGCCCCAGGTCGCGACATGGGCATCGGTCTCCTGCACCAACTGCCCGCCGGCCGCGGGGCGGGCGTCGGTGAGGTGGCCGGCCTCGAATTCCGCCGGCGTGCGCACGTCCAAAATATGCAACGTGCGGGTATCCGCTTCGGCGCGCCAGGCGTCGAGCGTCGTCCGGTCGATGGTCCGGACGCCGCAGCGCCGGGCGACCCGCGCCGCCGCCTCGCGGGCGCGTTGCAGGCCGGCTTCGCTCACCTCGGGCGGTTGGCGGGTGGCCCCCTGCACGACCTCGAAACCGGCCAGATGCCAGGCCATGGTGCCATCCTTCATCGACGCCACCCGGTTGGGGACGCCCGCATTGATCAGCGACTGGGCGCCGATGATCGAGCGGGTGCGGCCGCCGCAGTTGACGACGATGGTGGTCTCGGGCGAGGGCACGAGGTCGGCCACCCGATGCACGAGCTCCGCCCCCGGCACGCTGACGGCACCGGGAATGCTGTTGTCGTTGTATTCCTCGAAAGAGCGGCTGTCGAAGATGGCGATGTCGGCCTCGGCGTCGATCAGGGCGCCGAGCGCCTCGGCATCGATCCAGGGCGTGCCGGCCTCGTGCTCGACGACCTCGGCGAAGGCTTTGCTGGGGACGTGGACCCCGCTGTAGACCCGGTAGCCGGCCTCCTCCCAGGCGCCGACGCCGCCCTCCAGCACCGAGACGTGCGAGTAGCCCAGCGCCGACATCCGCCGGGCGGCACGGTCGGCCAGGCCTTCGCCGTCGTCGCACCAGACGATGCGGGTGCCGCGACGCGGCACCAGGTCGTTGACCAACAGCTCCAGCCGGCCCGCCGGCAGGCAGGCGGCCATGAAGAGATGGCGCTTGCCGAACGGCACCTCCTCGCGCGCGTCCAACAAGGCGATCTCGCCGCCGTCATGCAGCGCCGCCTTCAAGGCCGGCGCGTCGATGTGCGCTACTCCGTCGCTCACGTGGTCCCCTCCCCTCGATAGGCCCGACTACGACAAGAAGCGGCGGAAATGGTCCAACGTCCGCGCTCGTGCTATCGCCGCCTGGGCCTCGTTGTGCGGCGGGTAGCCGTAGCGGTTGAAGCCGTGCTCGGTGCCCGGATAGACCTCGATGGCGACGTTCGCCCAGGCGCCCATCCGCTCTCCGATCGCGGTCACGGTCTCGGGCGGCACGTGCGGATCGTTTTCGGCGAAATGCATCAGAATCGGACAGCCGAGCGCGTCTGCCTCGTCCAGATGCTGATCGATCTGCACGCCGTAGTAGCTGACCGCCGCGTCGATCGGGTGCCGCGTGCCGGAGAGGTAGGCGAACTTGCCGCCGAGACAAAAGCCCATGACGCCGACCTTGTCGGTGCAGTCGGGGCGCGCCTTCAAGGCGGCGACCGCGTCGCCGAGGTCGCGGGCGAACTGATCGGTGTCCAGTTCCGCCCTGAGCGCTTGCGCCTTCGCGCGCCCTTCGTCGGTGTAGGGCAGGTAGTTGCCGGCTTCCTGGCGCCAATAGACGTCGGGTGCGAGGACGGCGAAACCGTCCGAGGCATAGCCGTCGGCGACCGAGCGGATGTGCTCGTTGGTGTTGAAGACCTCCGGCAGCAGAACGATGCCGGCGCTGGCTTGCGCTCGGGCAGCGTCAGATAAGCGGCGAAGGTGCCACCGTCGGCGGCCCCGATCTCGATCTCTCGTCCCATACGTCCCCTCCCCTTGATGGCTGTTGCCGTTCACCACGCGGCGGTGGCCCTTGATTTAATACCATCGTAGACGACCTCGGCTAGACGTCGCGGGCTCGGCCCGGAC
>JASLMY010000184.1 GCA_030746295.1 Alphaproteobacteria bacterium | reverse complement strand
CGGCCGTACTTGGCCATGAAGTTGATCGCATCGGCATCCGCCATCGCCGCCGGGATGACGAGATCGCCCTCGTTCTCGCGGCTCTCGTCGTCGACCAGGATGAACATCCGGCCCTTGCGCGCGTCCTCCAGAATGTCCTCGATATCGGACAGGTACTCGTGCGTCATCGGCCCCCGTCCCCCTGCATCAGCCGGGCTACGTAGCGGGCCAGAATATCGATCTCCATGTTGAGCCTGTGGCCCTCCCGGCAGTCGCCGAAGGTCGTCACGGCGCGGGTGTGGGGGATGACGTTGACGCCGAAACGGGTCCCTTCGACCTCGTTCACCGTCAAAGAGACGCCGCTCAGCGCCACCGAGCCCTTGGAGGCGACGTAGGGCGCGAACTCGTCCGGCACCTGAAAGAGATAGCGCACCGAGTCTCCTTCCGCCCGCATCTCGATGACCTCGGCCAGGCAATCGACATGGCCGGTGACGATATGGCCGCCGAGCTCGTCGCCGACCCGCAAGGGCCGTTCCAGGTTGATCCGCCGGTCGACCGCCCATTCCGACAGCGTGGCGCGCGCCAAGGTCTCGGCCGAGGCGGTCACCGCGAACCAGTCCGGCCCCTTCTCGACGACGGTGAGGCAGGCGCCATCGCAAGCGATCGAGGCGCCGATCCCGATGCCGTCCATATCGTAGTTGGTCTCGATGACGAAACGCGTGTCGCCTTTCGGCACGACCTCGCGCACGCGACCCATATCGGTGACGATGCCCGTAAACATGCCCCTTTATAAGGTCGGAAGCGTATAGGTTTCCAGTAGGTCGTCGGCAATCGGCTCGATCGTGGTCCGAACCAGGCGGCGAAGCTGCTCGATCCGATCGACCCCGAGCGATGCGAGCGCGCCCAGCCCGTCGTCGCCCGCGAGCGCCGAGGCCCGGAACCAATAGAGCCTATCGACCAGGCCGGTGCCGATCAGGGCGGCCGCGAGACCGGCCCCGCCCTCGACCAACAGCCGGGTGATGCCGCGCGCCGCCAGGGCCTCCAACGCGGCCGCCAGGTCGACCCGACCGTCGGCGCCGGCCGCGACCTTCAGGACCGTGACACCATGCGCCGTCAGGGCCGCGGTCCGTGCCGCGTCGCCCGAGCCGGTGAGACACCAGGCCGGAGTCTCGCCCGCGGACCGAGCCAAGGCGCTCGCCGGGTCCAGGCGCAGGCCGCCGTCGACGACGACGCGGACCGGCGAGCGATCCTCCAGCCCCGCCAGCCGGCAGGTGAGCGCGGGGTCGTCGGCGAGAGCGGTGCCCGAGCCGATCATGACGGCGTCGTATTCGGCCCTGAGCAGGTGTACCCGCCGGCGCGCCGCGGTACCGGTGATCCATCGGCTCTCACCCCGTCGGGTCGCGATCTTGCCGTCGAGCGTGCTCGCCAGCTTGAGGGCGACCAGCGGCCGCGCCCGCGTCTGCGCCGAGATGAAGCCGGCATTGAGCGCCCGCGCCTCGTCCTCGAGGACGCCTGAGACCACCTCCAGGCCGGCATCCCGCAGACGGGCGAGACCGGCGCCGGCGACGCGGGGGTCGGGATCGACGATGGCGGCGACGACCCGGGCGACCCCGGCCTCGATCAAGGCCTCGGTGCAGGGCGGCGTCTCGCCCTGGTGGCAACACGGCTCGAAGGTGACGTAGGCAGAGGATCCCCGGGCCAAGTCGCCGGCACGGGCCAAGGCCTCGGTCTCGGCATGGGGCCGGCCGCCGGCTTGGGTCCAGCCACGGCCGACGACGACGCCGTCGCCCACCAGGACGCAGCCCACGGCCGGGTTCGGCCAGACGCACCCCAGGCCCCGGCGCGCCAAGGCCAGGGCGGCGCGCATATGGCGCGCATCGGTGGCCGGATCAGTCGTGCTCGCCTGCACCTTCGGCGCTGCCGAGTTGCTCGACGAAGGCCTCGAAATCCTTGGCCTCCCGGAAATTGCGGTAGACGGAGGCGAAGCGGACATAGGCGACCTGGTCCAGGCCGGAGAGCGCGTCCATCACCAACTCGCCGATGGCTGTGGTCGGCACCTCGCTCTCGCCGCTGCTCTCCAGGCGACGCTGGATGCCGCTGACGATCCGGTCGATCCGCTCGGGATCCACCGGCCGTCGCCGGGTCGCGATCAGAATCGAACGCAACAGCTTGTCGCGATCGAACGGCACCCGCTGGCCGTTCTTCTTCAAGACCGTGAGCTCGCGGATCTGCACCCGCTCGAAAGTGGTGAAGCGCGAGCCGCAGTCGGGGCAGGCGCGTCGCCGACGGATGGCGGCGTTCTCCTCGGCGGGTCGAGAGTCCTTGACCTGCGTGTCTCCAAAGCCGCAAAACGGACAGCGCATGTTCTTTCCTACTTCTTGCTTCGAGCCATCCTCGCGCGGCGATCAGTGCCGTCAGTGCGAGGCCGGGTAAATCGGGAACCGCGCACACATCGCCCGGACCCTGTCGGCGAGGCCGGGCGGGCCTTCGTCGCGGCCGGCGCCGAGGGCGTCGAGGACGTCGGCGATCATCTCCCCGATCGCCTCGAACTCGGGCCGCCCGAAGCCACGCGTGGTGCCGAAGGCCGAGCCGAAGCGCAGCCCCGACGTTACCGTCGGCTTCTCGGGATCGAAGGGCACGCCGTTCTTGTTACTACTGATGCCGACCCGTTCAAGGGCGGCCTCCGCCTGGTCGCCCTTCAGACCCTTGGATCTGAGGTCGACCAGCAGCAGGTGCGTATCGGTACCGCCGGAAACGATGTCGTAGCCGCGCCCGATCAGGGTTGCCGACAAGACCCGCGCGTTCTCGACGACGGCGTGGGCATAGGCCGCGAAATCCGGCCGCAAGGCCTCTCCCAAGGCCACCGCCTTGGCGGCGATCACGTGCATCAGCGGGCCGCCCTGGAGGCCCGGGAAGACGGCCGAGTTCACCTTCTTGGCAAGCTCGCCATCATTGCAGAGGACCATGCCGCCCCGGGCCCCGCGTAGCGTCTTGTGCGTCGTCGTCGTGACCACGTCGGCCAGCGACAGCGGGCTCGGATGGGCGCCACCGGCGACCAGGCCAGCGAAATGCGCCATGTCCACCATCAAGGCAGCTCCGACCGCGTCGGCGATCTCGCGGAAGCGGGCGAAGTCGATCGTCCGCGGATAGGCCGAACCGCCGGCGATGATGATCTTCGGCCGGTGTTGGTCGGCGAGCCGGGACACCTCGTCGAAATCGATTCTGGCATCATCGCGCCTGACACCGTATTGGACCGCCTGGAACCACTTGCCCGACTGGTTGACCTTGGAGCCGTGCGTCAGATGACCGCCGGCGGCGAGCGACAGGCCCATGACCGTGTCGCCCGGCCGCAGCAAGGCCATGAAGGCGGCCTGATTGGCCTGCGAGCCGGAATGCGGCTGGACATTGGCGAAGCCGCAGTCGAACAACTGCTTGGCACGCGCGATCGCCAGGCTCTCGGCGATGTCGACCTGCTCGCAGCCGGCGTAATAGCGCCGGCCGGGATAGCCCTCGGCGTACTTGTTGGTCAGCACCGAGCCCTGGGCCTGCAGGACCGCGCGGCTGACGATGTTCTCCGAGGCGATCAGCTCGATCTGTTCCCGTTGACGCCCGAGTTCACCCTCCAACGCCACGTAGAGCTCAGGATCGCGGTCGGCCAAGTCCTCGGCGAAGAAGTCGCCGCCACAGGGTAACGCGGCAACGGGGGTACTGAGCGCCATTCGATCCGCCTTTTTGCCAAATACTTCGCAGCCGCAGCACCTCGTTCGGGACGCGGGCGCGGCCCTCGAGCCCGGCCACCGAGCGCGGATTCGAGACCCCGACCCCTCCCCGATCGAGGGTGCTTCCATACCATATATCGAGATCAGCCGCCAAGACTACACAAGTTGTCGCGGCGTCAGGCTCGATCGTTCCCCCTTAGGCGCCATCGAAACGGCTCTCGCCCAAATTGACAAAGGCAAAGACGGACACTAAACGAAATGTCCACGAAGTACCGGAATACGCGGCGGCATAGCGATATTCCCGTTTATTTTGACCAAATATTAATTTGTTCATTCGATGTTCTTGACAATTCAGTAATCGATATGCGAAGTAAGATTAGATCTTGGCCGTGGACCAAAAGAATGGGCAACGACAACGGCGAACGCCTGTCCCGGGATGAAATGCTGCGTTTGGTGGCGGACGTCGTCTCTGCCTATCTGAGCTTCAATCCCCTGCCGGCGACGGAAATTCCAGACCTCATCAAGACCGTGCATCAGTCGTTGAACGGGTTGCAGTCGACCGTGGCCCAGCCCCAGGTCAACGCCGCCAAGCCGGCCGTGCCGGTACGCCGTTCGATTCAGGACGACTTCATCGTCTGCCTCGAGGACGGCAAGAAGCTGAAGATGCTGAAGCGCTACCTGCGCACTAAGTACGGCATGACGCCGGACGAGTATCGCGCCAAATGGAGCTTGCCCTCGGACTACCCCATGGTGGCGCCGAACTACTCCAAGCAACGCTCCAAGTTCGCCAAGAATATCGGCCTCGGCCGACGGCGCAGCACCGCCTGAGCCTCCGACCGACCAAACCAAAGCGCTTTCCGCAGCAACGAGAAACGGCCCGGGCGATCGCGCGCCGGGCCGTTCCCGTTGTCGTCTCGCTCGCCGCCGGGCCCCGCCGAGGGGGCCTTGCGGCAAGGCGGTTACCTCTCGGCGTATTTGCCGTCTTTCCACTCGTACCAGACATAGGCGGGCTGCTTGATGTCACCCTTGTCATCAAAGGTGAGTTCGCCCAGCACCGTCTTGAAGTTGGTGCCGTGGAGCGCACCCATAACCTTGCCGAGATCCGTGGAGCCGGCTTTCTCGACCGCCTGCGCCCAAGCCTGGATTGCGGCATAGGTGTAGAGCGTATAGCCCTCGGGCTCGTAACCGCCCTTACGGAAATCCTCGACGACGGCCTTGGCCGCGGCGCTCTTGCGCGGGTCGGGACCGAAGGTCATGAGCGTTCCCTCGCCGGACTTGCCCGAGATCGCCCAGTACTCGTCGGTGACCAAGGCATCGCCCGAGATCATCTGCGTCTTCAAGCCTTGGTCGCGCATCTGCCGCACGATCAGGCCGGCCTCGGTGTGATAGCCGCCGTAGTAGAGGACGTCGATCTTCGCCTGCTTCAGCTTGGTCACGAAGGCCGTGTAGTCCTTCTCGGCCGCGGTGATGGTGTCGTACATCGACTCGGTGACGCCGCGCTTGTTGAGGCGATCCTTGGTGGCGTCGGCCAGGCCCTTGGAATAGGCCTGCTTGTCGTGGACGATGGCGATCTTCTTACCTTTGTACGTGTCGGCGAGATAGTTGCCGGCGATGGTGCCCTGCTGGTCGTCGCGACCGCAGACGCGGAAGACGTTGTCGAGGCCGCGCTCGGTCAGCTGCGGGTTGGTCGAGGCCGGCGAGATCTGCAGGATACCTTCCTCGTTGTAGACGTCCGAAGCCGGGATCGAGGAGCCGGAGCAGAAATGCCCGGCCATGAAGACGATCCCCTTGTTCACCATCTGGTTGGCGACCGCCACCGCCTGTTTGGGATCGCAAGCATCGTCGCCGATGTCGAGCGCCAGCGGCTGTCCCAAGACGCCGCCCTTGGCGTTCAGGTCCCGAACCGCGGCTTCGGCGCCGCGCTTCATCTGCTCGCCGAAGACCGCGTACTGGCCGGTCATCGGTCCGGCGGTCGCGATCTTGATCTCGGCCTGTGCGCCGGCGGCGCCGAGACCGAGGACCGCGGCCGCAACCGCGCCGATTAGAGTGGTCCTTAGTATCGTCATCTCTTTGAATCCTCCCGAATTTGCAATCGCCGGGCGGCACATTCACGCCTGTCCGCCACACACCGGACAGGCCGTACTCCATGCCCGGCCCTGCAGGCAGAATAATCACCCAGACGGGCCGGGCGTCAACCGCTAACGCTCTATCCTGCGATAGAAAAAGAGGCCGACGCGGCTAATGAGCCAAGGATACTGGCTCGCCATGCGCGCCACATAGGTGATGCGGTAGGCGACGAGGCCGTAGACGACGAGGCAGATCGAATCGACGATCGCGCCATGCAGCCAGCGCTCGGGCGCGAAGAAGGGATCGCCGTAGAAGAGTGCCAGACTGAAAAAGCGGGTCGTGATGCCGAGCAGCAGGCTATAGAAAATCACCTGCCAGACCGGCCGCCACGCGCCTGCCACGGCATGTCCGACGAGAAGTGCTGCACCGCCCATGACGACGAGCGTCATGCCGATGAAGACCGGCAGGTCGATGCCGATCAAGACCAGGATCTGTTCCTTCACCTCCGCCTCCGCTTCTGCTAGCGGCCGCCTTCGAGATAGGCGGCGCGGATCTCCGGATTATCCAAGAGCTCCCGCCCGGGCCCGGTCATCTCGATGCGGCCGTTGACCATGACGTAGCCCCGGTTGGCCAGCCGAAGGGCGTGATAGGCGTTCTGCTCGACGAGGAATACCGTGATGATGTACTCGAGGTTGATCTCGCGGATGACCTGGAAGATCTGCTTGACGATCATCGGTGCCAGGCCGAGCGAAGGCTCGTCGAGCAACAGCAGTCGGGGCCGGGCCATCAGGGCGCGGGCGATCGCCAGCATTTGCTGCTCGCCACCCGACAGCGTGCCGCCGCGCTGGCCGATGCGCTCCTTCAGGATGGGAAAGAGCGTGAAGACCCGTTCCAGATCGTCATCGTAGTGTTTGGGGTCGGCCGTGATCGCCCCCATCTGCAGGTTCTCCATCACCGTCATGCGAGGGAAGATGCGCCGCCCCTCGGGCGCGTGCGCAATGCCCAGCCGCATGATCTGATGCGTCCTGAGGCCGGTGATGTCCTCGTCGTCGAAATAGATGTGGCCGCGGTTCGCACGGGGGTCGCCGCAGATCGTCATCAGCAGGGTCGACTTGCCGGCACCGTTGGCGCCGATCAGGGCGACGATCTCGCCCTCGCCGACATGCATCTCGACGCCGCGCAGCGCCTCGATATGGCCGTAGGAAGCGTAGACGTCCTCGATCCTAAGCATCGCCACCCCCCTGCCCCGGCGGCGGCGATGGCGCCGCCTCCGAGGCCGGTGCTTCTTCGTCCTCGTCCTCGTCCTCTTCGCCGAGATAGGCCCGGATCACCGCCTCGTCGGCACGCACCTCCTCGGCCGTGCCGTCGGAGATCTTGCGGCCATAGTCCAGCACCACGACATGATCGGAAATGCCCATGACGACGCTCATGTCGTGCTCGATCAGAAGGATGCCGATGTCATAGCGCTCGCGGATCTCGAGCAGGAGGTCGTTGAGCTCGGCGCTCTCGCGGGCATTGAGGCCGGCCGCGGGCTCGTCGAGACAGAGCAGCACCGGCCCGGCACACATCGCGCGGGCAATCTCCAGACGGCGCTGGGCGCCATAGGGCAGGTTGCCGGCCGCCTCGTCGGCGTAGGCGGTGAGGCCCAAACGCTCCAGCCACTCGGCCGCCAGGGCCACCGCGGCCCGCTCGGCGCGGCGGTAGACCGGCAGGCCGAGGACGCCGAAGACGGAAAAGCCGGAGGCCCGCATCAGCTTGTTGTGCTGGGCGACGACCAGATTCTCCAGGCACGACATGGCCGTGAAGAGGCGGATGTTCTGAAAGGTCCGCGCCACTCCGGCCTTGGCGATGCGAAAGCCTTCCAGCCGCTCCAAGAGGAAGGCCCGGCCGTCGGGCCGGTTCAAGGCGAGGCGCCCGACGCTCGGTTTGTAGAAGCCCGCCAAGCAGTTGAAGACCGTGGTCTTGCCGGCGCCGTTCGGGCCGATGATGGCGGTGATCTCGCCCTGCCTGGCCCGGAACGAAAGGTCGTCGACGGCGACGAGGCCGCCGAACCGCATCGTCAGGTGCTCGACCTCGAGCAGCGGTGGCGACTGTTCGGCGACGCTCATTCGCCTTCGTCCCCGCGGGCATTGGCGGCATTGGCAGCGAAGAAACCGCGGCGGTGCAGCCGCAAGCTCGGCTCGCGATGGGCGATCAGGCCGCGCGGCCGCCAGATCATGATCAGCACCATGCCGACGCCGAAGGCCAGCATCCGGTATTCGGCGAGCTCGCGGATGAGCTCCGGCACCACGATCAGGACGAAGGAGGCGACGACGACGCCAATCTGGCTGCCCATGCCGCCCAGCACCACGATCGAGAGCACGATGGCGCTTTCCAGGAAGACGAAGCTCTCGGGGCTGATGAAGCCTTGCCGGGTGGCGAAGAAGGAGCCGGCGAAGCCCGCGAACATGGCACCGATGGCGAAGGCGGTGAGCTTGGTGTTGGTCGGGTTGATGCCGAGCGCGCGGCTGGCGATCTCGTCCTCCCGCAACGCCTCCCAGGCCCGGCCCACCGGCAGGCGCCGGATCCGCTCGGTGAAGAAGTTGGTGACCAGCGCCAGCGCCAGGATCAGGAAATAGAGGAAGGTCAGCCGGTGCATGCTGGAATAGTCGAGGTCGAAGAACTGGTGGAAGCTCTCCATCCCCTCGGGTGGGCGACGCTTGAAGGGCAGGCCGAAGAAGCTGGGCCGCGGAATGCCCGATAGGCCATCCGGCCCCTTGGTGACCTCGTACCAGTTGATCAGGATGATCCGAACCATCTCGCCGAAGCCCAGCGTGACGATGGCGAGATAGTCGCCCCTGAGCCGCAGCACCGGAAAGCCGAGGATGATGCCGAAGAGCGCCGACAGCGCGCCCGCGAGCGGCAGACAGACCCAGAACGACCAATCGAAGTGGATCGCCAGCAAGGCGTAGGAGTAGGCGCCGACCGCGTAGAAGGCGACGTAGCCGAGATCCAACAGGCCGGCCAGGCCGACGACGATGTTGAGGCCCCAGCCCAGCATCACGTAGATCAGCATCAGGGTCGCGATGTCGATCACGTAGCGGTTGGAGAACTTGAAGAACGGCAGCGCCACGGCGAAGGCGACGGCAGCGAAGAGCAGGAACGGCGCGGCCCGTCGCCCCATATTTACAGCCGTCGCCATCGCCGGCTGCTCGCCGATGCCGGTCATCGACAAACGGAGGATGCCCGAGACGATCACCGCCCCGGCGATGCCGGCCGTGGCCAAAGGCTCCAGGACAAATCCGAAATGGGCAATGACCGCGGCGCCGACGGCGGCGATGACGGCGCCCGCCATGACCCGCCGCCGCCGCGCCAGGGCCATGTAGAGACGGCCAAAGAAGACCATCACGACGCCGGTCGCGACCGCCACCCAGCGATAGTCGATGCCGAGGATGCCGCCGCCGGAATCGAAGGTCCGCATGCCGATGATGGGGACCGCCAAGACCACGGTGACGAGCGCAGCGAGGAACGCCTCCTTGATGGCCGCGGCCAGAGCGGCGCCCATGCCGCCGTCCTCGCCGGCCGCTTGGTTGTTCACCGTCACGCGCTCAGACCTTCTCCACCTCAGGCTTGCCCAAGAGCCCGGTGGGCCGGAAGATCAGCACTAGGACGAGAACGCCGAAGGCGGCGATGTCCTTGTACTCGATCGAGAAATAGGCCGACCAGAAGGCCTCGATGAGGCCGATCAGGAGTCCGCCCAGCATCGCCCCCGGCAGCGATCCGATGCCGCCTAGAACGGCGGCGGTGAAGGCCTTCAGCCCGGCCAGGAAGCCGATGTAGAAGTCGATGACGCCGTAGTAGAGCACGTGCATGACACCGGCCACGGCGGCGAGCGAGGCACCCATGACGAAGGTGTAGGAGATCGTCCGGTCGACGTTGATGCCGAGCAGCGCCGCCATCGGCCGGTCCTGCTCGCAGGCGCGCTGCGCCCGGCCGAGGCTGGTGCGGGCGATCAGGGTCGCGAAGGACAGCATCAACACCACGGTCAAAATCCAGATGACGATCTGGATGTTGGGGACCTGGACCGCAAGCCCGGCCTGCGCCAGGCCCGC
>JASLMY010000183.1 GCA_030746295.1 Alphaproteobacteria bacterium | reverse complement strand
GAGGCTACTTCAGGGAAATCTTCCACGCCGCCATGGAACGCCAGAGCCAGAACGTCGCCAGCGGCGAGGACAAGGTGGTCGGCGTCAACGTGCACCGGATGTCGGAAGAGGAAGACACCATGTTGCACGATCTGACCGATGCCAAGTCCCCGCCCTGCACGGCGCATATCGAGCGCATCAAGGCCTTCAAGGAAGGCCGCGATCGGGCGCGCTTGCGGGCCGGACTGCAGCCCGTCCTGGAGGCCAGCAAGACCGGCTCGGGCAACCTACTGGCGCTGACCGTCGACGCCTTCGAGGCGGGCGCCACCGCCGGCGAGATCGCGGGTGTCTTCCGCCTGGGCTGCGGCGAGGCCTACGACCCGCTCGGCCAGATGGAAGCGGTGATCTGAGGCCGTGCCATGAGCCAAGCCAGGATACTGATCGGGGTCATGGGCATCGACCAGCACGAAAATGGCGCCATCGCCGTGACCCGGTTCTTGAGGGAAGCGCAGATGGAGGTCTCGTACGCCGGCGTCTTCAACACCGCCGAAAGCCTTTTCGAAAAGGCCATGAAAGGAGAGGTCGATGTCATCGGCATCTCCTGCCATTCCTGGGAGTACATCCACTACCTGCCGGAGTTGATGGAACGCTTGGGCTCGGCCGACCGCACCGTGCCCGTCGTCGTCGGCGGTTCGGTGTTGACGCCCAAGGACCGGGAGGAGTTGCAGAAGCTGGGCGTTGCCGGGGTCTTCCCGGCCGGCTCCGAGCCCGACGATATCGTCGACGCGATCCGAGACCTGGCCGCCGAACGGGTGCGCCAGCGGACGGAGGCTGCGCTCACGGACTAATACTTGCTCGCGCGCCGCCCCTCTGGATAGGCTGGCCGCAAGAACGCGATCCTAGGAGAAAGCACTGATGCGCGACCTGCCGTTGTTGGCGACCATGGGGGTGGGCAGCTATGCCACGCCCGGCTGGCTCTTCCACTTTCGCGACGGCATGCGCCACGGCCACGCCGGCTCGGCCGACATCGACGAGGCCTTCGAGGACGCGACCCGGATCGCCGTCGCCGACCAGCTCGACGCCGGCGTCGACGTCATCTCGGACGGCGAGCTCCGCCGCATGCGCTTCGTCTACGAGATGTACGACCGCATGTCCGGGCTGGAGCGGCACGCACCCGACCGCCGCCTCGGCGTGCCGGGCTACGACCGGGCGCCGCACTACAGCGCCGCCGACGAGGTCGCCGCCCCGCAAGGCCTCGGCATCGTCCAGGAGTTCCGCCAGCTGAAGGCGCTTTGCTCCGACCGCCCCTTGAAAGTGGCCTTTCCGGGGCCCCTCACCTTCGCCCGCAACATCGCCCCCGGCAGCCACTACGGCAGCGGCGGGGCCGAGGCCCTGATGGCCGACCTGATCGCCATCATCCAAGGCGAGATCGCGGATCTGGCCGCCGCCGGCGCCGACTTCATCCAGCTCGACGAGCCGGGCTTCGCCAACCCACCGGAGGGCATGAGCGTCGCCGCCGGCGCCGAGGCCATCAACGCAGCACTCACCGGCCACGAAGCGATCACCGCGGTGCATGTCTGCTTCGGCAACAACGCCAGCCGACCCTATGTGCGGCGCGACTTCGCCCGCCTCTTCCCGGGCCTGGCCGAGCTCGACTGCGCCATGCTGCTGTTGGAGTTCGCCAACCGCGAGATGGCCGACCTCGACCGCCTGCCCGAGCTGGCGGAGCGCTACCGGATCGCCGCCGGCGTCATCGACGTCAAATCCTACTACGAGGAATCGGGCGAGGAGGTCGCGGAGCGGATCCGCCGCGTCCTTGAGGTGGTGCCGGCGGAAAGGCTCTTCATCACCGCAGATTGCGGCTTCTCCGCCATCCCCCGTTGGCTTGCCCGGCGCAAGCTCGTAGCCATGGTCGCCGGCGCCGAGATCGTCCGCGACGAGCTCAAGTCCTGAGCCTCGCCGTCCGGCGCCTCGCGACCGGCGATCTCGAGCAGAAGCTTGCGGCGTACCGCCTCGGCGAAGCTGGCGTTGTCATCCGCCGTGACGACGAAGGCGCCGGGGCCGCCGATGATGAGGTCGGCGAAGGCCTTCTCCAAGTCGTAGGCGACGGGGCGGCCGCTGCACTCGGCGGCCCGGCAAAGGACGGCGAGGCCGTTGATGGTGATGCCGGCGGCGAGCGCGTGCGCCCGGGCCTCCGCAATCGAGACGCCGCCCCAGGTGTAGGCGCTGTCACCGGAGAAGTCGATCACCCGCCGGGTGCCCTTGATGTCGTTCGCCTCGATCAGCGCATGCGCCGCCGCGATGGCATTGCCGATGGCGTTGGGGCCGTTGGCGATGCGGGGCGCATCCAAGAGCCTGCGGGCAAAGGCAGCGGCGCTGTCGCGGCCGTCGATGACGGTCCAGGGCACCACCACTTCCTGCGATTCCGTGTCGCCCCATTCGACGTAGCCGATGGCGATCCGGCGGTGGATGCCGCTGGTGATCGCCGACAGGACCTCGGGATGGGTCAATGCGACCACGTAGCCCAGGCGCTGAAAACGAATCTCGGCATCGTCGATCGAGCGTGAGGCATCGGCCAGCAGCACGAGCTCCAGATCGACCGCCTCGGCCGCGCGGGCGGCGTTGCCGATCAAGCCCGACAGCAGCACCAAAGCGGCGGCGATCCGACGCATGGCGTCCCTCCTCCGGGAAGCGGGTTTGGTCTCGGATGCCCGAGAGCCTAACATGGGCCACCATCACGAGACCAAGGACCTAGACATGGCGACGAGCTTGGAATTCGGATTGGACGTCGGCGTCTACGGCCGGCTGGCGACGCCGGAGAACATCTTGGAGCTGGCGGCATTGGCCGAAGTGTCGGGCTTCGATTCGTTGTGGCTTGCCGACCACGTCGTCTTCCCGGCCGCCATCGAATCAAAATATCCCTACAGCCTGACGGGCGACTTCCCCGTCGCCGCGACGGAGCCGCTGTTGGAGCCGATCGCGACCATGGGCGTGCTGGTCGGCGCCACCAAGCGGCTGAAGATCGGCACCGCGGTCCTGGTCATCCCCTACCGCAACCCGGTCTTGCTGGCGCGAATGCTGGTGACGCTCGACGTCTTCTCGGGCGGCCGGATCGTTCTCGGCGGCGGCTCGGGCTGGCTGGCGGAGGAGTTCGCCGCTCTCGATACGGCCGACTTCGCCGCCCGCGGGGCCGTCACGGATGAGTACCTGGAGATCTTCAAGGCCGTCGCGGCGGGCGGCGAGGTCGCCTACCAGGGCGAGCACTACCGCTTCGATCCGATCCTCTCCTACCCCGGCTCGGTGCAGCGCCCGCACCCACCGATCCTGATCGGCGGCACCACCAACGCGGCGTTGCGGCGGGTCGCCAGGCTGGGCGACGGCTGGCTCTCGGTCGCCTTGCGCCCGGAGAAGATTCCGGAGCGCCTGGCCACCTTGCGCCGCCTGACCGAGGCCCAGGGGCGGCGCTACGAGGACCTTTGGCTCTGCCACAAGATCTTCCTCAGCATCGGCGAGGCGAAGCCGGCGCTCGACGGCGGTCGCGAGCTCGGCACCGGATCGGTGGCAGAGATTACCGACGACCTGAAGCGTCTTATCGATCTCGGCTACCAGGGTGTCATCCTGCGCTACATCGGCCAGGACGCGGGCGAGCAGATCGCCCAGGTGGACCGTTTCGCCGCCGAGATCATGGCCAAGGTCTGAGGCAATCGACCGTCGGGGACAGCGCCAGGGGATCAGGCTTCCGGGCCGTTTGGGCAGATGAAACTCGCCTCGGCCAGCGGTCCCTTCACCAGAGCCCAGCGCATCGCCATCACCGTGCCGGTGCTGACGGCCTCGTTGCTGCACGCCCTCAACATGAGCACCGCCTACGTCGCCTTGCCCAACATTCAGGGCAACCTGTCGGCGACGCCGGACCAGATCGGCTGGATCATCACCGCCTTCGTCGTCGCCACCGCCGTCGGCACGGTGCTGACCGGGTGGCTCAGCCAACGTCTAGGACGGCGCTTCGTATTTCTGGGCTCTATCCTGGGTTTCACAGTGACCTCCGCCCTCTGCACCAGTGCCGGAACGCTGGAGACGCTGGTCTTCTACCGCATCCTCCAGGGCCTGGCGAGTGCGCCGCTGCTGCCGATCTCGCAGACCGTCATGCTCGACACCTATCCGCGCTCGCAGCACGGCTTCGCCATGAGCATCTGGTCGATGGGCATGATCTTGGGCCCCGTCATCGGCCCGACCGTCGGTGCAATGCTGACGGAGTGGTACGGCTGGCGCTACCTCTTCACGCTCAACATTCCCTTCGGCATCATCGCCTTCGTCGGCGTCTTCCTGACCCTGCCGCGCGCGCCCCGGGATCCGAGGCCGCTCGATTGGGTCGGCGTCATCTCGCTGATCATCGCGGTCTCGGCCTTCCAGCTCATGCTCGACCGGGGCGAGGGCGAGAACTGGTTCGAATCCATCGAGGTCGTCCTGGAAGCTGCCATCGCGCTGGTGGCGTTCTACATCTTCGTCGTGCACTGCCTGACCGCCGATGCGCCCTACATCAACCTGGCGGTCTTTCGCGACCGCAACTACGTCATCGGCCTCTGCCTGATCTTCGTCTTCGGCATCGCCGTCTTCTCAAGCCTCTTCATCCTGCCGCTCTTCCTGCAGAACGTGCAGGGCTTTCCCGTGCTCTCCGCCGGCTGGGTGGTCTCGGCGCGTGGCCTCGGCACCTTGGTCGCGATGATGACGAGCGGCTACCTTACCGATCGGATGTCGCCCAAATACCTGATCCTGGCGGCGCTTGCCTGCGTCGGGCTCTCCAACCTCTGGATGACGCAGTGGAACGCCGAGGTCCCCACTGCCGAGATCGTCTGGCTGACGATCATCAACGGCTTCGGCATGGGTCTCATGTGGGTGACGTTGACGACTGTCACTTTCTCGACCCTGATGCCGAGCTTCCGGGTCGAGGCGGCCGCACTCTTCGCGCTCGTCCGGGCCATCGGTGCCAGCATGGGCACCTCGGTCATCGTCTCGATCCTGGTCCGCTCGTCACAGGTCAACTACATCCAGCTTCGCGACCACGTCCAGGTCTACAACGAGAACCTGCGCCACGCCGAGGCGGCGGGATGGAGCCTGGAGACGGCGGCCGGCTTGCAAGCGCTCCGCGACCTCGTGACCTCGCAAGCGACGACCATCGCCTTCCTCAACGATTTCGTCTTCCTCGCCATCGTCGTCGCCGCCGCGGCACCGCTGGTCTTCCTGTTGAAGCGCCCGTCCTGAAGACCACGCGCCACGGGGCGCGTCGATTTGCCCCATCCGAAGGCAGCGGCGGACGGGTCAGAATTACGCCCTTCGCCAGATGAAAGAGGGCGTCGGGCGATCCGAAGGTCCGGCGCCATTGGAGGTGCCTCCATGCAGGATTTCGACGTCTACGAGCAGTTTCGCGACAGCATGCGCCGCTTCGCGACCGACAAGGTCGCACCGCACGCGGCGGAAGTGGACCGGACCGGCAGCTTTCCGGCGGCGACCTACGAGGCCTTCCGCGATGAAGGGCTGCTCGGCCTCGCTTTCGAGGAAGCGCTCGGCGGACAAGATGGCGATCTGATGTCGTTGGTGATCTGCAGCGAAGAGGTCGCCCGCTACTGCGCCACCTCCTCGCAGTTGTTGATGGGCAATTGGATTGCCAGCTACCCGCTTCTGAAGTATGGCGCCCGCGAACTGGTCGAGACGGTGATCCCGCCCGTGGCCGCAGGCGAGAAGGGCATGGGCTGGTGCCTGACCGAGCCGCAGAGCGGCTCCGACCTCTGGAGCCTGAAGACCCGCGCCGAGCAGCACGGCAACGGCTGGGTCCTGAACGGCCGCAAGCGCTTCATCACCGGCGCCACCTGGGCCGACTGGTATCTGGTCCTGGCCCGCAGCGGCGAGAAGAGCTTCGGTCTTTTCCTCGTCAACCGCGACGATCCGGGGCTGTCGTTCGGCCGGCTCGAGTCGAAAATGGGGCTTTGCGGCAGCCCGACGGCGGACGTCATCCTCGAGGACTGCCAAGTGCCGGCCGAGCGTGCCGTCGGCGATACCGCCGAGGGCTACCGGTACCTGACTGACGGCCTGACCTATTCCAGGGCGCTGATCTCGGCCCAGGCGCTCGGCATCGCCCAGGGCGCGCTCGACGAGGCGGTCGCCTACACTTCCGAGCGCCAGCAGTTCGGCGAGCCCGTCTCACGCTTCCAGATGGTCCGGGGCATGGTCGCCGACATGACGGTCAAGGTGGAGTCGTCGAGGGCGCTTCTCTACCAATCGGTCAGGGCGGCCGACGGCGAGGACCAGAACAAGGCGCGCGCACTCGCCTCGATGGCCAAGCTCATTTGCAGCGACACGGCGATGTCCGTCACCACCGACGCGGTGCAACTGCACGGCGGCTACGGCTTCCTGAAGGACTATCCGGTCGAACGGATGATGCGCGATGCCAAAATCACCCAGATCTACGAGGGCACCAATCAGGTGCAGCGGCTGATCATCGCCAAGTACGTTTACGGCCAGTAGGGAGAGGAGGCACCAAATGGCTGCGCTCGACGGCATCAAGGTCCTGGACGTCAGCGAAGTGATGCAGGCGCCACTGGCGGCACAGGTGCTGGGTGATTTTGGCGCCGAGGTGGTCAAGGTCGAGCGGCCGCCGCCCGGCGAGATCATGCGCACCCTCGACCGGCACGGCGCCAACAACGGCATGATGAGCTGTTACTTCGCCGCCATGAACCGGAACAAGCGGGCGATCTGCCTCGATTTGAAGCTGCCGGAGGCTCGGGCGGCGTTGCGCCGGATGGTGGCCCAAACCGACGTCCTGATCCACAACTACCGGCCGGGTGCCATGGAACGGCTCGGCCTCGGCTACGACGACCTGGCGGTGGACAACCCGCGCCTTATCTATGCCACCGCCTACGCCTTCGGCGAAACGGGGCCGCTGTCGCACAAGGGCGGTCAGGACTTGTTGGCGCAGTCCTACAGCGGGGTCGCCATGAACGGCGTCGTGCCCGATGCGCCGCCGCGCCTATCGGCGACCCCGTCGGTCGACTTCTCCGCCGGGATGACGCTGGCGCAGGGCATCATGGTGGCGCTCTTCGAGCGCGAGCGCTCGGGCCGAGGGCAGAAAGTCTCGATCTCGTTGCTCGACACCGCGATCGCCATGCAGGCCCTCGAGGTCTCGACCCAGCAGATGTACGACTATGAGAGTAACTTCCTGCGCAACGCCGAGGTTTATCGGACGCGCGACGGCTGGGTCACGGTGCTGAGCTTCTTTCGTGACAACCCGTTGCGGCTCCTCTGCCAGGCCTTCGACGTCGGCGACCTCAGCCTCGAGCCCGAGTTCGAGACCATCGACCTACAAGTCGAGAACAAGGACCGCATTCACGAGATCATGGCGCCGCATTTCGAGCGCCGCAGCACGGCCGAATGCGTCGCCCTCCTGGAGGCGACCGACATCCTCTGCGGCCCGATCCTGTCGCTGGAGGAGACCCTGGCGCACCCGCAAGTCGCCGACAACGAGACCCTGGTCCGGGTCCCTATCGACGGCCAGGATGCGGTCGCGCTCGCGGGCAACCCCGTGCGCCTGTCGCGGACCCCGGCCAACGTCGCCCGCGGCGTCGCCGCGCACGGGCGGGATACGCAGGAGGTGATGCGCGACTTCGGCTTCGGCGCCGACGAGATCGACAGCCTGGCCGAGATCGGCGCCTTCGGAGCCGGCGGCTAGCGGTCAGCCGGTGTTGCCGCGGCCCTTCAGGCGGGTCTCACGATAGGCGATGTAGGTGGTCGAGGCGAAGATGACGCTGCCGCCGAGCCAGGTCCAGAGCACCGGGATCTCTCCGAAAATGAAGAAGCCCAGGAGGCTGGCCCAGATCAGGCGGGTGAAGTCGAGCGGCAGCACGGCGGTGGCGTCCGCCTCGCGGAAGGCCTGCGCCATCAGCAGGTGGGCGACGCTGCCGAGGCCGCCCATGGCCACGAACCAGAGGTAGTCCACCGGCTCCGGCCAGCGCCAGAACCAGACCGCGGCCAAAAGCGACAACGGGGTCATGAAGATGCCCATGTAGGCGGTCAGCGTCAGGCTGGATTCGGTCTTCGACAGGTGCTTGATCACCAGCATGGCGCAGGCCCAGCCGGCCGATGAGACCAGAACCAGGATGGCGCCGGTATCGATCGCCTCGATGCCGGGCCTGAGGATGATCATGGCGCCGACGAAGCCGAGCACGAGGGCGGTGATCCGCCGCGCCCGGATACGCTCGCCCAGGACCAGAACGGCGCCCAGGGTGGCGAAGAGCGGTGCGGTGAAGCTCATCGCCGAGACCTTGGCCAAGGGTGTCAACGCCAGGGCGCTGAAGAACATCAGCATGCAGCCGACCTGGATGACGCCCCGGAGCGCGTGCAGGCCCAACCGTTCGGTCTTCAGGACGCCGAGCCCATGGCGCAGGAAGAAGGGCGTCAGCGCTAGCAAGCCGAAGAGGTTGCGGAAGAAGGCGACCTCGAAGGCGTGCAGATCCGACTGCAGCTGCCGTGCCACGACGTGCATGCCCGAGAAGGCGAAGGTCGCCAACAGGATCATCGCCATGCCGCGCAGCTCGGGCGGGACGCGGGCATAGAATTCTCGGAGGGCCGTCGGGGTCGGGAACATGCGCCGCGACCCTAGCCGGGCCGGCGACCCGCGGCAACGCCGCCCGCCGCAGAGCAGCCATGCGCGCTGGCGAGAGGCTGGCAGCGCCTGCTACGATGGCGCCACGACCTCGGAATACCTACAAGGAACGCGCCTCATGCCCGACTTCAAGGTTCTCGGCACCAACCACACCTCCTTCACGGTCTCCGACCTGGACCGCTCCATCGCCTTCTTCGAGGACGGCCTCGGCTTCGAGGTGACCTCCAAGGGTCCGCGCGACCCGAAGGCGATCGAGCAGATCGTCGGCGTTCCCGGCGCCGATATCCTGGTCGCCTACATCCGCGGCCCGGGTCATTCGATCGAGCTGATCCAGTATCTGGCACCGGACGACCGGGGCCGGGTCAGCTCGCGCCCCTGCGACGTCGGCTTCGCCCACATGGCCTTCGACGTCGACGATCTGGACGCGGCCTTGGCCGCGGCGGCCCGCCACGAGGTCAAGCCGATCGGCAGCCCCTACACGATCGACAAGGGGCCGAACACCGGCAACCGCATCGTCTACCTGCGCGATGCGGACGGCGTCACCATCGAGTTCATTGAGAAGCCCGGCGCCTGAGCCGCGCCGCCAAGAACGAAGAGAGAGGCAGCGCCATGGAACTCTACGATGCCATGCGGACGACCTTCGCGGCCCGCGAGTACACCGGCGAGGAGATCTCCGACGAAGTTCTCTACGAGGTTCTTGAGAACGCGCGCTTCGCGCCGAGCGGCGGCAATCGCCAGGGCAACCGCGTCATCGTGGTCCGCGACCAGGCGACCAAGGACCGGCTGGCCGAGCTGTCGGTGCTCCCGGCAAAGCGCTACATTGCCCAGTCCAAGGCCGGCGAAACCCCCTGGAACGCGGTGCTGCCGACAGATGTGACTGCCGAGGAGATCGAAGCGACGAAGCCTCCCGGCCGGCTGGTCGAGCCGATCCGCAAGGCGTCGGCAGTGCTGGTCTTCATCGTCGACTTGAAGCACGTGGCCTCCATGGACCAGTACCTGGACCGGGTCGGCGTGATCAGCGGCGCCTCGATCTATCCCTTCGTCTGGAACGTGCTGCTGGGCCTCCGGCAAGCCGGCTTCGGCGGCACGATCACGACCTTGGCGATCGCCCAGGAGCCGGAGTTGAAGGCGCTCTTGGGCGTCCCGGACGATCACGCGGTCTCGGCCGTGATGCCGGTCGGCCGCCCGGTGAAGCAGTTGACCAAGCTCCGCCGCCGCTCGGTCGAGGAGATCGCCCTTCGCGA
>JASLMY010000182.1 GCA_030746295.1 Alphaproteobacteria bacterium | reverse complement strand
ACCAAGACCCAAAGCCCTTCGTCTGGACAGCCGACCCCGATGCCATCATCGAAAAGGTCAGGCGAGGGAACCAAATGCTAGAGTCGATCCACTAGAGCAAGATTTGACTCAGTTGGCGGCGCCGTGGCGCAGGACGTAGCGGCCGTCCTGAAGGCCTGTGAAGATATCGCGGACCTGCGGATGCGAGACCGGGTCGCCGCTCTCGTCTGGCAGCAGGTTCTGCTCGGAGACATAGGCGATGTACGTGGTCTGCTCGTTCTCCGCCAGCAGGTGGTAAAAGGGTTGGTCCTTGCGGGGCCGCGATTCCTCGGGAATCGACTCCCACCACTCATCGGTATTGGCGAACTCGGGATCGACATCGAAGATCACGCCCCGAAACGGGTGGATCCGGTGCTGAACGATGTCGCCGATCTGAAACCGTGCAAGACGTACGACCATGATTTGCCGTTTAGCATGATTCGATCGCCCGCGCCATGCTCCCCGCCCAGCGCGGCGGCGGGCGGCGGAGGCGGGTGCGGCGGTGCGCGAACGGGGCTATGCTCGGCGACCGCCGGTTGGCAAAAAGACGAGGGAGGCCCCAGGCAATGGCGACAGACTACGACGCGATCATCATCGGTGCCGGCATCATCGGTGCCTCGGTCGCCCTGGAGCTGGCGGCGAAGGGTTGGCGCACGCTTTCGGTCGACAAGCTGCCGGCTGCCGGCTACGGCTCGACGGGCAGCTCCTGCGCCATCATCCGCACCCACTATTCGACCCTCGAAGGGGCGGCGATGGCGCACGAGGGCTATTTCTACTGGCAGGGTTGGGCCGACTATATCGGCGTCGAGGACGAGCGCGGCCTCGCCGAATATCGCAACACCGGTTGCCTGGTGATGAAGACCGAGCTGAACCAGTATCTGGGGCCGATCTGCCGCAACCTGGACGCCCTGGATATCCCCTACGAGGACTGGGACCTGGCCCGCATCCAAGAACGCTTTCCCTATTACGACCTCGGCCGCTTCGGCCCGGCCAGGCGCCCGGACGACGACGGCTTCGGCGAGAGCGCGGGCGAGAAGGTTACCGGTGCGGTCTTCTTCCCGCTCGCCGGCTACGTCACCGACCCCCAGCTCGCCACCCACAACGTGCAGCGCGCCGCCGAGGCCCGTGGGGCCGAGTTCCTGTTCAACGCCCAGATCGTCGAAATCCGGCAAGACGGCGGCCGAGTCGCGGGCGTCTCTCTCGCCGACGGCCAGAGCCTCGCCGCCCCGGTGGTGGTCAACGTCGCCGGCCCGCATTCGGCCATCATCAACGCCATGGCCGGCGTCGAGGCGGGCATGAAGATCAAGACCCGGGCCCTGAAGCAAGAGGTGGTGCACCTGCCGGCCCCGCCCGGCGTCGACTACGAGGCCGACGGCATGGTCACCTCGGACAGCGATATCGCCTGCTACGCCCGGCCCGAGGTCGGCAACCACATCCTGGTCGGCAGCGAGGACCCGGAATGCGACGCCCGCGAGTGGGTCGACCCCGACGACTACGACCGCAACTTCACCGAGCAGTGGCGGGTGCAGGCGCTACGGAAGGCGCAGCGCATCCCCACCCTGCCGATTCCGAGCCAGATGCGCGGCGTGGTCGACCTCTACGACGTCTCCGACGACTGGATCCCGATCTACGACAAGTCGGACCTGTCCGGCTTCTACATGGCCTGCGGCTCCAGCGGCAACCAGTTCAAGAACGCCCCCGTCGCCGGCCTCCTGATGGCCGAGCTGATCGAGAAATGCGAGGCCGGCCACGACCACGACGCCGAGCCCTTGCAGTTCCACTACAAGCACACCGGCCGCAGCGTCGACCTCGCCTTCTGCTCGCGCCGGCGCGAGATCAACCCGAATTCGAGCTTCACCGTGCTCGGCTGAGCCGGCGGCCCGCGCGGTTGCGCCGATCGGTCGCAATTGACAGGGCGGACGCGGTCGTCGAGAAATCGTCTCTGACTAGAACGACCGAAACCCCCTGGGAGAGACGCCATGGCCGACCGCTTCGACAAGTACGAAACCCTCGAGATCGACCGCCCGATGGACCGGGTGCTGCGGATCACGCTCAACAAGCCCGAGACCTACAATTCGCTCGACAAGAACGGGCACCGCGAGATGACCTACATCTGGCGCGACATCGACGACGACGACTCGATCTCCTGTGTGCTCTTGCGCGCCAAGGGCAAGGCGTTCTCGTCGGGTGGCGACTTCGGCATGATCGAGGAGAACATGACCGACCACCAAGCCCTCGTCCGGGCCTGGAAGGAGGCGCGCGACCTCGTCTACAACATCATCAACTGCGGCAAGCCCACGGTCTCGGCGATCAACGGTGTCGCCGTCGGCGCCGGCCTGGTGGCGGCCTTGCTGGCCGACATCTCGATCGCCGGCAAGTCGGCCAAGATCGTCGACGGCCACACGCGCCTCGGCGTCGCCGCCGGCGACCACGCCGTCATCAACTGGCCGCTTCTCTGCGGCATGGCCAAGGCCAAGTACTACCTGATGCTTTGCGAATCCATGGACGGTGCCGAGGCCGAGCGCTTGGGCGTGGTCTCGCTCTGCGTCGAGGACGACGAGCTGGAAGCGAAGTCGATGGAGGTGGTGGAGAAGCTCGTCAACGGCGCGCCCTCGGCCATCCGCTGGACCAAATACGCGCTCAACAACTGGTACCGCATGGCCGGCCCCGCGTTCGACGCCTCCCTCGGCCTCGAAATGCTGGGCTTCACCGGCCCCGAGCCCCGCGAGGGCCTGGCCAGCCACCTGGAGAAGCGCAAGCCCAATTTCCCCAAGGAGAGCATCATCTAAATCTGCCAGGCGCCGCCGGCCGCGCCCCCTCGGGTCGCGCGGCCGGCTGCCGCCATCGCGTTGGCAACGTCGTCGCGCCGCCGCTATAGTGGCGCCAAGCCAGCAGGATACGGGAAAGAGGACAGAGCCCATGCGGGAAGCCGTCATCGTCTCCACCGCGCGCACGCCGATCGGCAAGGCCTATCGGGGCGCCTTCAACAACACGCACGGGGCCGAGCTCGGTGGCCATGTCATCCGCCACGCCGTGGAACGCGCCGGCCTCGAGGGGCCCGAGGTCGAGGACGTGATCCTGGGCTGCGCCAACCCCGAAGGTGCCACCGGCGGCAACATCGCTCGCCAATCGGCGATCCGCGCCGGCCTGCCGGTCACCACCTCGGGCACCACGGTGAACCGCTTTTGCTCGTCCGGCCTGCAAACCATCGCCATGGCGGCGGGCCGGGTCGTGGTCGAGGGCGTGCCGGTGATGGTCGCCGGCAGCCTGGAGAGCGTCAGCTTGGTGCAGAACGATCACGCCAACAAGTTCCACTTCAAGAACGAGTGGATCGAGGAGAACAAGCCCTCGATCTACGATGCCATGCTGAAGACGGCGCAGACCGTCGCCGACCGCTACCAGGTCAGCCGCGACTACCAGGACGAGTACGCGCTGCAGAGCCAGATGCGGACCGCGGCCGGCCAGCAGTCGGGCGCCTTCGACGACGAGATCGTGCCCTTGGCCTCGACCAAGATCGTGGTCGACAAGGAGACGGGCGAGACCTCCGAGCAAGAGGTCACGCTGGAGCGCGACGAGGGCAACCGGCCCTCGACCAACGCCGAGGGCTTGGCCAGCCTGGAGCCGGTGACGGGCCCCGAGGGCCACATCACGGCGGGCAACGCCAGCCAGCTCTCCGACGGGGCCTCGGCCTGCGTCATCATGGAGGCGGGCGAGGCCGAGAAGCGCGGCCTCGAGCCCTTGGGCTATTTCCGGGGCTTCACCGTGGCCGGCTGCGAGCCCGACGAGATGGGCATCGGCCCGGTCTACGCGGTGCCGCGCCTGTTGGAGCGGACGGGTCTGAAGGTGGACGACGTCGACCTCTGGGAGTTGAACGAGGCCTTCGCCGTGCAGGTGCTCTATTGCCGCGACAAGCTCGGCATCCCGAACGAGACCCTGAACGTCAACGGCGGCGCCATCTCGATCGGCCACCCCTACGGCATGAGCGGCGCCCGCATGGTCGGGCACGCGCTGATCGAGGGCAAGCGGCGCGGCGCCAAGCACGTGGTCACCACAATGTGCATCGGCGGCGGCATGGGCGCGGCCGGTCTCTTCGAGGTCTGCTGAGCCCGCACCCCGGGCCAGCCGGGCCCGGGGCCAGAGGAGGCGCGATGAAGATCTACGAGGGCAAGCGCGTGGCCGACACGACCATCGTTACGGTCGACGGCGCGCCGCTGGAGCCCTACACCGAGCTTCGCGACTTCCACGCCGACGGCTTCGAGTGGGGCTACGAGGGCAGCGGGCCCTGCCAGCTGGCCTTCGCCCTGCTCGTCGAGCACATGGGCGCCAAGGGCGCCTTGGAGCACTACCGCAAGTTCCTGCGCGACGTCGTCGCCGAGATCGAGGGGGACGAGTGGCAGCTCACGACCGACAACATCGCCGACCGCCTGCGCCACGAGATCGTCGAGGTGCCGATGGATCTGGAGACGTTGATGAAGAAGGTTCGAGGCGAGATCTGAGGTGAGCGGGGCAGCGACGCGAGACACCGTGACGGCACTCGTCGCCGAGCAGGCGGCGGCGCGGCCCGACGCGCCCGCGGTGATCTACCAGGAGCGCGTCATCGGCTTCGCCGAGCTCGACGACATGGGCCGGCGGGCGGCGACGGGGCTCGCCGAGCTCGGCGTCGGCGCCGGCGACCGGGTAGCGCTCTGGCTGCCGAACGCGCCCGCTTATCTGGCGCTCTGGCTCGGCTGCGCCCGGCTGGGCGCCATCGCCGTCGCCGTCAACACCCGCTTCCGCTCGGCCGAGGTCGGCGACATCGTCGGCCGCTCCGGCGCCAAGGTGCTGGCGATGTGGCCCGGCTTTCGCGACATCGACTTCCTGGCCATCCTGGCCGAGGTCGATGCGGCGGCCCTGGAGGGACTGGAGACCCTGATCCTCTACGACGAGGACGGTGCCGAGCACCCCGCGCCGGCGCAGGTCGGGCATTGCCGCCGGGTCGCCTTTCCAGACCTGATGGAGCGACCGCCAGAGGCGGCCGACCGGGCCACGGCGCAAGCCGGCGTCAACATCTTCACGACCTCGGGCACCACCTCGAAGCCCAAATTCGTGCTCCACAACCAGGGCGGCGTCGCCCGGCATGCCCGCATCGTCGCCCGTGCCTTCGGCTATGCCGAGGCCGGCGCGCCGCTGCTGCAGTTCCTGCCCTTCTGCGGCGTCTACGGCTTCAACATGTCGACCGCCAGCATCGCCGCCGGCATCCCGATGGTGCTGATGACCGCCTTCGACGTCGACGAGGCCCTAAGCCTGATCCGTCGCCATGGCGTGCAGCACATGAACGGCAGCGACGACGTCATCCACGCGATGTTGGAGGCGAGCCCCGACGACGTGGCACTACCGACGATCCGCTACATGGGCTACGCCAACTTCAACGCCAGCCTGGCCGACATCATCGAGCGGGCCGACGCCCGTGGCCTGACGCTGGTGGGCCTCTACGGCATGAGCGAGGTCCAGGCCCTCTTCGCCCGTCAGTCGCCGACGGCGCCAATACCTGAGCGCCGGCTCGGCGGCGGCCGGCTGGTCTCGGACCAAGCCCGGGTCCGGGTCCGCGACCCCGACAGCGGCGCGCTCTTGGCGCACGGGCAGCAAGGCGAGCTGGAGCTTTCGGGCCCGAGCCTGATGAGCGGCTATTTCGAGAACCCGGAGGCCACGGCCGAGACCATCACCGAGGACGGCTTCGTGCGCACCGGCGACCTCGGCTACACCACGGCCGAGAACCACTTCGTCTACGTCTCGCGGATGGGCGACGTGCTCAGGCTCGGCGGCTTCCTCGTCAGCCCGGCCGAGATCGAGAGCCATCTCCTCGACCACGCCTCGGTCGCCGACGTCCAGGTGGTGGGCGCCAGTACGCCGAACGGCATTCGCCCGGTCGGCTTCGTGACGCTTCGGCCAGGCCAGCCCTTCGACGAGGCGGCGCTGATCCAGCACTGCGTCAGCGGCCTCGCCAAATTCAAGGCGCCGCTCAGGATCATTCCGGTCGAGGCCTTTCCCACGACGCAGAGCGCCAACGGCACCAAGATCCAGCGCGGCAAGCTGCGCGAGATGGCCGAGCAGGGCTTGGCGGAGGCGGCGCCACGCCTCGCCGGCGACTGATTCCGCAGCCGCCAATAACACTGTAGACTGCGCGCCCATGCGACGTCGGTCGGCAATGGTCCCGGTGCTTCGGTGCCTCTGCGCGCTCGCTTGGCTGGCCCTGGCCGGAGTCTTCGCCGGTGACGCGGCGGCCCAGCCGCGAGAGGCGATGCCGCCCTTCCAGCGCTCCGTCGGTGAATGGAACCGCACCTTCGAGCATGTCGGCACCCTGGTCGCCGGGCCGGAGTTGCCGCAGGCCCCAGCCGAGGCGTTTCAGAAGCAGCTCGGCGAGATCCGCGACCTGGCGACGGCCTTTCGCGATCAGGCCTTAGCTGAGATCGAGTCGCTGGAGCAACTGGCCGAGGCCATGGGGCCACCGCCCGAGGCGGGCGCCGAGCCCGAGCCGCCGGAGCTGGCCGCCAAGCGCAAGAAGAACGCCGAGGAGATCGCCGACTACAAGGCCCGCGTCGCCGAAGCGGAGCTGGCGCTGCTCAGGACCCAGGAGCTGGAGGCGCTTCTGTCGGCGCGGCTCCGCGAGGCGCTGCTGTCGGACCTCTTCCACCAGTACCCGCTGCCCTTCATGCCGGCGACCGTCCGGGCAGCCGTACCCGAGCTGGCGGCGCATCTTGGTGCCCTGGTCCGCTCGCCCTTCGTCTGGTGGGCGAGACAGCAGGAGGCGGCACGCGAAGACGCGCTGGCGCGTCATCTGACCGTCCTCGTGGTGGTGCTGTTGGCGGCCCTCGTCGGCTGGGTGATCCGTCGCTTCCTGCTCCGCCGCTTCGGGCGCGACCCGGTGACGGTCGAGCCGAGCTACGGACGGCGGCTCGGCGCCGCGGTCGCCGAGGGCGTCGCCCGCGGCATCGTGCCGGCCCTGATGCTGGGCGGCGTGCTTTGGCGCATCACCAGTCCGGAGGCGCGCATCGACGGCCTCTTCGCCGAGGCGCTCGCCGCCCTCGCGCTGGCCTTGATCCTGGTGGTGCTGGCGATGGCGTTGCCGAGGGCGGCCTTGGCGCCCTACCTGCCGGCCTGGCGGCTGACGCCGATTCGGCCGGAGCAGGGCCGTATCATCTGCCGGCGCATCACCATCCTCGCCGTGGTCTATGCCGTCGACGTCTTCCTCAACCGCACCGCGCCGCCGGACGCCTCCGCCGAGATGATCTCCTTCTACGCCCTCGTCTCGAACGGCATCGAGGGCGGCCTGCTGCTGCTGCTGGTGAGCGGCGGGCTCTGGCGGCTGCAGCCGGTGCCCGAGGCGCCGGCGGGAGAGGCGCTGCCGGCGGCGGCAGAGGCCGGGGCGCCGGGGCGGCCGTTGCTCGGCTTCTGGTTCACCGTGCGCCTCCTCATCGGCGTCGCCGCCGCCGCCGGCATCGTCGCCGCGCTGGTCGGCTTCAGCCGCCTCAGCTTCCATCTGATCGAGAACCTGATCGTCAGCGGCGTCATCGTCGGCGTCCTCTTTCTGCTGCGCGGCCTCTTGCGCGAGCTGATCGGCGGCCTCACCCGCTCGCGGCTGGCGGTGCGGGGCCTACGGCTCGGCGGCGGCGCCCGACAGTCGATCAAGTTCTGGGGCCGGGCTGCGTTGGACCTCATCCTGCTGGTGCTTGCCGTGGTCGCCATCGTCCCCAGCTGGGGCGTGCCGATGGCCGATCTGGCCCGCTGGCTGGGGCAGATCCTGCGTGGTTTCCAGATTGGCGGCGTCACCATCTCGCTCGCCGACATCGCCATCGCCATCGGGGTCTTCCTACTCGGCTTGCTGCTGACGCGGATCGTGCAGCGGGCGCTTTCCGAGCGGGTGCTGCCGCAGACCCGGTTCGACGTCGGGGTGCAGCACTCGCTCGCCTCGGGTCTCGGCTATGTCGGCCTGGTGCTGGCGGCGGCGCTGGCGATCTCGGTGATCGGCATCGACCTCTCTAACATCGCCCTCATCGCCGGCGCCCTCTCGGTCGGCATCGGCTTCGGCCTGCAGAACGTCGTCAACAATTTCGTCTCCGGCCTGATCCTGCTGGTCGAGCGGCCGGTCAAGGTCGGCGACTGGGTGGTGATCGGCAGCAACGAGGGCTTCATCCGCCGCATCAACGTGCGCGCCACCGAGATCGAGACCTTTCAACGGGCCTCGGTCATCATCCCCAACGCCGATCTGTTGTCCTCGGCGGTCACCAACTGGACCCACAAGGACCGCCACGGCCGCATCGCGGTCGCGGTCGGCGTCGCCTACGGCTCCGATACCGAGCTTGTCCGTGAGATCCTGCTGGCGGTGGCGCAAGAGCACGAGCAGGTCTTGAAATGGCCGGAGCCGTTCGTGCTCTTCCGCGACTTCGGCGCCTCCAGCCTCGATTTCGAGCTCCGTTGCTTCACCGGCGACGTGCTCTTCCGGCTCCGCATCGCCAGCGACCTGCGCTTCGCCATCGACGCCCGCTTCCGCGAGACCGGCGTCGAGATCCCCTTCCCGCAGCGCGTCGTCCACATGGCGGATGCCGCAGCGAGTGCAGCGGTGCCGACAGCGGCCGATCCGTTGCGAAGCGGGGCCGACGACGATTAGGGCCGGCCCAAGCGTCCGGCTGTCCAACAAACCAAGCCTACCTCATGGCATCGTTTGGAAAAAATAGAAGTAATCATCTGCGTATCCAAGTGTACTCAATGCGAAAGGACGCGACTTGATAACCTGTCAAGTGCTTTACATATATAGTTAGCGGCGTCGCCACTGAACCTAGCGAAGGCTACGCATCAATGACGGTAAACCCGAGTATCCCGAACACGAGCCTATCCTACCTCTCTGGGTTCGATCCTTGGCGCCCCTGCGTCTCTACAGATCTTGAATCGCTGCTCAAGGTCGCCGCGATCACCAATCCCAGGATGGTGATTTCAGACAATCAAGCGCTGAATAATGCAGCGCTTCAAACTCTCCTTCTTCGAGAGGACGTATTCGACTTCTTAAGAACGCCAGATGAAAGCGGGAGTTTGCCAGTTTCTATCTCTTTTCGTGAGGGCACATCAAGCTTCGAAGAGGTTGCCGCGAGATTGGTGCTAAATAGAGAAAAGCCAGCTATTTTTCCTTGGATGAATGCTTCCCAACAAGTCACCCTCGACATGTCGTATAGCAACGGTAGCAGGATGACATTGGGTCCTCTGATGGATATTGCAGGCAAAGGATTCCAGGAACACTTACAACGTCTCGATAGTCTAGTTTCGATTACCGAAGAGTCACGCAGTGTATGGTCGGGTTTAGAAAATGGCTATGTTTTCGCAGCTGAAAAGTCTTTGCAAAAGCTTCAGAGCTCGTTTGTTTCTGGAGAGCTACAAACATTTGACCAACATGGCGCGATAGCGCTATGTGAAGCTCTACTCATGCAAATTCAGAAAGGCGGAGAAATCAATCGTTCGATGTTATATCGGACCATTTCCTCATCTGACGTCGACGCACGGACGGTTGCTACCATACGTTTGAAGGCGTTAGATGAACCATACCATAGTAACTTCGCCGCATCCGGACGATATAACATCGTAACAGGAGATGAATATCGACATGCAAGAGTGGCTGAGGCGATGCAGTGTGCTGGACATCAATTGGCGACATTGAAGCCAATCGACGTAATCGAAATTGACCAATTTCCCGTCGCCTTAGATCAGGTTCCCTTGAACCGAATTCATTCACTCCGTTCCTCATCAGCATACCGGCGTCTCCTTGTCGAACTGGTTGCGACAGAAGATGAGCATAAACGAGTACGCACCATTTTGGATATTCTAAATTTCATTTCGGCAGAATTTGACAAAGAGAAAAGTACTTTAGGAAAA
>JASLMY010000181.1 GCA_030746295.1 Alphaproteobacteria bacterium | reverse complement strand
GTGGCGGATTTTTGCTCCGCCCGCAGCCGGACATCCCAGCCGCCTCAGTGGTGTATTTTTGCTCCGCCGCTTACACCAGGATGCGCGACAGGGCGCGTAACGCCACGCCGGCGGGGAACTTGGGCCAGAGCAGGCTGCCGTCCGGGATCTCGACCTCGTCGACGATGCCGTCGACGCCGTCGTTGAGCGTCAGCCGGGGCTCGTAGGCCTGCAAGATGCGGCCCAAGAGAACCGTCTTCAAGATGCCCGGATGCTGCAGGAAGTTGATCGGCCCCTTCGCCTGCGCGTCGGTGCCGGAGAAGTCGAAACGCACCTTCCCGCCCTGCTTCTCGATCCTGAGCTGGACCTTGAAGGGTGCGTCCGTGAAGCCGTCGCCATCGACGAGGTCCTCACCAACGTAGCTGCCGTCGGGCAGCAACTGGTCCAGAATTCGGCGCCCCCAGTCGCCACTTTGCCGCAGCGCCCGCTCGCAGCCGGCGAGGACGCGCTCGACGCCATAGCGGTCGAAGAGCTCCTCGACCCGGCGGACGCCCAACGAGCAGGCGCTGATGCAGGCCCGAACGTCGCCGTCTAGAAAGCCGGGGAAGCGGGTGTTGCGGAGCAGCAGCGCGTAGACGTCGTCGACGTACTCGCCCTCGCACACCAGCCGCACCGGCGGGATCAGAATGCCCTCGTGGAAGACCTCGGTGACGAAGGGCGACAGGCCGCCCGGCGAATAGCCGCCCAAGTCCCAGAAATGCCCGAAGAGCGCCACCAGGGCCCGGACCTTGCCGTCCTGAAACACCGGCAGGCAGAAGGTGATGTCGGGAACGTGGCCGCTGGCGCCGTCGGAGAGGTAGGGGTCGTTGTAGCAGTAGACGTCGCCCGGCCGCATGGTCTCGACCGGAAAGCGTTTCAGGATCGGGTCGATCATGCCGGGCCCCTGCATCAGGAACTCGGCGAAGACCATGCGGCCCTCGGTGTCGAAGAGGCCGACGGCGTAGTCCTGCTTCTCACGAATGATCGGCGACATGGCGGTGCGCTCGATGAGGACGGCCATCTCGCGGACCATGGCATCGAAGCTGCCCTTGAGGATGTCGCCCAAGATCGTCTCGGGCAGCGCGCGCGACCCCGTCCCCGCGGCCGTCCTCTCCGCGATCGTCATCGCTCAACCCTCCTGCTCGAGAATGAGGTTGCCCGTGCCGTCGACGCGGCCATGCCACGACGGCGGTACGGTGACCGTCGAATCGTCCTGGTCCAATAGCGCCGGACCCGCGATCTCAGCGCCCGCTGCCAGATCGGCGCGGCGGAAGACCGGCGAGGTCACGTATCCAGTCTCGTTATCCCAGTAAACGCGGCGCTCGGCGACGGGCCTCGGCGCGCCCGCGGCGGCCACGAACTCGGGCAAGCGAAGCGGTGGCGTCCTGCCGACCGCGACCAGCCGGACGTTGACGAGGTGCGGGGGCGAGTCGCGAAGCGCGTAGCCATAGAGCTGCTCGTGCTGATCGTGAAAGGCGGTTTCGAGGGCCGCCATGGTAGCCCCGTCCATGGCCCGGCCGGGGTTCGCCACCGCCACTTGCAGCTCGTGGCCCTGCTGCGGATAGCGGACGTCGACGAAAGGGCGGAGTTGGCGCAGCTCGGGACCGATATTCTCGTCCTCGAACCAGGCCACAGCCTCGCGCGCCAGCAGCTCGAAGGCATCGTCGATGGCGGCGAGATCGTAGTCGGGGCCCTGCTGCAGGCAGGTCCGGACGTAGTCGCTCCTGAGCGGCGTCGCCAACAGGCCGAGCGCGCTCAAGACGCCCGGAAAGCGCGGCAACACGATGTGCCGGATTTGCAGCAACTCGGCCAGGCGCGGCGCGTGCACGGGCCCTGCCCCGCCGAAGGCGACGAGCGCATAGCCGCGCGGGTCCTCGCCGCGCTCGATCGAGACGGCGCGGACGGCACCGGCGATGTTGTGGGTGACGATTTCGAGCGCGCCGTACGCGGCCTCTTCGAGGCTGAGCGACAATTGCCGGGCGATGGTCTCCTCGATGGCGCGCCGTGCCAGGCCTTCGTCGAGCGTGAGCCGCCCGCCGGCAAGCTCGGCCGGCAGCCGTCCGAGCACCAGTTGGGCATCGGTCACCGTGGCCTGCCGCCCGCCGCGGCCATAGCAGGCAGGTCCGGGCTCGGCACCGGCGCTCTCAGGGCCAACGGCAAGGCTGCCGTCGGCCTGCACCGCGGCGATGCTGCCGCCGCCGGCACCGATCGTCCTGACGTCGACGGAGGGCGCCTTCAGGGGCAGGTCGCCGAGCAACGTCTCCGGCGCCATGATCGGCTCGGCGCCCGGACAGATGGCGACGTCGGCGCTGGTGCCGCCGACATCGAGCGATATCAGGTCCTCGTACCCCGATGCCCGACCGACGACGCAAGCACCGACGACGCCCGCGGCCAGCCCCGAATAGGCGGTATAGACCGGCGCCCGGGCGATGTTCCTGGCCCCGCCGACGCCGCCGTTCGACTTCATGACAAGGAAGGGGGCGGTGATCTCCATCTCGCGCAGGCGCTGCCGCACCCGCCCGATGTAGCCACTCATCAGCGGCATCACGGTCGCGTTCAAGGCCACCATCAGGGTGCGCTCGTACTCACGAAACGCCGGGAACACCTCGGACGAGAGGCAAACCAGCAGGTCCGGCAGCCGCGCCGCCAGGATCTCGGCGATCCGCTGCTCGTGGCTCGGATTGGCATAGCTATGCAAGAGACAGACGGCGACCGCATCCACTTGCGCCCGCTCGACGGCGTCGACGGCGGCGGTCACCGTCTCTTCGTCGAGAGGCGCCAGAACCTCGCCCCGATGGTCCAGGCGCTCTTGCACCTCGAAGATCAGGTCCGGCGTTATCGGTCGCTCGGGCTTGCGCCATTGGAAGAGGTTGACGCCGCGCGGCACGTCGTGCCGTCCGAGGTCGAGAACGTATCGAAAGCCCTCGGTGGTGATGAGCGCGGCGCGCGCGCCCTTCGCCTGCAGCATCGCGTTGGTGGCGACGGTGGTACCGTGGACCACCAGGGCGATATCGTCATCGCCACCGTCGAGTTGCCGGCGCGTCGTCCGGATGCCCTCGGCGAAGGCCTCGGAGGGGTCCGCCGGCGTCGAGGCGACCTTGCAGATCCTGAGCGCGCCGCTCTCCGGATCACTGGCCGCGACATCGGTAAACGTGCCGCCCGTGTCGACCCCGACGAGGACCATCGAGCCTCCCTCTCACGCATTCGGCCCCACGAGCCCGGCGCCGCGAGCGATGATAGCCCGAAGGCAGGGGCGCCCGTAACATCCAAGCCGGCCCGCGACCGGATGCCGCAAGCGCGGGCCGGTCGGCCAGTGCTAAGACCGCCTTCAGGCTTCCCCCGCGGCAAACGAGGTGCTTTGCTTTGCCGCACGGCGAGACAGCGACCGGGTGACGAGGCATGGCGGATCTGGATGATGTATTGCGGTTGGACGCAACCGAACAGGCGGCACTCGTGCGCCGAGGCGAGGTCGGCGCCGCAGCACTGGTCGAGGCCGCGATCGGGCGCATCGAGGCGCTGAACCCGAAGCTGAACGCGATCGTGACGCCGCTCTTCGAGCAGGCGCGCGGCGCTGCCGAGACGATTGACCCCGCCGCCCCCTTCGCCGGCGTGCCGTTCCTCATCAAGGACCTGGTGGCCGAGATCGAAGGCACGCCGCTCGCCGAAGGCTCGCGCTTCCTCGCCGGCCACTATCGCTCAGACCAGGACAGCGAGCTCGTCGCCCGCTTCAAGCGGGCGGGCCTGGTGATCCTGGGCCGCACCAACACGCCGGAGTTCGGCCTGATGCCGACCACCGAGCCCGAGCTCTCCGGGCCCTGCCGCAACCCCTGGGATTTGGACCGCACCACCGGCGGCTCCAGCGGCGGCTCCGCCGCGGCGGTCGCCGCCGGCATCGTCGCGATGGCGCATGCCAACGACGGCGGCGGCTCGATTCGGGTGCCGGCCTCGTGCTGCGGCCTCTTCGGCCTGAAACCGACGCGGGCGCGCAATCCGCTCGGCCCCGGCTATGGCGACATGGCCTCGGGCCTGATCGCCGAGCACGTCGTCACCCATTCGGTGCGCGACAGCGCGGGCCTGCTGGACCTGACCTCGGCGCCGGACCCGGGCGCCCCCTACCCCGCCCCGGCGCCGGCGCGCCCCTTCGCCGACGAGGTCGGCCGCGACCCGGGCTGCCTCAAGATCGCTTTCTCGAACCGGCCGCTCACCGGCGCGCCGGCCGATGCCGACTGCACCGCGGCGGTCGAGGACGCGGCCCGGCTGGCCCAGGACCTCGGTCACGAGGTCGAGGAGGCGGCACCGGCACTCGACGGCGAGGCGGTCGTGAAGAATTTCGCCCGGGTCTGGATCGGCTTCGTCGGCTGGGCGATCCGCGATTGGCAGCGCCGCATGGGCCGCGAGCCCGAGGAGGGTCACTTCGAGGCCGCCACCTGGACCAGTTTTCAGCGCGCCGAGGCGATGACGCCGGCCGACTATCTGCTCGCGGTCCAGGACCTACAGGCCGAGGCCCGCGCCGTGGCCCGCTTCTTCGAGGACTACGACCTCTGGCTGACGCCGACGCTCGCCGAGCCGCCCTGTCCGCTCGGCGCCTTCGTCTTTTCGGCCGAGACACGCCGCCAGTATTTCGACCTATTGGGCCGGTTCACCGGCTTCACGCTGCTCGCCAACGTCACCGGCCAGCCGGCGATGTCGGTACCGCTCCATTGGAACGCCGCCGGTCTGCCGATCGGCGTTCACTTCTTCGGATCCTACGGCGGCGAGGCGACTCTCTTCCGCCTCGCCGCCCAGCTCGAGGCCGCCCGCCCCTGGGCCGACCGCCGGCCGCCGGCGGCGTAAGTAAGGAGCAGCCTTGCCGGCTTAGCCGCGCGGCGACCGGCGGACGGGCGCGCCCCAAAGTTGGCGTTCGAACGCCCTCTCATGTTCGGAATTCATGAGACCGCGCCTTCCTGATCGTCGAGAAGGGACGGTGCGACATATTGCTTGCCGCAGCCTTCGGCTGGCTCCAAGGTCGGGTGACAGGCAGCTCTCTCTGGTTTCGAGGAGACCCCCGATGCGCATCGAACTTGCGGCCGACGAGCGGAAACTCGTCGCGGCGGCCGGCGAGGTGGCCGACGTGGCGGCGCGTGTCGCCGGCGCTTGCGAAGCGGAACGGCGACCGCCGCGCGAGGTCTGGGAGGCCTATCGGGAGGCTGGCCTCAAGGGCATGCTGGTGCCGGCGGCGAAGGGCGGGCACGCGCTTTCCGCGACGGCGATGGCCCGGATCTCCGAAATCCTCGGCACCGCCGACCCGGCCGTAGCACTTACCGTCATCCCGCAGGAGTACTGCATGCAGGCGATCGCGGCCTATGGCGACGCCCCCTGGCACGGGGAGATCTTGGGGCAACTCATGGCCGGCGAGAAGCTGACCGGCTTCCTGTTGACCGAACCGACCGGCGGTTCCGATGCGGCTGCGATCCAGAGCTTGGCCGTTCGCGACGGCAATGCTTGGAGGCTGAACGGCAGCAAGGCCTGGGTCAGCAACGCCCACCATGCCGACGAGTATTTCGTCTTCGTGCAGACCGAGGCCGGGTCGGGCTCGAAGGGGATCGCCGGCTTTCTGGTGCCGCGCACCGCACCGGGCGTCACCATCGGTTCGCCCTATGAGATGCTGGGCGGCCATGCCGTCGGCATCGCCGACGTCACGTTCGACGATGTCGCTTTGGCGCCCGAGCGCCTGGTCGTGCCGCCGGGCGAGGGTCTGCGCGCGGCCCTCTCGGCCATCGATCTCGCCCGGATCAACGTGGCGGCGATGTGCTGCGGGACGTTGCAGGCCGGATTGGACGCGGCTCTCGACTACGCCACGACACGGCAGGCCTTCGGCCGGCCGATCGCCAGCTTTCAAGGTTTGCATTGGGAACTGGCCGAGGTCGCGACCGAGCTCTATGCGGCACGGCTGATGGCCTACGACGCGGCGGCGGCATTGGATCGTGACGGCAGGGCCTCGCTCGAGGCGGCCCACGCCAAGAAGTTCGCGACCCGAGTGGCGATGACCGGCCTCGGCCAATGCATGCAGAGCATGGGCGCCAACGGGCTGAAGCACGACCGGCCACTGGCGCGGCACTTCGCCCAGGCCAAGATCGCCCAATGTCTGGACGGAACGACCGAGATCCAGAACGTGGTGATCAGCCGCGCCCTGCTGCGACCCTTCGAAGAACGCATGCAATCGGCGTCCGGGTAGCCCCAAGACGCGCCGACGGAATGGTTTGCTAGCGGCCCGCCGATGGCGCCGAGCCCGGCTCCTTGGCATGATGGCGGTCCCGGCCCGTTATCAGACACCGCGCGCCGACGAGATCGAGGGAGGGCACTGGCCATGAGGCTCGAGAACAAGAAAGCCATCATCACCGGCGCCGCCAAGGGCATGGGGGCGGCGATCACGCGGCGGCTGGGGGCTGAAGGCGCCGACATACTACTGGCGGCGCGGGATCAGGCGGCGCTGGAGCCGGTCGCCGAGGAGATCCGGGCCATGGGCCGGCGGGCCGAGACCATCGCCACCGACGTCACCGACGAGGCCCAGGTCCGGGCCATGGTCGATTCCGCGGCCGAGATCTTCGAGGGCCGCATCGACATCCTAGTCAACGTCGCCGGCATCACCGGGCCGATCGAGACCCCGGCCTGGGAGATCGAGCTCGCCGACTTCGAGGAGGTGATCCGTGCCAACCTGGTCGGTACCTTCCTGCCGATCAAGTACACGCTGCCGCTGATGATCCCCCGGCGCTACGGCAAGATCGTCAACATCGGCGGCTCGTCGGGGTTGCGCGGCTATCGCTACCGGGCCGCCTACAGCTCCTCCAAGTGGAGCATTCGGGGGCTGACCCGAACCATCGCCCTCGACGTCGGCGAATACGACATCAACGTCAACGTGGTCTGTCCGGGAATCATTCACACGCCCCGGATGGACAAGCTCTGCCACGAGAAGGCGCGGGTCCGCGGCTGGACCTATCAGCAGGTCTACGACGAATACGTCGAGGAGATGGCCTTGGACCGGGTGACCGAGCCCGAGGACGTCGCGAACCTGGTGCTGTTCATGGCCAGCGACGAGAGCCGCAACATGACCGGCCAGGAGGTCACCGTCGACGGCGGCTGGGACGTCTGAAGCGGCCGCGCCATCAGCCCGGCGCGGTTTTCGGTCGCCTTCGTGGGTCGCACCGTCGTAGGGTCGAAACACCTCAAAAGCAGAAAGAAGGGAGCGCTTTCATGGCCATGGTTCACGTGCTGGCGGTGATCACCGCGAAGCCCGGCAAGCGGGCTGAGATTCTGGCGGCCTTCAACGCCAATGTGCCGGCAGTCCACGCCGAGGACGGCTGCATAGAGTATGGCGCCACCGTCGACGCCGAGGGCGTCGGCGGCTTCCAGACCAAGTACGGCGAGGACACTCTCGTCGTCATCGAGAAATGGGAGAGCCTGGACGCCCTGAAGGCGCATGCCGCCTCCCCGCACATGGCAGCCTATGCCCAAAAGACCAAGGAGATGATCGACAGCCGAGTCATTCACGTCATGTCGTCGGCCTGAGCTGGCGAGCATCGGCCGAAAGGGGCGCCACATGTACGACCTGATCGACCGCATCGTCGCGCTCGACGTCGGCAGCCGCGGCGTCGTCGGCCTCTACGACCCGGCGCGAGCGCTGGTAGACGAGCCGATCTGCCAGGCGGCGGCGCGGCCGCTGGCGGCCCTGGCGGCCGGCGACCACGTCTTCATCCTGACCGGCTCGCTGTCACGCGCCACCGTCGATCCCGCCATCGCCGAGAACGACGGCCCGATCGGCGTCGCCGCCCTGGCGCGCACCGTTACCTATGGCTTCAACGCCATTCCGATCGTGCTGACCGATGCGACGATCCGCGACAAGGTGGCCGCCATGGTCCAACTCGCCGGGCCGAACGTCATGACGCCGGAACAAGCCAAGACCGCGGTCGAGACGCCGCGCTTCACCGCGGTGGCCGCGGTCCTCGGCGGCGAGATCGACGACGAAGCGGCCCAGGCACAGGCAGCGGACCTGCTAGACACCTACCGGCCCAAGGCCGTCATCTCGGTGGAGCGCGCCGGCATGACCCGCGACGGCACCTACCGCAACGCCCTCGGCCAGGACTATAGCCTGGGCCGGGCCCGGCTCGACCACGTGGTCACGACGGCCGCCGACCGGGGCATCCCGACCATCGGCGTCGGCGATGGCGGCAATGAGATCGGCTTTGGCGCCATTCGAGACGCCGTCGCCGAGCACGTGCCACACGGGCCCATCCTCTGCGCCGCGTCGGCGACCGATGTCGTCCTGCCGGCCGGCGTCTCCAACTGGGGTTGCTACGCCATCACCGCGGCGCTGGCGCTGATGACCGGCAACGCTAGCCTTGCCCACACCGCCGAGCTGGAGCGTCGCCTGATCGAGGCCTCGCCCCTGATCGGGCTGATCGACGGCAGCTCGGGCAAGCTGGAGCCGACGGTCGACGGCATGGCGATCGAGGTCCACACGGGCGTCGTCTCGCTGCTGGCGGAGACGGTGAGGCGCGGCTTGTAGCGCCTACCGACGCACCGACATCGGCGAGCCACGCCCGGCCAGCGGCGTCACTTCCGCTTCAGCGTCCGGTGCTCGGCGCGCCATTTGCGGGCCAGGCGGCGGCCTTTTTGGACATCCTCCTTGGACATCTTCTTCGCCATGTCCTTGAGGATCTTCTTGGCTTTCTCGTTGCCCCTGGTAGCGGCAATGTCGAACCACTTGTAGGCCTGAACCATGTTCAGCGGCACGCCCTTGCCGGCGCTGTACAAGGCGCCGAGGCTGCCCTGGGCATCCACCATGCCCTGATCGGCGGCCTTGAGGAACCACTTCGCCGCCTCGTTGGCGTCGCGCTTCACCAGCTGGCCGTTCAAGTACATCATGCCGAGGGCGAACTGGGCGTCCGGCTTGCCGGCCTTCGCCAGAGGGACAAACTCCTTCAGCGCGGTCTCATAGTCGCCGCTGTTGTAGGCGCCGACGCCCTTCTCCCAACCGGCCTGAGCCGGCGTCGCCTGCCCGAGCCCGAACACCAAGCCGAGCCCGACGATGGTCAACACGAGATAACGCAAGCTTCTCTCCATCATGACGTCGTCCATCGCCACCCCGAACGCGGCCGAACATAACCCATGGGCCGATGAAGCGTCCATCACGGACCGAGGCGCCGACTATG
The DNA here is from genome assembly GCA_030746295.1 of Alphaproteobacteria bacterium. Next base: position 800 of record JASLMY010000181.1, on the reverse strand, counting down.
CCGGCCTGGCCGAAAGCGCGTATTCTCCCGAGGCGGAGACGATAGAGGCACGAGACCGGTGACGAGGAGAAGACCCATGAAGTTCGCGCTCCACTTCGGCAACTTCGCCCTGCCCGACCCGGAGGCGGCGAAGCGCATGGCGTTGGCGGCGGAGGCGGCAGGCTTCGAATCGGTGGTCGCGATCGAGCACGTGGTGCTGCCGACCGACTATGCCTCGACCTACCCCTATTCGCCGACCGGCCGGTTGCCGGGAAGCTCGAAAACCGACTTCCCGGACCCGCTGGTGTGGCTGACCTACGTCGGCGCCGCGACCACGCGCCTGCGCCTTCTGACCGGCGTCCTGATCCTGCCACAGCGCAACCCCCTGGTCCTGGCCAAGGAGGTCGCAACCATCGACCACATGACCGGCGGCCGGCTGAGCCTTGGCATCGGCGTCGGCTGGCTGAGGGAGGAGTTCGAGGCCATCGGCGTGCCCTTCGAGCGGCGCGGCGCCCGCACGGACGAGTACATCCAGGCGATGCGCGCCCTTTGGACCCAGGACGTGGCCAGCTTCGAGGGCGAGTTCGTCAGCTTCGAGAACATCGCCTGCAATCCGAAGCCGGTCGCCGGCAGTGTGCCAATCGTCGTCGGCGGGCATTCGAAAGCCGCCGCCCGGCGGGCCGGCCGCATCGGCGACGGCTTCTTCCCGGCCACCGGCGCCCAGGTCGAGATCGCGCCGCTGATCGTTTTGGTGCGTGAGACCGCCATGGAAGCCGGCCGTGACCCCGTCTCGATAGAGGTGACGTCGGGCTGCCCGGACG
>JASLMY010000180.1 GCA_030746295.1 Alphaproteobacteria bacterium | reverse complement strand
CGCGGCGATGTCCGCCATTGGGAGAAGGAGCCGGGCGACCCGGTCTCCGAGGCCGACCACGCCGTCAACGACTTGCTGGAGGAGCGCTTGCGCGACGCCCGGCCGGGCTACGGCTGGCTCTCGGAGGAATCGACCGATGCGCCGGAACGGCTCGACGCGGACCGGCTCTGGGTCGTCGACCCGATCGACGGCACCCGCGCCTTCATTCGCCGCAAGCCTGAATTCACCGTCTCGGTCGCGCTGGTGGAGGCGGAGCGGCCGGTCGTGGGCGTGGTCTACAACCCGGCGACGGAGGAGTTCTTCGATGCCATCGCCGGCGGCGGCGCCCGCCTCAATGGCGAGCCGATCCGGGTCTCGTCGCAGCCGACATTCGAAGGCGCGCGGCTGATCTCGGGCAAGCGGATCTTCGAGCGTGCCGGCTGGCCGGCACCGCCCCGTGGCGCGAATTTCGCCACCATCAACTCGATCGCCTACCGCGCTTGCCTGGTCGCCGCCGGCCGCCACGACGCCTGCCTGTCGCTGACCCGGAAGAGCGATTGGGACATCGCCGCGGCTGAGCTGATCGTGGCCGAGGCCGGCGGCCGGGCGACGACCTCGCGGGGCGCGAGCTTCATCTACAACCGGCCGGTGCCCGAGCACACCTCCATCATCACCGCCGGCCCCGCCCTGCACGGCGAGATCATGGGCTTCCTCGACGCCATCGAGCGCCCGGCCGGTGCGGGGTGGTAGCGGCCAACCTCCGCCGTCATGCCCGCGAACGCGGGCATCCAGAGGCTCCCTGGGCTTCCAACGACTGCCGAAGTGTCGCGGCTTGATGCCTCAGGCCGGGCGAATCCAGACGGCGTTGTCGTGGAAGGCGCTGCCGCCGATGGGGGCGATGGGGTCGGCGCCGGTCAGCGCGTTGATGCCGATGCCTTCCTCGAAGGCGTGGTTGGGCCAGACGCTTTCGACCACGACGACGCCGGCGCGCAGGCCGTCGAAGAGCTCGGCATGGAGCACCACGGTGCCGCGGTCGTTGCCGAGCCGGACCCGAGCGCCGTCGGCGATGCCGAGACGGGCGGCGTCGTCGGGGTGGATCATCACCGTCGGCCGGCCCTCGCGCGCGATCGAGGTCGGGGTCTCGGTGAAGGACGAGTTGAGATAGTTCCTGGCCGGCGAGGTCGTCATGCGGAAGGGCTTGTCGGTGCTCGCCTCCTCGATCACCGGCCAGTGGTCGGGCAGTGCCGGCCGGCGCGCCTCCCAGCCCTCGGGCCCGAATCCCGCAGGCGTGAAACGCGACCAGTCGGGGCGGAAGTGGAACTTGCCGTCCGGGTTGGCGAAGCCGTTCAAATAATGCGCGGTCTCGAAGTCTGGCTGGCAGTCGAGCCAGCGCTGCTCGCGCAACGCCTCGACGCCGCCATAGCCCGAGGCCTCAAGCGTCGCGTCGATCATCTCCAAGGCCGTCATCTCGAAGCCGGGGTGCTCGGCGCCGAGCCGCTTGGCGAGGGCTGCGTTGACCTCGTGGTTGGAGCGGCAGCCGTCGGGCGGCTCGATCACCTTCGGCCCCAGCACCACATGCTGGTGGCCGCCACCCTGATAGACGTCGTCGTGCTCCAGGAACATGGTCGCCGGCAGCACGATGTCGGCCATCTTCGCGGTCTCGGTCAGGAACTGCTCGTGCACGACCGTGAAGAGGTCGTGGCGGGCGAAGCCGGAATGGACCTTGTTGAGGTCGGGCGCCACCATCATCGGGTTGGTGTTCTGGATGTAAAGCGCGGTCACCGGTGGCCCGCCCTTCAGCGCGTCGGTCTCGCCCAGCAAGATCGGGCCGATCCGCGACTGGTCCAGCACCCGGACCGTGTCGTCGCGGACGTCCAGGCCTTCGATCAGGCTCTTGTCCCAGGTATAGATGCCGCCGTTGTTGTGGAAGGCGCCGCCGCCCTCGTGTTTCCAGGCTCCGGTGACGGCGGGGATGCAAGAGGCGGCGTGCATGTTGAAGGCGCCGTTGCGCTGGCGGGCGAAGCCGTAGCCGAGGCGGAAAAAGGCCCGCTCGGTGCCGCCGATCAGGGCCGCGAAGGCCTCGATCTCGGCCGCCGGCACGCCGGTGATGGCGGCGGCCCACTCGGGCGTCCGGCTCTGCAGGTGGGCGCCGAGGTCGCGCGGGCAGTCGGTGTACTTCTCGAGATAATCCCAGTCGGCATGGCCGTCGCGGAAGAGCACGTGCATGACGGCGCAGGCGAGCGCGCCGTCGGTGCCGGGCCGGACACAGATGTGCATGTCCGCCTGCTCGGCGGTGCCGGTGCGGTAGACGTCGACGACCACGATCTTGGCGCCGCGCTCCTTCCGCGCCCGGGTCGCGTGGGTCATGACGTTGACCTGGGTGTTGACCGGGTTGGTGCCCCAGATCACCAGCAGGTCCGACTTCGCCATCTCGCGCGGGTCGGCGCCGGCGAGCTTGCCGGTGCCGGCCATGAAGCCGTTGAACGACGGTGCGACGCAAATCGTCGAATGCTGGCCCGAATACTTCTTGGCGTGGCGCAGTCGGTTGATGCCGTCGCGCTGCACAAGCCCCATGGTGCCGGCATAGTAGTAGGGCCAGACGGTCTCGGGACCATGGCGCTCTTCGGCCCGAAGCAAGCCTTCGGCCGCCGCGTCCAGGGCGTCGTCCCACGAGATCTCCTGGAACTCGGCCGAACCCTTGTCGCCGACCCGCCGCAGCGGCCGGGTCAGGCGGTCGGGATGGTGGATGCGCTCGGCGTAGCGGGCGACCTTGGCGCAGATTACCCCCGCGGTATAGCTGTTTTCGGCGGCACCCCGGACCCGGCCGATGGTCCGCGCGTCCAGCCGCTCGACCTCCAGCGCGCAGGTCGACGGGCAGTCGTGCGGGCAGGCGCTGGGTCGGATTTCCGGTCTGACGTTCATGCGGGCGACGCTCCCCTGCCTGGCGATACCCGGTGCGATATGGCTCCGAGCCGCGCTACATTCTCACGAATCGACCGGGCCATAAAGCCGTGGAGGCGGACGCCGGAATGGCGACCTACGACACCCTTGCCGACGCCTATGTCCGCCGGCGCGCCGCCAGTCCGGCCACCGTCGAGGCGCTTCGCGAGACGGGCCGCGTCGGGTCGGGGAGCCTGATCCTCGAGGTCGGCGCCGGCACCGGCAACCACAGCCGGGCGCTGGTTGAAGCCACCGGCTGCCGTGCCGTCGGACTGGAGCCGAGCCGGGCGATGCTCGGCCATGCCCGGCGGCTCGGCGGCGGGGTCGCTTGTGTCGCCGGCGACGCCCATGCCCTGCCGTTCCGGGACGGCGTCTTCGATCTCGTCTTCTCGACCGACGTCATCCACCACCTGGCGCGACCCGCAGCGCATTTCCGCGAGGCGGCGCGGGTGCTAAGCGCGGGCGGACACCTGATCACGGTGACGCAGAGCCATGCCGGCATTCGCGCTCGGCCGGTGCTGAGCCGCTTCTTCCCCGAGACCGTGGCCGCCGACATCGCCCGTTATCCCGACACGCTGGAGCTGGTGCGCCACATGGCCGAGATCGGCTTCGAGGCGGCGGCGGAGCGCGTTATCGAGACGCCGCGCGTTCTGAGCGATGCCAAGGCCTATGCCGACAAGGCCTTCTCGGCCCTGCACCAGATCCCGGAGGCGGCCTTTCGGGCCGGGCTGGGCCGTCTCGAGGCGGCCCTGGCCGAGGGCCCACTGCCGGCGCCGGAGCGGGCGAGCCTGGTCGTCGGCCGAAAGGTGGCGCCGGGTAGTGTCTCAGCTTGAAAATGGGCGGGATTGATACGTGGCCTCCCGCATCGCACGCGCCCTGCCCCGAATCGGCTCGATTGCTCAGCGAGCACGGTCAGTGATAGAATTTCTCCGATTCAGTGCAAGCTGGGTCAGGAAAGAGGTAAGGCGCATGCCGGAGTTTCTTGGAGGATGGGGTGACGATACGTCATCGCAGACGGCGTCGACCATCCTTCCATCAGAGGCCGCCAAAAAAGTCTGTCAACTCCGTAACTGGCGAGTCTCCAATCTTGAAATCCAGAAGATTCTGTATCTCGCGCACATGGTCTATATGGGAAGATATGGGGAAGACCAGCCGTTGGTGGCCGAGAATTTCGAGGCATGGGACTATGGCCCAGTCCTGCCGTCTGTTTATCATCGTGTAAAGGCGTTTGGCAGTGGGCCTGTCAGGAATGTGTTTCAGGCTTTTCAAAACCTTCCGCCTGGACGAGAATCTGACGTACTGGAAGAAGCGGTGCGGAGCGTCGCAAACAAGACTCCTGGTGAGTTGGTAGCGATTACACATTGGGAACAGGGAGCGTGGGCTAAGCACTATACCCCAGGCTGGCGAGGACACGCCATTCCTAACCATGATATTTACGAAGAGTATTTAAAGCGTGTCGCATGATATTGAGAAAATTACGAGTGAAGTAGCGACGCATAAGGATTCGCAGATAGCGAAGATCGAAGATGATATCACAAAAGAGAGGGATGGCAGGAGGGAAGAGCGATTCTTCTGGATATTTGGGGCGTTCATTCTGTTAGATTTTCTTGCTTTCCCAAGTATGAGCTGGGCAGCTACTTTTTTCCTTTTTGTTCTTCAGCTAATATTCCTTGTGTTGCTCGGCGATCGGTTGGGAGTGGACAACGTATATGTTGTCACCCGTAATGTTGTGGACCAAATGAAGCGAATCAAGCCGTCTAAATCCGACCGGGAAGATTGACGGCGGGAAAGCCTGGCATTCTGGTCATTAGATGCCATATACTTATCGCTAAGCATATAGAGTGACCATGCCCCGAGGACCAAAAGGCCAGAAGCGCCCCGCCGACGTGATTGGCAACGCCGTCCGCGTCATGCAGGTCGCCACGGGCGAGGCCGAGGAAGAGTACGACGAGGACGGCAAGAACAAGGCCGCCGTCGCGCTCGGCAAGAAGGGTGGCAAGGCCAGGGCCTCGAAGCTGACGGCAGAGCAGCGGCGGGAGATCGCCAAAAGGGCGGCAACCGCGCGGTGGCAAAAAGAGACTTGATCAAAGATCAACTGTAGGCTGCCCTCGCCCTCTTAGCAGAGGGGCGATTTGAATGGTAAACGGCCAGTCCAAGGCTAACCTTCATATAGAGACTGAATGGATTCGCAGCTATGCGAGGGTCTACCTGCCTACGGAGGCAGGCTTTTCGTTTTCGCCAGAAATGTTGCGGGACCGAGATATCAGTATCATTAAGATCCGATATCTGCTCAAGAACGGAGAGGTGGTGTATGCGGACAAATTGGATGACCCTGGGGCACTGTGGATTGTCGTGGGGGAGGACCAAGACGGGGTCCGATATGAGTTGGAGCTAGTGGTCGTTTCGGAGACCCAAAGCGTAACGCTTCGAAATGTGATCCGAGACGCGGATTCGAAGGAGGACGGCAATGATGCAGCATGAACAGGAGGTGGTTCATCATGCGATTGAGCATGAGGACGGATACCTTTTGGATACATTAGGCGCGCCGTTCAAGGTTATTCTTCGGGATGGCGTGACAAAAAGCACTGACCAGACAACTGGAGAGGAGATTATCACTGTTCCCGATATTGTTGGTTTGATAGGGGCTGTTGTTCGGTCGCGTGTTTCCCATACTCGAAAACTTAGCGGTGCGGAGATCAAGTTTATCAGGCATGCTCTAGGTGTGCAGGCAAAGGTCATTGCAGAGTTTTTAGGTGTGTCGCCTGAACATCTTTCTAGGTGTGAAAATGGAACAAAGGCAATGTCGTTGGCAAACGAAAAACTCTTCAGGTGCGCGGTTAACCTAGCCACACGCTTCGAGGAGCCAGGAGATGTTTTCACCTATCCCTCAGATGAGCAGCATGCGGCCATTGCGGATGATCTGAAAGACGAGGCGAATAAGGAACTAGTCGGTTTTTTGAAAAGCTTCTTTTCAATGAAGATCAATCCGGTGTATGTGGCCGACGACGAACCGTTGACGTTCGAGTTTACTCGAAAGCCTCTTCTCTCACAGGCACGCTCAACTGAGAGCGGTGATGACAAATGGAGGCCGGACAGAGACGCGGCCTAATCCTCAAGGTAAGTCTGTCGAAAGCCCGCGACTCGTTGGGGTCGTGGGCTTTCTACACGTTAAAATGACAAAAATGCTTGAGGCCAAGCATAAAAGTGCATATATTAGAGGCATGAACAAACTGCCCCTAGAGAAACGCGTCCAAATCCTCCACATGCTCTGCGAGGGGTCGTCCATGCGGTCGATCTCCCGCGTGGCGGACGTGTCGATCAATACCGTGACCAAGCTGCTGATCGACGCGGGCCGGGCTTGCGCCGCCTGCCATGACGAGGCTGTTCGCGGGGTGAAGGCGAAGCGCATCCAGTGCGACGAAATCTGGAGCTTCACCTACGCGAAGGCAAAGAACGTACCGAATGCCAAGAAGGCGCCGGAGGATGCTGGCGACACTTGGACGTGGACTGCGCTGGACGCAGACTCGCAGCTGTTGCTGTCATGGCTGGTGGGCGGCCGCGATGCCGAGTATGCGAACGCCTTCATGCTGGACGTAGCGGACAGGCTGGAGAACCGTGTCCAGCTAACGACGGACGGGCACAAGGCCTATCTAGAAGCCGTCGAGGGTGCGTTCGGCGCGGAAGTCGATTACGCGCAACTGGTCAAGATATACAGCACTCCGCCCGAGGCCGAGAAACGCTACAGCCCGCCAGTTTGTGTCGGCACCAACAAGGAAGTCATTGAAGGCGAGCCGAGGCGGCGGCACGTCAGCACATCCTACGTGGAGCGGCAGAACCTCACGATGCGGATGCAGATGCGCCGGTTCACGAGGCTGACGAACGCCTTTTCCAAGAAGTTCGAGAACCACGCGCACATGGTCGCGCTCTACACGGTCTGGTACAACTTCGTGAAGCAGCACAAGGCGCTCAAGGGCACTACCCCGGCGATGGCCGCTGGTGTCTCTAAGCGGCTGTGGGACATGGCGGATATCGTGGCGCTGGTGGACGCGGCGGCACCGAAGCCCGGCCGGCGCGGTCCCTACAAGAAAAGAAATTCAAACTGAGACACTACCTGGGGCCGGGGCCACTTTCGTGACCCAGATCAACTGGTCTAGCATGCTGCCTCATGAGCAAAATCGGTTTCGGCTTTCTCGACCGCCCCTCGGTTCCCGAGCAGCTGCGCCTGGCGCAAAAGGCCGAGGCGCTCGGCTACGACTCGCTCTGGGTGACGGAGACCCGCCTGGCCCGTGACGCGATTTCGGTGCTGGGCGCCATGGCCGCGACGACGGCGCGAATCCGCCTCGGCACCGGGATCGTCAACACCTGGACCCGCGGACCGGCCCTGATGGCGGTCAGCTTCGCCACGCTCGACAACCTGGCGCCGGGCCGGATGAACGTCGGCTTGGGCGCTTACTGGGACCCGCTGGCCTGGAAGCAGGGAATCGAGCGGCGGAAACCGTTGAGTCAGATGCGGGAATATATTGGCGTCCTGCGGCGCCTGCTGAGCCTCGAGGACGGCGTTACCTTCGAGGGCGAGCTCGTCAAGGTCCGCGACCTGACCCTGGACTTGGGCCATGGCGATCCGCGCATCGCGCCCGAGGTCAAGATCTTCATCGGCGCCACCGGGCCCCGGATGATGGAGCTGACCGGTGAGATTGCCGACGGCGTCCTGATCAACGGCATTCTGCCGCCGGCCTACACGCGTACCTCCTTGGAACGGATCGCAGCCGGCGCCGAACGCGCCGGGCGCCGCCTCGATGACGTCGAGAAGCTGCAGCTCGTGAATATCTCGATGGACGCCGACCCGGAGAAAGCCCGTTTCGATGCCAAGCGCCTGGTGACGCAGTATCTCGGCCAGCAACCGCATTTTGCCAAGGCGCTGGCCTATCCCGACGACGCGTTGGCCGAGATCATTTCGGTCATGGGCGGCTGGCCGCCCCGGCCCGGCGGCATCGAGGCCGCCATGGACCTGGTCGACGACGCCCTCGTCGACGACCTGATCGCCCACGGCACGCCCGATCAGTGCCTCGCCAGCGCGCAACGCTGGCTCGACGAGGGGCTGGACCAGATGGTGCTGATCCCGCTCAGCCGCAATTACGACCAGATCCTGGAGGTCTTCGCGCCATGACCGCCCCGGATGGCGGTGCCCTGTCGGCGGCGGTGGCGGCCCGCCTGCCCTTTGCGGACGATCTCTTCGAGGCGATCCGACGCGAGAGCGCCGATGTCGAAGGGGTGACACGTCCGGCCTGGAGCGCGCAGGACCAAAAGGCTGCCGAGATCGTCGCCGAGGCGGCGGGCGGTCTCGGCCTCGAGGTCCGCTACGACCCCGCCGGCAACCTCTATTGCACCCTTCCCGGCCGCGATCGCGCCGCACCCCAGGTCCTGACCGGATCGCATCTGGATTCGGTGCCGACCGGCGGCCACTACGATGGCTTGGCAGGCGTGATCGCCGGCATCACCACGCTCGCCGCCTTCCGAGATGTCAATTTGACTCCAAGCTGTGACGTCACCGTGATGGGCATCCGCGGCGAGGAAAGCGTCTGGTACGGCATCGCCTATGTCGGCAGTCGCCTCGCCGTCGGCACCTTGCCGTTGGAGCAGCTCGACGCCCTGCGGCGCGGCGATACTGGCCGGACCCTCGGTGAGCACATGGCCGACCTCGGTGTGGATATCGCGGCCTTGCGCGCCGCCACGGCGCCCGAGATCAGCGCCGCCAACACCAAGGCCTTCTTCGAGCTCCATATCGAGCAAGGGCCGGTTCTGGTAGGCGAAGGCCTACCGGTTGCCATCCCGACCAAGATCCGGGGCAACGTCCGCTTCCCCTATGCCCGCTGCCTCGGTGGCTACGACCATTCCGGCGCCACGCCGCGGGACTATCGGCACGATACCGCGCTCGCCGTCGTCGAGTTGCTGCGCCGGCTCGACGCGCACTGGATCGCGGCCGAGGAAGCGGGCGTGCCCGATACCGTCTTCACGGTCGGCAAGATCTTCACCGACGCGGCCCACCACGCCATGACCAAGGTGCCGGGGCGGTGCGACTTCACCCTCAACTTCGGTGGCACGACGCAAGATTTCCTCGATGGCTGCCGCGACGAGACCCACGCGCTGGCGGACGAGATCGCGGTCGCGCGGCGGGTCCGCTTCGAGCTCGGCGACTGTGTCGGCTCGGATCCGACGCCGCTCGATCAGGGCCTGCGCGGCGTCCTCGCCGGCGCCGCGGATTCGCTCGCAATCCCCTATCGGGAGTTCGCGACGGTCGGCCATGACGCTTCGATCTTCGCCCGCGCCGGTATCCCGTCGGCGATGGTTTTGATCCGAAATGCGCACGGCAGCCATAATCCGGACGAGGAAATGGAACTTTCGGATTTCGGTGACGGCACCAAGGTGCTGGCCACGGCCATCGCCGGCCAGGCCGGTTGAGGCGTGCCGCAAGCAGAGGGAGCGTCCGATGGCCTTTGAACTCGCCGTACGGGGCGACTTGGTGTTGCCTGGACAGGTTCTGGAAAACGGGTATTTGGGCATCCGGGACGGCAAAATCGTCGCCGTCGGCGTCGGCGCCCCGCCCGAGGCGAACGAGACCGTCGATGCCTCCGGCAAGCTCGTCTTTCCGGGCTTCGTCGACGGTCAGGTTCACGCCGGCAGCGCCGAGGGGATCGAGGGCCTGGGCGACGCCACCACCGCCGCCGCCGCCGGCGGCGTGACGACGATCGTCGACATGCCCTTCGACGATCCCCTGCCCGTCAACACGGTCGAGCTCTTGGAAACCAAAGTGCAGGCGATCGACCGCCTCGCCGTCGTCGACGTCGCCCTCTACGGCACCGCCCGCAAGGGGGAAGGCACGGACGGCATCATCGAGCTGGCCGAGGCGGGCGTATGCGCCTTCAAGGTCTCGACCTACGAGTATCATCCCGTGCGCTTTCCGGGATACGACGCCGGCGAGCTCTTGGAGCTCTTTCCGGTGATTCGGGAGACCGGCCTTTCGGTCGCTTTCCACAACGAGGATCCCTATATCGTCCAGCGCCTGACCGACCAGTTGCACGCCGAGCGCCGCAACACGCCCGAGAGCCATGGCGCCAGCCGGCCGGCGGTGGCGGAGCTGATCGCCAATGTCGCCGTCTTCGAGATCGCCCGGGTCACCGGCGTGCGCTG
>JASLMY010000017.1 GCA_030746295.1 Alphaproteobacteria bacterium | reverse complement strand
TCAACTTATTGATTCTTATATCAGAATCGTCTCAAAAGGTCAGCAATTGCCGCTTCCATCCGGGAAATCCGGGTCTACTACTATCCGATGTTCTTGATCGTGCTCCTGGTCGTCTTCTTCCATTCGGCGCCACTGCCCTCGCGGCGCCGCTACCGAGCTTGGGCGGTCGTCGGCTGGCTCGTGAGCTCGGTGCCGCAGATCGGCGTCGGCGACGACGCCATGACCGATCCGGTCCTGGTCTTCTCGTTCGGCGGTTTCTACTTCTATGCCCTGTTGATCTTGGGCGCGGTCGTCATCGCCCTCTCGCTCGCGCTTCGCGCATGGGCGACATCTGCTCAAGCGCCCTGACGGCGGCCGATGCCGTCCACCGCGGCACCGGCCAGGATCGCCAGCGCCGGGATCAACTGGACGAAGAGGCGCGGATTGTGCGCCACTGCGGCGAGGCCGGCCACGTAAAATAGCGCGAAGACAGCCACCAGCAGGAGACCGGCGTCGCGCCGTGGCGCGGTGAAGAGGCCGACCGCCGCCAGCAGCAACAAAACAGCATCCAGCCAGTGCGATGCCGCCACGATCAGAGCCGCAGGTGCTGCTTCCGCGCCGGCCCAGCGGCCGCGCTCGAAGCCGCGCTCGAGGAACGGATTGGTGATGCGGGCATACTCCTTGACCAGGATGCCGGCGGCGCGTTCCTTCGCCGGCACCTCGGCGAGGCGGTCGACGACCCGCTGGCGCGAACGGGTCTCCCGCGCTGTCGCGTCCGCCGCTGCCCCGAAGTATCGGGAATAGGTGTCGTCCGGGGCCTCGCGGCCGAAGTTCAGGCCGAGCTCGACATTGATCCAGAAATTGCTGGCGATGGCGGCGCTGCCATGGGCGCGATGGTTGGCGAGCTTCTGCGGCCCGACGACGGCGGCGAAGCCGAGGAGGAAGAGGGCGACGACGACGGCGGTGCGCTGGCGGTGGGCCGGCCGCTCGGCGAGCGCGGTCCAGGCCAGATAGGCCAGCAGGACGGCGGCGATCCAGACGAAGCTGCCGACCACGCCCTTGGTCAGGCTGGCATAGCCGAAGCCGATGCCGCCTGCCAAGACCAGGACCGCCGCCGCCCGGAACCTCTCCGCCAGCAGGCGCCGCGCCAGCATCAGGGCGGCGATACCGGCGAGGTAGAGGGCGAGGTGCAGGATCTCGGGCCAGAGCGCCTGCACGTAGAAAGCGACGCGGGGATGAAAGACGAGTGCTGCCATGGCGACCGAGGCGCCGAGCGTGCCAATCCCGCCCAGATGGCAGATCGCATAGACGAAGCCACCGGCCAGCGCGAGCAGGACTAGGTTTAGGACCGAGACGCGCTTCAGGAATTCGGCGATCGCCGGGTCATCGGGCCAGGCGACGAAATGGCGCGCTGACGTCGTCCGTACTTCGCCTCCGGCGGCGCCGGCCTCGCCGATCAGCAGCGACTGCACGGCGGCGGCGAAGGGCGGCTGCCAGAGAAACGGCATCTGGCCCGGCACCAGGTTGACCGCACCTCGTGGCTGGAGGCGGGCCGCGGCGTTGAAATAGGTCGGCTCGTCGCCCCAGGCCTGGCGAACCGGATGCTCCTGGATCAAGAGTCCGTGCAGCGTGACCGCCAGCGCCAGCAAGACCGCGGGCACGACGAGGTCGGCCCAAGATGGTCGCGCGCCCGACGCCATTAGACGGATACCCGGCGCTTCGGAGAAAGCCGAAAATACGCTAGTGTCCCGAATCGGAAGTTCGCATCGCTTGTGGCAAGCGCCCGACGAACTTCCGATTCGATAAGGACACTAGCAGCTCGTTGATTATAGTGTGGTTTAAGGATTTCAAGCTCCTCTCGGCGCTCGCCCCAATGATTGGAGGAGCTTCAAATCCACCACACTAGTCTCGCCGTCCCTCGCTTCATGGCAGTCAACGATATGCGCCATCACCGCGACGGCACAAGACGCCGGCTCTGGCCCGCCGCGCGCATGCCCGGCGGTGGCCGGCGGGCAACTTGGCAGGGTCTCGCCTGATGCCCCAGGAGGGCGAGGCAGCCACCGGCCCCGGCCGTCTGGAGGCGGTCCGGATCGGGCTCTGTCTCGGCCTGATGCTCGTCGTCCTGGCGTTCTACGGCTGGACCGTTCAGGTCAGGACGGAGCAGGCCTATTCGACCGATTTCGTCCAGTTTCATTTCTCCAGCCGGTTCTTCCTCGAGGGCCGCGACATCTACACGCCCGTGCCCTGGGCGGAGCTGGGGCCGCTGCCGGACGGCTTCGACCTCGCCCGCAAGCACAAGCACCCCAATCTCAACCCGCCGTTTCAAACCCTGCTGTTCCTGCCCTTCGCTTGGCTCTCCTTCGAGGCCGCCTATCGGCTCTGGTCGCTCGCCTCGCTCGCCTTTCTCGGCCTGGGCGCCGTCATCGTCGCGCGGCTCGGGACTGGCCGGCCGACGCTCCGGGCCTCTTTCCTCGGGCTCCTGCTGCTCGCCTACTTCCCCTCCTGGATCGGCATCGTCTTGGGCCAGCTGGGGCATTTCCTGTTCCTGCTGGCCTGTATTGCTTGGGCCTCGGCCCGGACCGGCCGCGACCGGCTCGCCGGCCTCGCGCTCGGCCTGTCGCTCGCCGTCAAGCCCTTCACCGGCCTCTTCCTGATCCTGTTTCTGTTGCAGCGGCGCTGGCGGCTCTTGACCTGGTATCTCGCCAGCTTCTCGGGCGCCACCATCGTCGCCGTCGTCGTCTTCGGCCCTCGGGCGCATCTCCGCTACCTCGAAATCCTGCAGGACGTCACCTGGACCGCGGCCAGCTGGAACGCCTCGATCCTGGGCTTCGCGACCCGCGTCTTCGGCGGCTCGGGCAACGCGGCCCTGGTCGAGGCGCCTTACGTCGCCGGTCTGATCCATCTCTTGGCCGCGGTGCTGGGCCTGGCGGCGCTCTACGCGATCACACGAACGCATCGGGTCACGGACGCGCGCCGTCGTCTCGATCTCGGTTTCGCCCTCGCCCTGCCGCTGATGCTGCTGCTGTCGCCGTTGGGCTGGATCTACTATTTCCCCTACCTGCTGATCCCGCTTGTCGTCGTCTTCGAGGCCTCGAACGATCGGGCGGCCAGGGGGCGCTATCGGGGCGGCGCGGTCCTGGCCTGGCTGCTCGGCACCGTGCCGCACGCCCTCGTTCGCTCGGAGAAAGTCGCCGATCCGGCCCTGATCTTCACCTACCCCGCCTTCTATTGCCTGTCCCTGGTTCTGTTCGCGGCCTTGCTCCTGAGCCTCGGGCGCCCCGTTAGCCGTCGTCGAGACGGGTGTGCCGCCGCAGGGTCCAGCCGACGCCGCGCCAGATGAGCCAGGTCAGCAGGATCGAGACGTAGGCGTCGATCGCATAGTGCCAGCCGAGCTGGACCGAGCCGACGACGACGACGGCGGCGTAGGCCGTGAAGGCGAGCCGCCAAGGCCAGCCATGGCGCCAGGCGACGAGGCAGAAGACGACGGTGGTGGCGACGTGGACGCTCGGCATCGCCGAGATGCCGGTGCCGATCTCGGTGCCGCCGGCGGTGTGATTGCGCCAGAGCATCTCCTGCAGCGTCACCGCCCAGACACCGTGCGTGCCGTCGGCGGCGCCGAGGTAGTCGAAGAGCGGCACGAAGGGCGAGGCGAGGCCCGTGACCTCGGCGTAGTAGGGTGGCCCGGCCGAGGACAGCAGCACGGCACCGACGTTGCCGAGGACGATCCAGACCAGGAGATAGGTGATCAGGAACTGCAATCTGAGGCGGGGCCGGCCGATGCTCCAGGCCTGCCAGATCCAGATCACGATCATCAGGGCGAGCCAAGTCTGGTGGTAGAGGAGGCTGAGCCAGCTCGTCAGCCACGGCGTGCCCAGAAGCGGCTGCATGAGACGCCAGGGGTCGGTGCCGAAATGCAGCCAGCGGTCCCACTGCCAGAACAGGACGTCGAAGCGATAGGCGACGAGGTCTGGAATCATCCGCTTCGCCGAGCTGTAGACCGACATCGCCACCGGCATGCCGACCAGCACCGGCAGGGCCAGGGCCAGCCGCTCGGCTGAGAAGACGTGTCCGCCAAAGTCCGCCGCCAAGTGACGCAAGAGCCGGCTGGGCCGGCGCCACGCCATGACGTAGCCGAGCCGGGCCAGCACGCCGGCGACAAGTGCGATCAGATAGATCTGCAGCGCCAGCACCAGGTAGTTGAGAAGCGAGACCTTGTAGGCGACACCGAGGCCCCAGGCCAGCGACCAGACCGCCGCGACGTAGAAGGCGAGGCCGAGGCCGATCCAACGATAGACCCGCATCGTCTCGGCCAGCCGCGGGCTTGTGAGACCGGCCGCCGCCGCCGTCGCCGCGCCTTCCTGCCTCGACCCGCCCACGCCCCGGCCTCAGATGCCGAGGCGCTTGAAGATCCGCTCCGGGATCGCCTTGATGATCGTCATGATCAGCCACCAGAAGGCGGGGAAGTAGCGCTCCTCGACGCCCTTCTCGGCGAAGCGGAGGCAGGCCTGGGCGGCGGCCTCGGGCGTGGCGACCAGGAACAGGCCCTCTTCGCCCCAGGTCATGGCGGTGTCGATGAAGCCGGGCTTCACCGTCGTCACCGTGACGCCGGCCGGGAACAATCGGGCGCGGAGGCCCTGAGCGTAGGCGTGCAGGCCCGCCTTGGCCGAGCCGTAGGCGTAGTTCTTGGCCCGCCCCCGGTCGCCGGCGACCGAGCCCAGGATCACCACCCGGCCCCGGCCCTGCGCCTCCAAGAGCGGCGCCAGCGCCGTCAGCACCGAGATCGGCCCGAGATAGGTCGCCGCCGCCATGTCCCGGGCGAGACCAAAGTCCGCGTCCATCGCCGCCTGCTCGGGCATGGTGGCGAAGGCCAAGAAGACGTTGAGGGTTCCCGTCGCCGCCGCACGGGCCTCGGCGGCGAAGCCGGCGTGGCTCTCGAAGTCGGTGGCATCGAAGGCCCGCACCGCGCACTCGACGCCGTGCCGGGTCCGAATGTCTTGCGCCGTCAGCTCCAGGTCTTGTCCATCGCGTCCGGCCAGCAGGACGGCGTGTCCTCGGGCCGCCACGGCACGGGCGAAGGCGCGGGCGATCGCCGAGGAGGCGCCGAGCACCAGCCAGGTATCGCCGCTCAACTTTCCGCCTCCCGAATTCCGAGCCGCCGCGCCAGATCGGACTGGAACCGGGCCTTGGGATCGACCGTCTCCAACACTTGGCGGAAGGCCGGCAGCTCCGGGTACATGGCGCGGAAGCCCGCGACCGAGAGCAGCGAGTCCTTGGCGAGATAGATCCGCCCGCCATGGTCGAGCGTGATCGCTTCCAGGCGGGCGAAGAGCTCGGCCGACCCGGCCCGGTGGGGAAAGTCGAGGGCGAGCGTGAAGCCCGCCATCGGGAACGACAGGTGGCCCCGGCCGTTGCCGCCGAGCCGCTTCAGGACGGCCAGGAACGAGGCCCGCCGGGTGCCGGCGATGGCCTCCATCAGTTGGCGCAGGCCCGCCGCCGCCGCCGCGTCCGGCAGCACGCACTGGAACTGGTTGAAGCCTTTGGGCCCGTAGATGCGGTTCCACTCCAGAATGGCGTCGAGGGGATAGAAGAAGGCGTCGAGCGGCACCGTCCGCTGCCGCCCCTCCGGCGGCACCCGGTTGAAGTAGTGGCGGTTGAAGAGCCGGACGCTGGGACCTGAGAGCGCAAAGCCAGGCAGGACGAAGGGTACGCTTCGCCGCCGCCTCGCCGGCAACGGCGGCACGGCTCCGTCGCCTTCGGCGAATTCGCCGAGCTCCAAGATCCCGCGGCCGAGTGCCGGCCCCTCTGCCATGGCGTCGATCCAGCCGACCGAGAAGGCGGCCGCGTCGCTCGCCGCGCGGAACCGCTCGATGAAGGCGTCGAGGTTCCCGATCCGCTCCTCGCGGACGACGATATTCGAGCTCGGTGCCGGCGCCATCCGAAAGGCGACGCGGCTGATGATGCCGGTCAGGCCGCCGCCGCCGATGGTGGCGCGGAAGAGCTCGGGCTCTTCCTCGCGCGAGGCCCGCACGACCTCGCCCGAGGCCAGCACCAGCTCCAGCCAGGCGACGTGGTCGCCGAAGCTGCCGACCGCCTCGTGATTCTTGCCGTGGACGTCGTTGGCGACGGCGCCGCCGATGGTCGCGAAGGCCGTGCCGGGCGTCGTCGGTGCGATCCAACCGCGTTCCAAGAAGACGTCCAGCAACGTGGCGAAGGTGACGCCGGGCTCGCATTCCAAGAGGCCGGTCTCGACATCGAAATCGAGCAGCCGGTCGAGACGGCCGGTCAGCACCAGCCCGCCGCCGTCGTTCAGCGCTTGGTCGCCATAGCTTCGCCCCTGGCCGTGGGCGATGAGGCCCGACGCGTGGCCTGTCGTCACCGCCCGGACCAGCTCGGCCATGCGCTCGGGCCGGGCCGCCTCGACCGAGGCCCAAGGTGTGCGGCCCCAGCCGGCGATGCGCATCGGTTTCCATCTCATCGTCGCCATCGCCCGGCCCCTAGAAGTGCACCAAGAGGGCGAGGCACGCCAACCAGCCGAGCACGACCGAGGCGGTGAACGGGTCGCGCAGCAGGATCGTCGTCGGCGAGCCCGAGCGCTCCTCCACCAGCGTGATCTGCAGATAGCGCAAGATGCCGGCCAGCACGAAGGGGATGGTGAGGTAGAGCCGCTCGGTGCCGAGGCGGGCCATGACCTGGGCGTCGGTGGTGTAGATCACGTAGGAGACGAAGGTCGCCGCCAGCAGGATGCCGATGGCGACGTCGACGAAGGGCTTGTTGTAGCCGTCGAGGCTCCGCCGATGCTCGCCGTCGAGGTCCCGCACCAGGTCGTCGCGCCGCTTCGCCACGGCCAGGAACAACGCCAGCAAGCCGGTGCAGACGATGATCCAGACGCTGGGGCGAACCTGAATGGCCTCGGCGCCGGCCTTGACCCGAAAGACGAAGCCGGCGGCGATGATGATGATGTCGAGAATGGCGACGTGCTTGAGGGCGAAGGAATAGGCGAGGTTGAGGACGACGTAGCCGAGGATGATGGTGAAGATCGTCGGCGACAGCCAGATCGCGCCCGCCAACGCCGCGACCAGAAGGCAGACCAGCAGGGCCACCGCCTCCGCGACGCCGACCGCGCCCGAGGCCAGCGGCCGATGGCGCTTCTCGGGGTGGCGCCGATCGGCCTCGCGGTCGGCGTAGTCGTTGATGATGTAGCCGGCGCTGGCGGCGGCACAGAAGCAGAGGAAGGCGATCGCCACACTGGTGGCGCTGGCTGCGCTCAGCGTGCCGGGCGTCAGCAGCAAGGGCATCACGACGAAGCCGTTCTTGACCCATTGCCGGACGCGCAAGAGCCTGACGTAGCAGCGCAGCCGACCGAGCGGCCCCCCGGCCGGGGCTGCGGCTGGCTCGCCCGGCGGCTCGGAACGCTCTTCGTATGCCGCCATCTCTCGGGCCCTGGCTCCGCGTCGGTTGGCCGGTGCGAATCGCCGTCGATCTTGCCGAATTCGCCCGGTGCTGTCCAACCGGCGCGGTTCGCGGTCGGCCTCGAAGTCGGCTATGCTGACGGTGGGCACGAGGCCGCGATATGGGGAGAACGAAGATGGCTCAGGATAAGAAGGGCGAGGGCGTCGTCGTCCGGCCCGGCGAAGGCGAAAGCTTCTGGCAGCCGCTGCCGGCGAACGGTTATGCCGAGGTCAGAGTGAGCGATCGGAACATCTCGGGCAAGCCGCGTTTCTCGACCGGAATTCAGATGATCGCGCCGCATTCCTACATCCGCGAGCACAGCCACGATGCGCACGAGGAGCTGCTGTTCTTCTACGAGGGCCAGGGTCAGGTGGTGGTCGACGGCGTCGCCCACGACGTCGTGCCGGGGACCACGGTCTATGCCGGCGCCAACGTCAAGCACAAGATCATCAACGACAGCGACGACGAGCTGAAGATGATGTGGACCTTGATGCCGGGCGGGCTGGAGGACTTCTTCCAGGCGATCGGCCGCGACCGCAAGCCGGGCGAGCCGGCGCCGGAGCCCTTCCCGCGGCCCGAGAACGTCGAGGAGATCGAGGCCCGGACCGTTTTCGCACCCGGCTCCGAAAAGGTCTAAGCGCGCCGGCTCAGCCGCGCCGGTGGGCGAGCCAGAGGCCGAGCGCGACGGCGCCGAGGCCGGCGAGGAACCAGAGCGAGACGCGCTCGTCGAGAACGAGCGCGCCCAATGCGGTCGCGGTGATCGGCCCGAGCGCCAGGAAAACGGTGACGCGCGTCGGCGTGGCATGGGCGAGCGCCCAGAGCCAGAGGTAGTAGCCGATGCCGCTGCTGACGCCGATGAAGAGGACGCAAAACCAGCCGCCGGGGCTGAACCGGGGCACGGCGCCGAAGAAGCCTTCGCCCGCGGCCAGCACCGCCAGGAACAGGACCGAGGCCAGCATCGCGACGGTACTGACCTGGAGCGCCGGATAGGCCTTGAGATAGGGCCGGTAGAAGACGGCGCAAACGGCCCCCGTCAAGGCGCTGGCGAAGACCGCGATCTCGCCCTGCCAGCCAGTATCGGCCGTGCCGCCCAGGCTCAGCTTTTCGGCCAGCGCGAAGCCGACGCCAGCAATCGTCAGGACCACGCCGGCGGACTTGAGCCAGGTCATCTGCTCCAGCCGTAACGACGCAGCCAGCACCATCGTCAACAGTGGCACGGTGGCGAAGATCAGCGCGCCCATCCCTGAGCCGATGAACTGCAGGCCGTAGTTCAACAACGCGATCAGGATGCCGAACTGGCCGATTCCCAATAGCGCGATCGGCAGCCAATCGCGCGGCGCGATCCGCACCCAGCCCGAGGCCAGAAGCGGCGGTGCTAGGCAGAGCGTGCCGATGAGATAGCGCAGCAGCGCCAGCGAGGCCGGATCGGTCTCGGCGATGACGAAGCGGGTCGCCACCATGGCGGCGCCGACCAGGATGCCGGTCCCGGCGGCGGCGGCGGCCGGCAGGAAGGGGCCCATCGGAGCGTCGCTTCCCCGTGCCCGCTCAGCCTTTGGGCCGGCCGAGCGGTAGCTCCCAGATCTCGCTGACCAGGTCGTGGCCGAAGCTGTGGTGGGGTTCCGTCTCGACCAGGTCGAAGCCGGCCTCCTCGTAGATGTGGCGCGCCGCCAGGAGGATGCTGTTGGTCCAGAGCGTGATCTTGGCGTAGCCGGTACGTCGGGCGAAGCGGATGCACTCCTCGACCAGGCGGGCGCCGATGCCGAGGCCCCGGGCCTTCGGCTCCACCAGCAGGAGGCGGAGCTGGGCCACCCGCTTCGACTTCGCGACCAGGAAGACCGAGCCGACGACCTCGCCGTCGCGCTCGGCGATCCAGCAGCGTTCGCGCTTGGGATCGAGGTCGTCGATGAAGGCCGCCACGACCCTTGCCACCAGGGCCTCGAAGCTCTCGTCAAAACCATACTCCTCGGCATAGAGGACGCCGTGGCGGTGCACGACCCAGCCCATGTCGCCCGGCTGATGCGGGCGCAAGAGGTAGGGCGTGCGCTGCTCGGGATCGGCGCCGAGCATCAGCTCGACCGTGTGCATGGCGCTGACCAGGCGGTACTGATCCTCGGCCGAGAGCTCGCCCAGCATGGCGCCGATCTCGTTGCGCGAGCGCGAGTTGAGCACCGCGAAGGCCGCCTCACCGGGCTCGGTCAGGCTGAGCAGGGTCTGCCGACCGTCGCTCTCCGAGCGCCGTTTGTCGATCAGCCCGGCCTTGTCGAGGCGGCGCAGGATGCGGCTCAGATAGCCGCCGTCGAGGTTGAGGTCGTGGCGCAGCCGGGTCGCCGTGGTCTGGCCCCGGTTTGCGAGCTCGTAGATCACGCGGGCCTCGGCCAGCGAGTAGGAGCTCCGCAGCAGGCCCTCGTGCAGGACGCCGATCTGCTTGGTGTAGAAGCGGTTGAAGCGGCGCACCGCCTCGATGCGTCGCTGTAGCTCGCCATCCTCCATGACGTCGTCTCCCGCAACGTTGCAGTTAATTGACAACGTCAATTATTTGTCGAGATTTGTCAATTAAACCGCCACAACGAAGGCACCACCCGCCGGCACGAGTGGCTCAGGAGCGGCGGTGATCCTCGTCCAGTTTCAGGAGGTCGTCGCGCAGACGTTGGAAGCGGGCCTCCGCGGCCGCGCCGAACAACGGATCGTCGGCCCGGAAGCGAGCGTCGATGTCTTCCCAGGCCGCCGCCGACAATTGTTCCATGGCCCGCGGTAGGAACTCGCTTTCCTCCCACTCGAGGTGATGGCGGTAAAGCTCGAGGAATGGCCGTGCCGCGTCGTCCAGCCGGTGGCGTGGCACCTCCTGGTCCTGGAGGATTTGCCGCACCACCTCGGCGAGCTGTCGGGTGAGGTGGCTGAGCTTCTCGTGCTCGCCCCTGAGGCCTACCAGATCGGCCACGGAATCGGGGGATTGGGCCTCGAGGGCGGCCAGGATCGCATCCTCCTTGGGGTGGTGGAATCGGTCGGGATAACTCACGCAATAGTCGACGATGCCGTCGATGATCTCATAGTCGGGCGTCTCGCCGGCATCGAAGATCTCGAGCTGGCGCTCCAGAGCCTCCAGCAGACGCGCCAAGTTGGTGTGATCGGCGTGCAGTTGGGCCAAGACCTCCGACATCGTCACCTCTCCTCGCCCTCGACCGCCGCGGACCGACCACAGGCGGTATCCATGGCTGAGTTTAGACTAGATTTCTCGCCCCGCCTCAACCCCCGTCACGCCGGCGCGGCTCACCCGGCGCGGCCATCGGCCCGGGGCCGAAGCAGCATCGGCAGGTGGACCGCGGTAAAGACGGCGAAGCCGGCGACCCAGGCCAACGCCGCCAGTGCCAGGGTCGAGCTCGGCGCCGGCGACCAGACGAGTTCGGGCAGGACGCGCAGGAGCCCGGCGGAGAGGATCAGCAGATAGGCCGCGACGGTCGGCCCGGCGGCCCGGAGCGGCCGACCGCTGTGCCCCAGAATGGCGCGCGACATGATCGCCGTCGTCATGGTGCCGACGGCGCCGACGGTGAGGCTGTGCAGTGCCGCGCCGCCTTCGACCAGGCCGGCGGCGGCGAGCCCCATCAAAGCCAAGCCGAAGACGATCCAGGCATAGCCGGCGTGCAGGATCCAGAGCAAAGGGTCGTGCCAGGTCCGCCACCAACACCAGGCGGCGAAGCGGATCGCGTTCAGGGCCGCGGCGGCCAGAAATGCGGCGGCGGCGTAGGGTGTCTCCGGGCCCAAAGCGTCAATCACGATCGCCACGACCGTAAGCGCGATCGCCGCGCGGTCGATATGGGGCCGGGACGGGATCGGCGGGGCTTTGTCGCGTCCGGCCAGCGCACTCCGGGTAAAGGCCGGCACGACGCGACCGCCGATCAAGACGATGGTCAGGACCAGCACCAGGATCGACAGCCTGAGACCGGCGGAGGCGTCGGCGCCGTCGATGCCGACGAGGTCCAGGTGCAGGATCAGGTTGCCGAGCCAGATCAGGGTCAATATCGGCACGAAGACGAGGTGCTTCTTCGACTTGGCACCGAACCACTGCCCGACCAGCGCCGCCAGCAGGGCTGGTATGAAAGCGAGGTCGAGCGCCGCGACCAACAGCCCCGGCAGCCAGGGCGAGAGCCACATGGCGAGCCGGCCGGCGAGCCAGACCAACGCCAGCATCGCCAGCGGCGTGCCGGAAAGCGCCTTGGCGCCGGTCCAGTTGGGGCTCGCCGTCAAGAGAAATCCGGCCATCGCCGCCAGCGCATAGCCGAACACCATTTCGTGGCCGTGCCAGAGCGCCGGCGCCCCTTGGGCCATCGGCGCCAGTTCGGCGAGCCAGAGGAACCAGAAAGCCATGGCGAGGACTGCGTAGGCGGGACCGAGCAGGAAGAAGACCCGGAAACCGTGGGCCAGGAAGGTCCATCGGGACGTGAGCCCGCGCTTTTCGTCGTCGCTCCCGAAGCGCAGCTCGCCGCCTCCCTCGTTCATCGTTTCCTTCCCGCCTGGCCGCGTGCGCCGCGCAGAGCAGAGCTTTGCCATGTGCCGCTCATAGTCCGGTTAGGAGGTCGGACCCTCCTTGACGACCGTCAAGATGGTGCGCGGGCCGGCTTGCCGACGCCGGTCGCGGCGATCCATAGTGGCGGCAGACGAGATCGGCGCGCGCGGCGCCAAGATGACATGCGAGGCAGTGATGAAGATCGACACCCAGATGCGCGACTTCGACCTTCTCTTGGTGCCCGACGAGGCACGGAAGATGGAGCGCATCGGCTTCGATGCGATTTGGACCTTCGAGGCGGCGCACAACCCCTTCCTGCCGCTGATGCAGGCGGTGGCGGCGACCGACAGCATAGAGGTCGGCACCAACATCACCGTTGCCTTCGCCAGAAGCCCCTTCGCCGTCGCCCAGGTCGCCTGGGACCTGCAGAAGGCGAGCCGAGGACGCTTCCACCTCGGCCTCGGCACCCAGGTGCGGGCGCATGTGGAACGTCGTTTCTCGATGCCTTTCGAGCATCCGGCCAGGCGCATCGCCGACTACATCCGCTGCGTGCGCGCCATCTGGGACACCTTTCAGAACGGCACCCGGCCCGACTATCAGGGCGAGTTCTACCAGTTCAAGCTGATGAACCCCTTCTTCGAGCCGGGGCCGCTCGACCATCCGGAGATCCCGATCTATCTCGCCGGCGTCAACCCGCGCATGTGCCGGGTCGCGGGCGAGGTCGCGGACGGCTTCCACGTCCACCCGATGCACTCGGTGAGCTATGTCGAGAAGGTCGTCCGCCCCGCCATCGAGGCCGGCGCCGAGGCAGCGGGCCGCGGTGGCACCCATCTCGATCTCTTCGCCTCGGTCTTCGCCGTCAGCGGCGAGACGGCGGCCGAGCGGGCCGAAGCAGAGGCCGCCGTGCGCGAGCAGGTCGCCTTCTACGCCTCGACACCGAACTACCGCGCGCTTCTGGAGCACCACGGCTTCGATGCCCTCGGCAAGGAGTTGAGCGACCTGATGCGGCGTGGCGAGTACAAGGAGATGTTCAAGCGCGTGCCGGACGCCCTGATGGACGCAGTGGCCGTGGCGGCGGAGCCGGACAAGTTGGGCACGGCGCTCCGGCAGCGCTACGAGGGCGTCTTGGAGCGGGTCTCGCTGTACTTCCCCATGCCCGAGGGTGCGGCGGAGGCGCCGTGGCGCCATTTCGTCGCCGAATTCCGCGCCGCGGCCTGAGAAATGGGGCGGTCCGTCTGCGGCGTTTTTTCGCACATTATTGTCATTTCAATGCTGGACGCGGGCCGCGCCCGACGCTAATTTGCGCGCCCGGAGGGGACGCGCCCCGTGGGTGGGCGTTCCGGTAACAACGCAACCGATCCCTGTGAGGAGAGATAATGGCTATTCGTAAGCTTCTCGGCGTCGCGACCGCGGTCCTTGTCGTCGTCGCCTCCGCCTCGGCCTTTGCGGCCGATGCCAAGAAGGGCAAGAAGGTCTTCAACAAGTGCAAGGCCTGTCACACCGTCAATGCCGGCGGCAAGAACAAGATCGGGCCCAACCTGAACGGCCTCTTCGGTCGCAAGGCGGGTTCCGTCAAGGGCTACAAGTATTCCAAGGCGATGAAGGCCGCGGACGTCACCTGGGACGAGAAGACGCTCGACCAGTACCTCACCAAGCCGAAGAAGTTCATTCCGAAGGGCAAGATGGCCTTCGCCGGCCTGAAGAAGCAGAGCCAGCGCGATGACGTCATCGCCTATCTCAAGGAAGTGACGAAGTAGGCCTGCTCCGGGCGCGCTTCAGCGTCCCGTCTCTGCCGCCGCCCGCCCTCTCGAATAGAAGGCGGGCGGTGCTGTTTTGGCCAACCTTAGTCGCTCGCGATCTGCTACCATCCGCTCGCCCCGACCCTTGGCCGAGGCGACGGAGTGATGATCTTTCGCGAACCCGAGCCGCCGGCGCAGCCGCTACGTGAGGCGATCCGGCAGGCGCATCGCGTCGACGAGAGCGAGATCCTGGCCGGGCTCGCCGACGGCGCTCGCCTCTCGGGCACCGAGCGAGAAGAAACCCAGCGACGGGCCGCGCATCTGGTCGAAGTGGTCCGCCACAAGCGCCGCAGCCGTGGCACCCTCGATGCCTTCCTGAACGAATACGAGCTCTCCAGCCGCGAGGGCGTCTTGCTGATGTGCCTGGCCGAGGCGCTGCTCCGGATCCCCGATGCCGAGACCGCCAACCGGCTGATCCGCGACAAGGTCGGCGGCGCCGAATGGGATCGCCACATGGGTCACAGCTCCTCGCTGCTGGTCAACGCCTCGACCTGGGGGCTGATGCTGACCGGCCGCGTGGTGCAGCCTGTCTTGGGAGAGGGCGACGATTGGCGTGACTTCATGGCCAAGCTGGTGGCGCGCTCGGGCGAGCCCGTGATCCGCCAGGCCATGGTGCAGGCGATGCGGATCATGGGCCGCCAGTTCGTCATGGGCCGGACCATCGAGGAGGCGCTGGAGCGGGCGGGCGAGGAGGCGCCGCGCGGCTACCGCCATTCCTTCGACATGCTGGGCGAGGCGGCCCGGACCATGGTCGACGCGGAACGTTATCGCGAGGCCTATGGCCGTGCGATCGAGGCGATCGGCCGCGCCGCGACCGGCGACGTGCCGGCCGAGCGGCCCGGCATCTCGGTCAAGCTCTCGGCCCTGCATCCTCGTTACGAATACGCCCAGCGCGGCCGCATGCTGGCGGAGACGATGCCGGCCTTGAAGGCCTTGGCGGTGGCGGCCCGGACCCGCCGGCTCGGCTTCTGCATCGACGCCGAGGAGGCCGACCGCCTCGACCTCTCGCTCGACCTCGTCGAGGCATTGGCCCTGGACCCCGACCTCGACGGATGGGACGGCTTCGGCCTCGCGGTGCAGGCGTACGACAAGCGCGCGCCGGCGCTGATCGACTGGCTGGGCGATTTGGCGGGGCGGTCGGGGCGCCGGCTGATGGTTCGCCTCGTCAAGGGCGCCTACTGGGACAGCGAAATCAAGCGTGGCCAGGAGGGCGGCCATCGGGGCTATCCCGTATACACCCGCAAGGTCTCGACCGACGTCTCCTACCTCGCCTGCGCCCGCCGGCTCTTGGACCTCGGGGCCTCCGTCTACCCGCAGTTCGCGACCCACAACGCCCACACGGCGGCGGCGGTGAAGGCGATGGCGGGCGCGCGGCAGGACTACGAATTCCAACGCCTGCACGGCATGGGCGAGGCGCTTTACGATGAGTTGTTGGCGGATGCCGAGGTGCCCGTCGCCTGCCGGGTCTACGCCCCGGTCGGCAGTCACGAGGACCTTCTGGCCTACTTGGTGCGCCGGCTTCTGGAGAATGGCGCCAACACCTCCTTCGTCAACCGGATCTTCGACGAGGCGCTGCCGTTGGAGGCGATCATTGCCGATCCGGTGGAGACGCTGGCCGGGACGACGCCCGCCGCCCACCCGGCGATCCCACCGCCGCCAGAGATCTACGGGCCCGAGCGGCTCAGCGCCGCCGGCGTCGACCTCGCCGACCCGCTGGTGCTGGCGCCGCTGGCCGAGGCCATGACGGCCACCGTCACATCATGGGAGGCCCGGCCGCTGATCGGCGGCGAGGCGCTGACAGGGCGGCCGCGCCGGGTCTTCTCGCCGGCCGATCGCCGGATCGCGGTCGGCGAGGTCTGGGACGCCGACGCCGATGCCGTCGCCCGCGCCCACGAGGTCGCGAGCAAGGCTGCCCCCGACTGGGACCGGACCCCGGCGGCGGCGCGGGCCGCGGCGCTACGCCGGGCCGCTGACCTCTACGAGGCGGCGACGGCCGAGCTGATGACGCTCTGCGTCCGCGAGGCCGGCAAGACACTGGACGACGCGGTGGCCGAGCTGCGCGAGGCGGTCGACTTCCTGCGCTACTACGCCGCTCGCGCCGAGGCCGAGTTCGCCGCGCCGACGGCGCTGCCGGGGCCGACCGGCGAGGCGAACGAGATCCACCTCGCCGGGCGCGGCGTCTTCGCCTGCATCAGCCCCTGGAACTTCCCGTTGGCGATCTTCACTGGCCAGGTTGCCGCCGCGCTTGCCGCCGGCAACGCGGTCATCGCCAAGCCGGCCGAGCAGACGAGCCTGATCGCGATGCGCGCGGTCGGCCTGCTGCACCAGGCCGGCATCCCGGCGGAAGTGCTCAACCTGCTGCCGGGCGCTGGCGAGGTCGTGGGGGCCGGGCTCGTCGCCGATCCGCGTATCGCCGGTGTCGCCTTCACCGGCGCCACCGAGACGGCGCGGGCGATCCAGCAGGCGCTCGCCGCCCGGCCGGGGCCGATCGCGCCGCTCGTCGCCGAGACCGGCGGCCAGAACGCGATGTTGGTCGATTCCTCGGCCCTGCCCGAGCAGGTCGTCGAGGACGTCATCACCTCCGCCTTCCGCTCCGCCGGCCAGCGCTGCTCGGCCTTGCGCGTCCTCTTCCTGCAGGACGATGTCTGGGACAAGGTCGTGACGATGCTGACCGGCGCCATGGCCGAGCTCACGCTCGGCGACCCGGCCTTCCTCTCGACCGACGTCGGCCCGGTGATCGACGCCGACGCCCGCCAGATGCTGCTCGCGCACGCGGCCCGGATGCGGGCCGAGGCCCGGCTGCTCTACGAGACGCCGCTGCCGCCGGACTGCGCCGAGGGCACTTTCGTCGCACCCATGGCCTTCGAGATCGACCGCCTGGCCCGCCTCGAGCGCGAGGTCTTCGGCCCGATCCTCCACCTGGTCCGCTATTCGGCCGATCGCCTGGACGCGGTCGTGGACCAGGTCAACGCCACCGGCTACGGCCTCACCTTCGCCATCCACAGCCGCATCGACGAGACCGTGGCCCGGGTCACCCGCCGCCTCAGGGTCGGCAACGTCTACGTCAACCGCAACATGATCGGGGCCGTCGTCGGCGTGCAGCCCTTCGGCGGCGAGGGGCTCTCGGGCACCGGGCCGAAGGCCGGCGGCCCACGCTATCTGCACCGTTTTGCGACCGAGCGGGTGGTCTCGCGCAACACCGCCGCAGTCGGCGGCAACGCCGCCCTTCTGGCCATGGCCGACGACGATGCGGCCGTCGATTGACCTGACCGGCCAGAAGCCTATGTTCTGAAGCACGAAAACGAAACGCCCTTGGCGAGCAGGTGCCAGCCGATGTTCATTCAGACCGAAGCGACCCAGGATCCCGAGACGATCCGCTTTCTGCCGGGCCAGGCCGTCCTGGAAAGCGGTCCGCTGGCCTTCGATAGCGCCGAGGCGGCGGCCGGCTCGCCGCTGGCCCAGCGGCTCTTCGCCATCGACCAGGTCGCGGCGATCACCTTCGGTGTCGACTACGTCCAGGTGACGAAGGCAAGTGACGCCGATTGGTTGCAGCTGAAGCCCCAGGTCCTGGCCGCAATCATGGAGCACTTCGTCGCCGGCGAGCCGGTGCTGCTGGCGGGTAGCGGCGACGCCGACGCGGCGGCGGAGGCCGACCCGGAGATCTTGGCCCAGATCGAGGAGCTGCTGGAATCGCGGATCCGGCCGGCGTTGGAGGCGATCGAGGGCGACATCACCCTGAAACGGCTCAAGGGCGGTGTCGCCGAGCTGGAGATGCCGGCCGAGGCGATCGGCTATCTGGGCCCGATCAGCAACATGATGCGCCACTTCATCCCTGAGATCGTCGCCGTCCGCGAATACCGCGACCCGGCCGAGACGCCGGGCCTGGGCACGCCACAGGGCCTGATGGTGCAACGGCTCCTCGACGAGGAGATCAACCCGGCGGTGGCCTCGCACGGCGGCTATATCTCTCTCGTCGACGTCGCCGAGGATGTCGTCTACATCCGCCTCGAGGGCGGTTGCCAGGGCTGCGGCATGGCGGACGTGACCCTGAAGCAGGGCATCGAGGCCTCGATCCTGCGGCAGATGCCGGAGATCCAGGCGGTGCGCGACACCACCGACCACGCCGGCGGCAGCAACCCCTACTATCAGCCGTCCAGCAAGTAGCCCCGGCGCCTCATGCCGCGCCTGTTGCTGCTGATCCCGGTCACCAGCTATCGCGCCCACGACTTCCTGGCGGCGGCCGAGCGCCTCGGCGTCGAGGTCGTGGTCGGCTCCGACCAGGAGCAGGTATTGGCGGAAGCCGGCGGCGGGGCCGCAATAAGGGTCGACTTCGCCGACCACGAGGCCGGGGTGTTCCAGATTCGGGCCCTGGCCGAGACGCGGCCCTTGGACGCGATACTGGCCGTCGACGATCTGGCCAACGTGCTGGCGGCGAAAGCGGCGGCGGCGCTCGACCTGCCGCACAACCCGGCCGATGCGGTCTGGTCGGCGCGCAATAAGCACCGCTTCCGCCAGCGCCTGGCCGAGGCGGGCCTGCCGGGGCCCGAGTTCCGACTGGTCTCGGTCCGCGACGACCCCGCCGCCATCGCCCGCGCGGCGCCCTACCCTTGCGTCCTGAAGCCCCTGACCCTGGCGATGAGCCGGGGCGTGATCCGGGCCGACGGCCACAACTCCTTCGTCGACGCCTTTCACCGCGTCGCCGCCATCATCGCCGCCGATGACGCCGACACGCCCGGCGAGGCGGCCGACCACATCCTGGTCGAGGGCTACATCGAGGGCACGGAATACGCCGTCGAGGGCCTGATCGCTGGCGGCGAACTGCACGTGCTCGCCATCTTCGACAAGCCCGACCCGCTCGACGGCCCCTATTTCGAGGAGACCATCTACGTGACACCTGCCCGCATCGACGCCGCGGCCAAGGCCCAGATCGCCGACGGTGCGGCCCGGGCGGTGCGGGCCGTGGGCCTGACGGATGGGCCGGTGCACATCGACCTCCGCCTTGGCCCAGGCGGCGTTCAGGTCATCGAGGTCGACGCCCGCTCGATCGGCGGCCGCTGCGGTCGCTCGCTCCGCTTTGCCGGCGGCATGCGGCTGGAGGATGTCATCCTGCGCCACGCCGCCGGTCTGCCGATCGCGCCAGAGGAGGCCGGCGCCGGTGGGGTGATGATGATCCCGATCCCGGGGAGCGGCATCCTGCGCGGCATCGAGGGTCTGGCGGCGGCGGAAGCGGTGGCGGACGTCGCCGAGGTCTCGATCACCATTCCGGTCGGCCAGCGGGTCCTGGAGCTGCCCGAGGGCAGCCGCTATCTCGGCTTCATCATCGCCCACGGCGAGACGCCCGAGGCCGTCACCGCCGCGCTGCGCCAAGCGCACGCCGAGCTCAGCTTCGACATCGAGGCCGCCGCCGGCTAGGGGCTTCAGGTCGGCGCGACTGCCTTCAAGCTTTCGAGCGACTCTGGGTTCACCATCGACGACAGATCGCCCGGCGCCTCGCCGACGACGACGGCGCGGATGACGCGGCGCATGATCTTCATCGACCGGGTCTTGGGCAGATCGTCGGTGAAGATGATGCGGGCGGGCCGGAACGAGCGGCCCATGCCCTCGACCACGGCGGCCATCAGCTCCGCCACCAGGGCCTCGTCGCCGGCGATACCCGGTGCCGGCACGCAGACGCAGGCGACGCTCTGGCCCTTGATCTCGTCGGGCAGGCCGATCACGGCCGCTTCGGAGACCTTGCCGCTGGCCATCAGCAGGCCCTCGATCTCGGCCGGGCCGGTGCGCTTGCCGGAGACCTTGATGGTGTCGTCGGAGCGGCCGTGCACGTACCACAAGCCATCTTCGTCGCGACTGGCCCAGTCGCCCTGGCGCCAGAGGTCGCCGAACATCTCCCAATAGGTCTCGATGTAGCGGTCGGGGTCCTTCCAGAGGCCGCGGCTGAGGCCGATCGAGGGGTGGCGCAGCACCAGCTCGCCGACCTCGCCCGGCGGCAGCGAGCGGCCTTCCTCGTCGACGATGTCGGCTGCCATGCCCGGAATGGGGCCGGAAAAGGCGCAGGGCTTCATCGGCGTCAGCACGTTGCTGCAGAGGATGCCGCCGCCGATCTCGGTGCCGCCGCACCAGTTCAGGATCGGCAACTGGCGCTTGGCGACGTGCTCGAAGGTCCACCACCAGGCCTCGTCGGTCCACGGCTCTCCGGTGGAGGCGATGAGACGCAGCTTGGAGAGGTCGTACTGTGCCACCAGCTCGGCCCCGTGGCGCATCAAGGCCCGGATCGCGGTCGGCGCGGTGCCGAGCACGGTGGCCTCGTGGTCCTGGGCCAGCCGCCACATCCGGCCGGGGTCGGGGTAGTCGGGGCCGCCCTCGGCCAGCACCAGGGCCGAGCCGACGGTGGCCGAGGCGGCGGCGATGATCGGCCCCACGGCCCAGCCGAAGTCGGTGAGCCAGATCAGCCGGTCGTCGGGCTTCATGTCGACGTTGTAGTGGAAGTCGCAGGCCGGCTTCACCGCCAGGCCGCATTGGGTGACGATCGTGCCCTTGGGCATGCCGCTGGTGCCCGAGGTGTAGATCAGCACGGCGGGGTCGTCGGCCGGCATGGGCGTCGCTTCCGATTCCGCCGGCTTATCGCGGGTCAGATCGGACCAGGCGACGTCGCGGCCCTCGGTCATCGCCACCTCGGCGCCCAAATAGTCGAGGACCACGACGTGCGCCAGCGTCGGCACCTGCACTGCTGCCTGGTCCATGATCGCCTTCATCTCCACGACGTTGCCGCGGCGCCGGCTGCCGTCGGCGGTGATCACCGCCTTGGCCTCGGAATCGTTCAGCCGCGCCTGGATCGCTTCCGCCCCGAAGCCCGAGAAGAGCGGCACCGCGATGGCGCCGATATGAAGAACGGCGAAAAAGGCGGCCAGCACCTCGCGCGACATCGGCAGGTAGATGCCGATGGCGTCGCCCGGGCCGAGGCCGAGCGACTTCAGACCCTCGGCGAGGCGGCAGGTTTCGGCGTCGAGCTCGGCATAGGTCCACTGCTTGACCTCGCCCTCCTCGCTTTCCCAACTGACCGCCAGCCGTGCCGCCATGGCTGTGCCGCGATGGCGGCCGAGGCAACTGGCGGCTGCGTTCATCTCACCGCCGACGCACCATTTGATCCAGGGCATGCCGTCGGAGGTATCGAAGACCTTGTCGTAGGGCTTGGTGAAGGGGATGCCTAAGTCCTCGATGAGGGCGTTCCAGTACCATTCGGGGTCGTCGTCGGCTCGGGCAATCAGCTCGTCGTAGCTGGCGATGCCGTGCGCGTCCATGAAGCGCTTCAGCGTGCTCTCGCGCACGATCGCCTCGTTCGGCTCCCAGACAAAGCGATTCGACATGAGGCTCGGCCCCCTCTCTCGTTCCGGCTTGCATCGATTATCCGACGAAGGGAAGGTGAGGGAAAGAGCGTCCTCCCGGCGATGCGAGAGGGCTTGCCCTCGGCCGGGCGCGGCGTGGTAGATAGGGAGAAGTCGACCCTAGAGTGACGCTAAAGCATTAGGAGGAACCCCATGACAGAAGCCTATATCTGCGATGCCATTCGCACCCCCATCGGCCGCTACGGCGGCACCCTCTCCAAGGTCCGGACCGACGATCTGGCGACCAAGCCGTTGAAGGCGCTGATGGCGCGCAATGGCGACGTCGACTGGGAGCAGGTCGACGAGGTCGTCTTCGGCAACGTCAACCAGGCCGGCGAGGACAACCGCAACGTCGCCCGCATGGCCCTGCTGGTCGCCGGCCTGCCGGCCTCGGTGCCGGGCGCGACGGTGAACCGGCTCTGCGGCTCGGGCCTGGACGCCACCAGCTACATCGCCCGCACCATCAAGACCGGCGAGGCCGACCTCGCCATCGCCGGCGGCGTGGAGGGCATGTCGCGCGCACCCTTCGTCATTCCCAAAGCCGAGAGCGCCTTCTCGCGCTCGTCCGAGATCTATGACAGCACAATCGGCTGGCGCTTCGTGAACCCGATCCTGAAGAAGCAGTACGGCGTCGAATCGATGCCCGAGACCGGCGAGAACGTGGCCGAGGAGTACCAGGTCAGCCGCGCCGACCAGGACGGCTTCGCCTATCGCAGCCAGATGCGGGCCAAGGCGGCGCAAGAGCGCGGCTTCTTCGACAAGGAGCTGATCTCGGTCGAGATCCCGCAGCGCCGTGGCGAGCCGATCGTGATGGAGCAGGACGAGAATCCCCGGCCCGAGACCACGCTCGAGGGCCTGGCCAAGCTGCCGACGCCCTTCCGCGAGGGCGGCACGGTGACGGCGGGCAACGCGTCTGGCGTCAACGACGGCGCCTGCGCCATCCTGCTGGCGAGCGAGAAGGGTGCCAAGGAACACGGCCTCGAGCCGCGGGCCCGCGTCGTCGCAACGGCGACCGCCGGGGTGCCGCCCCGGATCATGGGCATCGGCCCGGCCCCGGCGAGCGAGAAGGTGCTGGAGCGAGCCGGTCTCGGCATCGGCGACATCGACGTCGTCGAGCTCAACGAGGCCTTCGCCTCGCAGGCGCTCGCGGTGATGCGCCAGCTCGGCCTCGCCGACGACGCCGAGCACGTCAACCCCAACGGCGGCGCCATCGCGCTCGGCCATCCCTTGGGCATGAGCGGTGTGCGCCTCGTCACTACGGCGCTGAACGCGCTGGAAGAGACCGGCGGCAAGCGGGCGCTCTGCACCATGTGCATCGGCGTCGGCCAGGGCATCGCCATGATCGTCGAGCGGGTCTGAGCCCGCTTCCACAATGTGCCGGGGATGGGGGCCGCCCTGACGGCGGCTCCCACTCGGCCACCGCATGACCTCGATCCTGGCCTATGTAGGCGCGGCGGCGGCGGAGATCGCCGGCTGCTTCGCCTTCTGGGCCTGGCTGCGCCTGGAGAAACCGGTCTGGTGGCTGGTCCCGGGCCTCGCCTCGCTCGCCCTCTTCGCCTACCTCTTGACCCTCGTCGACAGCTTGCTTGCGGGCCGCGCCTACGCTGCCTATGGCGGCGTCTACGTCGCCGCTTCGGTGCTCTGGCTCTGGCTCGTCGAAGGCGCCCGGCCCGACCGCTGGGACGCCATTGGCGCCGCGGTCTGCCTCGCCGGCATGGCGATCATCCTCTTCGGCCCCCGCTCGGCCTAGTGCCAGCGACTCGATCGGGTCGGTTTTAGCGTCAAAACGAAATATGACACCCCTCTCCCCCGCCGGCCGGGGGAGAGGCCGGGTGAGGGGGCCGCTGGGGCAAGCATCGCCTCTTCGAGAACCGCCACCCCCTCACCCCGACCCTCTCCCCCTCAAAGGGGGCGAGGGAGAGGTCGATTGGCGTTCGGCCTCAAAGACAAGCCAAGGACCGGCCGGCGCAATCACTCGGCGGCGTCGGGTGCGGCCGCCGCGTCGCGCCGTTGTTGGGCGACCTGCTTTTGGGCGTCGAACGCCGCCCGCCGCCGGGCCAGCTCGTCGGGCGGGATGCGCTCGACGTTGGAGAAGTCGAGCTTCCAGTCGGCGCTCTCGCGCCAGCGCAGAGGCGATTGCATCGTCGTTCTCGGTCCGCTCGCGCTTTCCAGCAGCTTGAGGGCCAGCGCAAGCGTCAAGGCCTGCGATTCCGGGTCGTCCGGCCGCCCCGCCGAATTGCCCAGCGGAAAGTCGGAGAAGAGAAACCTGGGCACGCCGCAATGCTCGACGATGTCCTTGGCCGAGCCCATGATGACGGTGGGGATGCCGTTCGCTTCCAGGTGTCGGGCGACCAGACTCACGGTCTGGTGGCAGACGGGTCAGTTGGGCACGAGGAGGGCGATATCGGCCATGTCCTCGCGCAAATTCGCCAGCAGCTCGGGACAGTCCTGCTCCATGGTCTGGCGCTGGCTGCGGTTGGTGGGCGCGCCGTGGAAGCGTGGGCTCACCTCGCCGATCCGCCCCGCCGCCGCCGCGTCGCGGAGTGCGGCCAGCGGGAAATAGGTTCTGGGGTCGGCCGCCGTCGTGTGCGTCCGGTCATAGCCGAGATGGGAAATGCCGAGCGGCGGCGCCGCGTCCACGGACGCCGCATAGACCCGGTAGAACTTGGCGGCGGCGTTGTAGGCCGCCCCCGGTCCCTGGTCGCCCTTGGCCGGATCGACCGGCGCCGCCGTGGTGACGAGGGCAAGGCGGGATTCCGCCAAGGGCTTCGCCAGCGTCGCGAAGGGCACCTCGGCGAACTGGGCCCAGCGATAGGGGTTGTCGTAGCCGAGCGCCAGGTAATACTCGCGGGTCCGGCGCATATAGGGCACCGGCACGTCGTGCTCGGCGGCAAAGCCCAGGCCGTCGTCGGTTTCGGACATGCGGAGAAACCCCTCTCGAATTTCCAGCAACGGACCGGCCTCGTCGGAACGGCCGGGACACCTGCTGTCTAGCATTTCGCGGTCCCGCAGGTCCATGGCGGCGAGGTCACTCGCTTAAGCCAGCGCATTGAATTGCCTTGACCAAGGGTAGACGCCACTCGCCAAGGTAAGATCGAAACGCTTACCTCCCGGTCTTCACTCGCGCATTCGAACCCGCCCCGCTGGCGACAGCCGACCGTTTGACAGGGAATGACCAACGATGTCCTACTAGCCCGAACGAACACGCGTGCGGGTCCCAGGTCAGCTGGTTGGTCACGGAACATTCTGCGGACTGTCAACGCGGCTCCGGCGATGGGGGCTTCTTGGCATCTTCTTCGCAACGCGGCGTGACCATGTGACATGACCCAGCCGGACCCCCTCATATCCTTCCGGAACGTCGAAAAGACCTATGACGGTCGTGTCAACGTCGTCGAGCAACTGAACCTGGACATCGTCAGCGGCGAGTTTCTGACGCTGCTTGGTCCGAGCGGTTCCGGCAAGACCACGACGCTGATGATGCTGGCGGGCTTCGAGGCCCCGACCGGCGGCGACATCCTGTTGACGGGCCGCTCGCTCGCGACCGTTCCGGCGCACAAGCGCTCGATGGGCATGGTGTTTCAGAACTACGCGCTGTTTCCGCACATGACCGTCGGGGAAAACCTCGCCTATCCACTGCGCCGCCGCAAGGTGGCGAAGCCGGAGATCGCCCGGGCACTGGCGCGGGCCGTCGAGATGGTCGAGCTGACCGGGCTCGAGGAACGTTATCCCGGTCAGTTGTCGGGCGGCCAGCAGCAACGCGTGGCGCTGGCGCGGGCGCTCATCTTCCAACCCGACGTCGTCTTGATGGACGAGCCGTTGGGCGCGCTGGACAAGAACCTGCGCGAGCAGATGCAGCTGGAGCTGAAGCACCTGCACGCTCAGCTCGGCACCACTTTCGTCTACGTGACGCACGATCAGAGCGAGGCTCTGACCATGTCGAACCGAGTCGCGGTGTTCCGCGACGGCATCGTGCAGCAACTCGACGACCCCGAAGCGTTGTACGAGCGCCCGGCCACCAGCTTCGTCGCCGACTTCATCGGCGAGAACAACGCCTTGTCCGGTCAGGTCATCGGCAAGGACGGCGCGTATAGCCGTGTGCGGCTGGATATCGGTCACGAGATCTCGGCCTTGGCCGTAAATGCCGCGGACGACGGGCGCACCTCCGTTTCCGTTCGCCCCGAGAGGGTGCGTCTCGCCTCGGAAGGGGACGGGGCGGTCAATCTCATTCCCGCGCACGTGGTCGAGACCATCTATTTCGGCGACCATGTGCGCCTCCACGTCCATGTAGGCGGCCAGCCATTGATGCTCAAGCTGCCGCTTGGCGAAGCCTCCGGCCTGGGTCCCGATGATCAGGTGAGGCTGACCGGCGAGCCGGCGCATTTTAGGGCCCTGGACCCGCCGCCCGCATGAACGACGGCGCCAGCCTCCGCGCCAAGCTGCGCATCGCCAACCGGCGCAAGAAGTTGACGGCACTGATGCTTCTCGCCCCGGCCCTGGCGATCATGCTGCTGGCGTTCGTCTGGCCGATCGCCTCGCTACTGACCAACTCGGTGCACGCCCCGCGGTTCGCCGACGCCATGCCGGCGCTCGGCGCCTGGCTGGCCGAGTGGGACGGCACGACGCTGCCCGGCGAGGAGGGCTACGCCCTCGTGGCCGAGGAGTTCGCCCGGGCCTACAAGGCCAAGACCTTGCCGCGCGCGAGCCGGCGCCTGAACTACGAGCAGGGCGGGCTACGCAGCTTGGCCATGAAGACGGGGCGCAAGGCGCGAAGAATGACCCCGCCCTACAAGGCC
Source organism: Alphaproteobacteria bacterium (assembly GCA_030746295.1). The sequence continues at coordinate 13,161 of JASLMY010000017.1, read as the reverse complement.
GCGCTGCTGAAGGTCAACAAGGCCTGGGGGGAGTTGGAGACCTGGCAGGCCTTGCAGGCGGCCAGCCGGCGCCTCACCGACAAGTTCCTCCTGCAGGCGCTCGATCTCAGACGCGACGCCATCAGCGGCATCGAGAGGGCGGCGCCGGACAATCGGGTCTACCTGGACCGACTCGGAGTGACCTTCTGGATCAGCATCGTCGTCACCGTGCTCTGCGCCCTGATCGGCTATCCGATGAGCTACGTCATGGCGACGAGCGGCAAAACGGCGAACCGCCTGCTCTTCATCCTGGTGCTGCTGCCGTTTTGGATATCGCTTCTGGTACGAACGGCGGCATGGGTGGTCCTGCTGCAGAAGGAGGGCATCATCAACGACGGCCTGCTCTGGTTGGGCCTGGTCGACGAACCGCAGCAACTCATCTTCAACCGCATCGGCGTCTACATCGCGATGATCCATATCCTGCTGCCGTTCCTGATCTTGCCGCTCTACAGTGTCATGCGCAGCATTGCGCGTGACCAGGTGCGGGCGGCGAACTCGCTCGGCGCGTCGCCCTTCGAGGCCTTCTTGACGGTTTATTTCCCGCAGACGATCCCCGGGCTGGGTGCCGGATGCCTGTTGGTTTTCATCCTTTCGATCGGGTTCTACGTCACGCCCGCGCTGGTCGGCGGCAGCGCCGATCAAATGATCAGCGCGCTGATTGCCGAATTCGCACTCGGAACAGCGAACTGGGGCCTGGCGAGCGCCCTGGCGTTGGTGCTGCTGTGCTGCGTCGCCGTCATATATCCGGTCTTCGGGCGCTATGCCGGCGCCAAGAACCTGAGCCTCGGCTGACGCCATGAGCCTGGTCCGGCCCTATCGCTCGCTACTGGATCGCGCCGGCACGGCGTTGGTCAGAATCGCGGCGGGGCTGGGCTTCGTATTCATGCTGGCGCCGATCCTCGCCATCATCCCGCTGTCTTTCAACGGCAGCTATTTCCTCAGCTATCCACTGATCGGCTTTTCCTGGCAGTGGTACGAGGCCGTGTTCGCGCCGACCCCCTGGATGCCCGCGCTCTGGAACAGCATCACCATCGGGCTCGCCACCACGGGTCTCGCGACGGTGGTGGGAACATTGGCCGCATATGGCCTGTCCTACACCGATTTTGCCGGCAAGCGCCTTGTGACCGCCATGCTGATCTCGCCAATGGTGGTGCCGCTCGTGATCACCGCCCTGGCGATCTACCTGGCGTTCGCGCCGTTCGGCCTGGTCCGCTCCTTCAGCGGCCTGGTGCTGGCCCACACGGTGTTGGCCATACCCTTCGTCGTCATCACGGTGACGGCGACCCTGCACGGCTTCGACCGCAATATGGTGCGGGCGGCCGCGAGCCTGGGGGCGGGGCCGCTGAGTGCCTTTTTCACCGTGACGATGCCGCTGACGGCACCGGGCATTCTCTCCGGCGCGGTGTTCGCCTTCGTCACCTCGTTCGACGAAGTGGTGGTGGCGCTCTTCCTGGCGGGGCCCGAGCAGTTCACTGTGCCGCGGCGGATGTTCAACGCCCTGCGCGACAAGCTCGATCCGAGCATCGTCGCACTGGCGGTGTTCCTGGTCAGCGTCTCCGTCTTGCTGCTGGTCACGATGGAGCTGCTGCGCTGGCGCTCCGAGCGCTTGCGCCAGCGGCAAGTGGCATGAAAGACTGCTTTGGGAGTTTGGAGGGAGGAATCGCGCATGAAACGAATTTCGACGCTACTGACGACCGGCGTGCTGGCCGCGATGGCGCTCGGTCAGGTGGCCGAGGCGAGAGATTTCACCGTGGTCGGATGGGGTGGAGCGGCGCAAGATCGGCAACGCGAGCTCTATTTCGAGCCCTTCGCCAAGGAACAAGGCGTCGCCTTCAAGGAGGACACCTACCTCGGCGGCTGGGGCCAGTTCCAGGCAATGCAGGACAGCGGCGTCGTCCAGTGGGACGTGGTCCAGGTCGAGACCGCCGAAATGATTCGGGGTTGCGAGGAAGGCGTCTTCGCGAAGATCGATTGGTCGAAGGTGCCGGCCAAGGACAAATTCATCAAGCACGCCACCAGCGAATGCGGTGTCGGCACCATCGTCTGGTCGGTGCTGATGGCGTACAACGCCGATCGGGTGAAAGGCGCTCAGCCGAAGTCGATGGCGGATTTTTGGGATACCAAGAAATGGCCGGGCAAGCGCGGCATGCGTCAGGGGCCCAAGCTGAATCTCGAGCTCGCGTTGATGGCCGACGGCGTGGCGCCCGATGACGTCTACAAGGTGCTTTCCACCGATGCCGGCATCGACCGAGCCTTCGCCAAGCTGGATCAGATCAAACCGCTTATTCAGTGGTGGAAGGCGGGGGCGCAGGCGCCCGAGTGGCTGGCCGCCGGCGACGTCGAGCTTTCGATCGCCTATTCCGGGCGCATCGCCAATGCCCAGAAACAGGGCGTCAACCTGAAGCCCATATGGGACAACACGGTTTACGCCATCGACAGCTGGGTGATCTTGAGCAAGTCGGAATTCGTCGACCTGGGGCACAAGTACATCACCTTCGCCAGCGACCCGGCCCGCCAGGTGGAGAGCGCCAAGCGGCTGCCCTACGGTCCGAGCCGGGTCGAGGCGGCTGAATTGCTGCCACCGGAAGTGCTGGCGGGCATTCCCGCGGGCCCGAACCTGAAGACCGGCCTGTTCGGCGGTTCGGAAGAAGCCAACGAGTTCTGGGTCGATCGGCTGGAGGAGTTGACCGAGCGCTGGAACGGTTGGGTCGCGAAGTAGCCGGACACCCGGCGGCCGTCAGCCTGGCTTCGTGAAGCGGGCGACGACCTCCACCCAGGGCAAGGCCAGGGTCTTCGGATCGAGCGCGGTGACCGTCTGGGCGACGACGCCCAGCTCCGGGTAGACGGGCCGGGCGATGGCGTCGATCTTGGCCAGGATCTCGTCCCGCGTGAACGGCCGGTCCGGGCCGCCCCTGGCGCTCAAGCACTCCGCCTCGTGCTCGCTGCCGTCGTCGAGGGTCCAACGAACCCGCGCCGGGCGGTCGTTGGGCGGTGCCGGCACCGGCTCGAACGGCCCGATCTCGACCCGCCGGCGCAGCATGTCGATTTCCCGATCGTCGAGCTTGTCGGCGGCGAAGGCCTCGGCGCCGGCATGACCGAGCACGGCCGTCGCGGCGGCGGCGTGGGGCAGCGAGAACTTGGCGGCAAGCGTCGTCGCCGGCCGCACGCCATCAAGCGCTCTCGCCCGGTCGTGGGTCTCGATCGTGATCCGCGCGACCCGCGCCGCCGACACCGTGTCGCCGAGGCGCCCCAGGAGGTCGAGCGTCGCCTCCACGGTGCTGTGCGCATATTGGCAACAGGCATGCAGCTTCTGGAAGTTGTTGCCGATGGCCCAGTCGGCGCCGAGCTTGTCCGTCATCTCAGCGGCATTGCTATCGGCGCCGAAACCGGAGACGAAGACGTCGTAGGGCGATTGCGCCAGGCCGGTGATCCCGAACTCGGCCCAGTCGGCCGCGCGCATGCCGCTCCAGGCGCCGACGGCGGGCCAGACGTTGCGCACCAGGGCGCCGGCGACGGCATGGTTGAACGGTCCCGGCGTCACCAAGGTGGCCGCACTCGCGACCGCGGCCTGGAAACCTTCCGCCGATGCCCCGCGGGCGAGCGCGGTGGCGGCGGCCGCACCGATCGCGGCAAAGCAGGCATGCGGATGCAGGGCCCGGGTCGTGCCGGGAAAGGCGCGGGCGAACCGGGTGGTGGCTTCGTAGGCGACGGCGAGGCAACGCAGCACCTCTGCCGTCGTCAGCGCCCCGGCCTCCGCTTCCGCCAGCAACGCCGGCAGGACGTAGAGGCCGGCATGGCAGGTGGTCAGGCGATAGCCTTCGTCGAGCTCGCACCAATCGCCGGCCGCGGCATTGGCGACGGCGGTCGAATAGCGGTCGGCACGGTCGCGCCGGCCGTTGAAGACGGTCGCCTCGGCCGGGCCGGCGCTCGCCAGCAATCGCTGCTGCAGCCGCGCCGGTTCCGGCTCGTCTCGTGCCGCGACCATGGCGGCGATATCGTCGAAGAGGACGAGGGCGGCGTCGGCGAGCGTGGCTTCGGGCACCTCGTCGCGGGCGCGTATCGCCGCCCAGGCGGCAAGGTCGCCGACGGCGCGGCCGATGGCGTCGCGATCGACGGCGGCATCCGCGAGGGGTCGCGTGTCCGAGGTCATCGTCGTCCTCCTGTTCCGGCGGCAGTGGGTCGCGTCTGCGGCGCGTCCCGCGCTCGAACACCATAGGCACTTATCGGTGGCCCATCAGCCTCGATCTACGGCGCGACAAGCAGCCGCCGGCGCCTCTCGAGAGGCTGCGACCAACCGCCGCACCCGCTGAGTCCGAGAGTGGCTCTGTGCCAAGCTAAGCAGATCGGGCCGGGCGACGCGGTTCGAAGAGATCGGCCGAGGCGGCTCGCAGGGGCCCAATTCCGTCGCGGCCGCGTGCGGCGGCAAGCAACTCCGATCGGAGATGAGGGATGACGCCACAAAAAGACGACATACTGGTCAAGGGCGGGGTGCTCGTCGACAGCAAGCAAATGAAGCTCGGCGACGTTCGCATCAGGGGCGGCCGCGTCGCCGGGATTGCGCCGCCGGGCAGTGCCGGCGAGGCCGACACCGTCATCGACGCGACCGGAAAGCTCGTCCTTCCGGGCATCGTGGAGGCGCACCTTCACCCCGTCTATGCCGACCGTTTCGAGACCTTGTCCCGGTCCGCGGCCTTTGGCGGCGTCACCACCCTGATCCCCTATATCGGCGCTGTGAAGGCCTGGGGCGTCGAGGGCAACCTGTGGGACGCGGTGAACTTCTTCATTGAGGAAGGGGAAAGGGACTCATGCGTCGATTTCAGCCTGCACTGCAGCCTGATGCACGACGACGTCGCCGACCTGGAATCGCTGATCCCGCGGATCGTGGCGCGCGGTGTCATGTCGTTCAAGGGCTTCATGGCCTACCAGAAGCGCGGCATGTTCCTGGGCGACGAGGAGATCTTGCGGATTCTGGCCGCCCTCAAGGAGCATGGCGGCCTCTTCTGCGTCCATGCGGAGAACGGCGCGCTCTGCGATTACTTGGAAGACGGCTTCATCGCCCGCGGCGACGTCGGGCCCGAATTTTACGGCCCCTCGCGGCCCAACATCGCCGAGACCGAGGCGATCTTTCGAATCCTGAGCTTCGCCAGGGCGCTCGACTGCCCGGTCTACGTCGTCCATATCAGCGCCCGGGAATCGCTCGACGTGGTCGAGCTCTTCAGAAACTGGGGCGGCGCGCCGATCTTCGCCGAGACCTGCTCGCATTACCTGACCCTGACCGACCAGGCGATGCACGAGCTGGGCACGCTTGCCAAGGTCAGCCCGCCGCTGCGCGAGGACGCGGACGTCGATGCCCTCTGGCAGGCCATTCGCGACGAGCGGATCGATGTCGTCGGCGCCGATACCGCGGGCCATATGATCGAGACCAAGGAGCCGCGCTGGGGCGACGTCTTCGCCGCGGCCTCGGGCTTGCCCGGCCAAGGGACGATGTTCACCGTGACCTACGACGAAGGCGTCAACAAGCGGGGCGTCAGCCTCTGCCGTCTCGTGGAGGTCATGGCCGAGAAGCCGGCCAAGATCTTCGGTCTCTACCCGCGCAAGGGGGTCTTGCAGGAAGGCTCCGATGCCGATTTGGTGGTCTTCGATCCGACCCGGGAACACACGATCCGGGCCGAAGACCAGCAGACCAAGACCGACTACACGATGTACGAGGGTCGACGTTGCCTCGGGGCGCCGGATCTGGTCATGCAACGAGGCGAGATCCTCTTGGAGAACGGCGAACTGAAGGCACGGAAGGGACGGGGCCAGTTTCTCGAAGCCACACCCATGAAAACCGATTAGGAGCGCGTGTTATGGCGAAACGGGAAATCAAAGTCGCGGCGCTGCAGGAAAAGGCGCTGCCACGCTCCAGCATTCAGGAGAAGCTGGAGCGGACCCTGAAGCTGATCGAGCAGGCCTCCCAAGAGGGCTGTCAGATCATCATGCCGGGTGAGCTCTGCACCTCCGATTACGATCGCTTCTATGTCAAGGAGACGGCCTTGTTCGAGGAGGCCGAGCCCGTCCCCGGACCGTCCACGGAAGCGGTCGGCGAGCTGACGCGCAAGCACGGCAATTACGTCATCTTTCCGATCTTCGAGAGGGCCGCGCCCGGCATCTATTACAACGCCGCACCCGTGATCGGGCCGGAGGGAACGGTGATCGGCAATTACCGCAAGACCCATGTCGCCGGCGTCCAGGTGCTGGAAAAGCTCTACTTCAGGGCGGGCCAGGACTTCCGCGTCTGGGAGACCGAGTTCGAGCCCAGGGCCAAGTTCTCCACCATCATCTGCCACGACCGGCGCTATCCCGAAACCTCGCGCATCGTCGCCATGCTGGGCGCGGAGGTCATGTTCTGTCCGACCGCCGCACCCGGATATGCCGGCGGCGTCCACTGGGGCCTCGTCAACACCGCGCGCGCCGTCGACACGGGCATGTTCTGCATCTATTCGAACCGGGTCGGACCCGAGGGAGACAAGCACTATTTCGGCGAAAGCATGATCGTCAGCCCGCACGGCGAGGTCATCGCCAACGGCCTGGACGAGGAGAACGCCATCGTCTCCGCCGTCCTCGACCTCGACGAGGTCGACCAAGCCCGGATCGCCGTGCCGACGCTGCGCGACATGCGCCACGACTTCTACATGAAATATTACAGCACCCCCGGCTACGACAGCATGCCGTGACCGGCGCCTGGTCGGGCGCGCATCGGAGATACGCGACCCGAAGGCCGGCATCTGAGGGCCATGGCACCGCCACGCGCCGTCCGCGCCCACTATTGACCGGCTTGGAGAGGCCCGGCTGCAGTCGCCAGGCTCGGCAACGCCGATGAACTGGACGGCCTCCAAGAAGCAGTCGAATTTCGGTTTTCAGAGTTCGACTCACCGTGGCTTTGGCATCACCAGCCCGGGCATGGTTGGCCAATGTAGAATACCGGAGATCAAGATTCCGCGAATCGCTCGGAGAACTGCTCATACGCATCCAATGCCAGCGCCGCATAGGCCACGGAAGGCCCACCGCCCATATAGACAGCCATCGCCAGCACTTCCAGCATCTCGTCGCGGCTGACGCCCTGCTGCTCAGCGGCCTTGACGTGAGAGTCGATACAGCCGTCGCAGCGAACCGCGACACTGATCGCGGTGGCAACCAGCTCTTTGGTTTTCGGATCCAGCGCGCCGGCGGCCTTGGCGGCCGACGCCATCGCCGCAAACCCCTTCATCGTTTCGGGGATGCCATTCCGCAACCGCGAAATCGATCGGTTGAGCTCGTTCAACGTCTCCGGATGGTTCCTTGTCATTCTCAATCCCCTGGAGTTTCTTCGAATCCAAAGTTGAACGTTCGAAGAAGCCGAACGCAACCCTTGAGCAAAGGGCCTCCGCAAGGACCGACAGCGATCTTCCCCGCCGACGTCCTGGATTCGCCAGATAATCGCAGATAAGGTTCCCGACCTGGAGGATGTCGATGGAGCGTCGTCTCGCCGCCATCATGGCCGCCGACGTTGTCGGTTATGCGCGACTTGTCAGAGCTGATGAGGAGGGCACGATCGCGGCCCTCAAGAGCCTACGTTCGGCCCACATCGATCCCAAGATCGCCGAGCACCATGGGCGAACCGTCAAACTGATGGGCGATGGGCTATTGGCGGAATTCCCGAGTGTCGTGGACGCCGTGCGCGCGGCGGTGGAATCGCAACAGGCCGTGGCTGAACACAATGCCGGTCTGCCGGCCGACGGGCGGATCGAATTCCGCGTCGGCATAAACCTCGGCGATGTGGTGATCGATGGCGACGACATCCAAGGCGACGGCGTGAACGTGGCTGCACGCCTGGAGGGCCTTGCCGAGGCCGGTGGGGTTTGCATCTCGGGAAGCGTCTACGAACAGATCCGCGATCGGATGGATCTGGCATTCGAGGATTTGGGCGAGCAGGCGGTCAAGAACATCGACCGCCCGGTCCGCGTCTGGCAATGGACGGGCACGCCCTCGGCGGCGGTGGATCCGCAGCCTTCCGATGCCCCGTCACAGTTGCCCGACAAGCCGTCGGTTGCGGTCCTGCCTTTCGAGAACATGTCCGGCGATGTCGAGCAGGACTATTTTGCCGACGGCATCACCGAGGACATCATTACAGCGCTGTCTCGGTTCCATTGGATGTTCGTGACGGCCAGGAATTCGTCCTTTGCTTATAAGGGCAAGTCCATGGACATCCGGCAGGTGTCGCAGGAACTGCTCGTGCGCTACGTCCTGGAAGGCAGCATCCGCAAGTCCGGCGACCGCGTGCGCATCACCGCGCAGCTCATCGACGGTGCCTCCGGCAACCACATTTGGGCCGACAGGTACGATCGGAAACTCGACGACATCTTCGAACTGCAAGACGAGATCACCGCGCGGATCGCGGCCGCCATGCAGCCGGTATTGTACGCGGCCGAGGGCGCGCGGGCCGAGTTGAAGAATCCGGAGCGCATGGATGCCTGGGATTTGTTCCTCAGGGCGCGCAATCTCGCGCATGTCGGCACCAAGGAAACCAACGAGGAGGCACAGGCGATCGCGCGCCGGGCATTGTCCATGGACGCGAATAGCGCCGGCGCCCTGAAGGTCTTGGCGAACTGCCTCTACCATCAGGTGATCAGCGGCTGGACAACGAGGCGCGGTCGCGCCTTTGCCGAGGCGATGGAGGTCGCGGAACGGGCCGTTAGGGTCGATCCGGACGACGCCGAGGCGCGCCAAATATTGGGGCTCGTATATCTCGGCTACAGTCGCCATGGCGAGGCGCTAGCAGAACTGCAGACAGCCGTGGAGCTGAATCCGAACTACGCCCAGGGCTATGTGTCGTTGGGTATCTGTTACAACTATCTCGGCGAACCAGAGAAGGCCTTGCCGCTATTCGAGAAGGCCATCGAGATCAGTCCGCGGGACCTGAACCTCACCATGTGGCGGTGCACGCAGTCTTTGGGCCACATATTGGCCGGCGACTTCGGCCGCGCCATCGAGGACGCAAAGTTCAGCGCCATCCGCAAGGACTATTGGGCGCCGAGCCGTTGGTATTGGGCCGCAAGCGCGGCGTTGGCGGGTGAGCCGGGTGAAGTCGATGAAGCCCGCTCCGAGGTGTTGCGCCTGAATCCTGATTTTTCCATCAACGGGTTGCGCAAAGCCCATCCTTTCAGTCGAGATCAGGATTTCGAGATTTTGGCCGACGGTCTACGGAAAGCCGGTCTGCCGGAATAACTGCTTCGGATCGAGGCCCACCTGTTAGTACGCTCTAAGGTCAGGTCCGGAATCGGGTGCGGCTCGGACATACGCGACGGGACGACCGAAGTTGGCAGGCACCGAGGGCCGAGTTCCATGCCTCAATCCTCGGGCTTGTCCGCGACCGACCGAAGTGGCAGGCCACAGCTTCGCCATGGTAGTCTCGGGGGCAACAGGGGAGTGCCGCTCGCCCGTCCGAGGCGGGCAGCAAAAGGGGCCGGTCCTTTCGGGCCGGCCCCTTGCCGTTAGCATTCCGAACTCTGCGGCTCAGGCCTCGGCCGCCATCCGGTTCACTGCGCTCAAGATCGCCCGCATCGAGGCGGTGTTGGTGTTGGGGTGGATGCCGACGCCGTGCGCCGCCTGGCCGCCGCCGTTGCCGAGCTTGATGAAGCAAACCGCCTCGACGTCGGAGCCCGAGCCGAGCGCGTCTTGGTGGTAGTCCAGAAAGCGGGCCTCGATGTCGCAGTCCTGCTTCAGGGCATCGACGAAGGCATCGACCGGGCCGTTGCCGGCGCCGCTGATCTCGCGGCTCTCGCCGTCCTGGCGGATCGTCGCCGTGCAGTTGACGATCTCGCTGCGGTGCGGGTCTGTGTTGAGGCGATAGTCGACCAGCTCGTAGGGCGTCGTTTCGTCGAGGTAGGTCTCGCGGAACTTGGCCCAGATCTGGTCCGGCATGATCTCCTTGCCGCTCTCATCGGTGATCTCCTGGATCACGCCCGAGAACTCCACCTGCAGCTCGCGCGGCAGGTCGATGCCGAACTCGGCGTGCAGCAGATAAGCCACACCTCCCTTGCCCGACTGGCTGTTGACCCGGATGATCGCCTCGTAGTCGCGGCCGACGTCATGGGGGTCGATCGGCAGGTAGGGCACCTCCCAGATCTCGCTGTTGCTCTGCTGGATCGCCGTCATGCCCTTCTTGATGGCGTCCTGGTGCGAGCCGGAAAAGGCGGTGTAGACGAGTTCGCCGGCGTAGGGGTGGCGCTGGTGCACCGGCAGCTGGTTGCAGTATTCCGCCACCTCGATCGACTCGTTGATCCGGGTGAAGTCGAGCTCGGGGTCGACACCCTGGCTGTACATGTTCAAGGCCAGGGTCACGACGTCGACGTTGCCGGTGCGCTCGCCGTTGCCGAAGAGGGTGCCCTCGATGCGCTGGGCGCCCGCCATGACGCCGAGCTCGGCCGCCGCCACCCCGGTGCCGCGGTCGTTGTGCGGGTGCAGGCTGAGGCAGATCTTCTCCCGCTCCTTGAAGTTGCGATGCATCCACTCGATCTGGTCGGCGTAGTAGTTGGGCGAGGCCATCTCCACCGTCGCCGGCAGGTTGAAGATGATCGGCACCTCGGCGGTCGGCTGCCAGATGTCCATGACGCCGTGGCAGACGTCGACCGCATAGTCGAGCTCGGTGCCGGTGAAGCTTTCCGGCGAATACTCGAAGCGCAATTCGGTGCCGCCGGCCTCCAACGCCGGCGCCAGCTCCTTGCAGAGGACGGCGCCGTCGGTGGCGATCTTCTTCACGCCCTCGCGGTCGGAATCGAAGACCACGCGGCGCTGCAAGGTCGAGGTCGAGTTGTAGAGGTGCATGATGACCTTGCCGGCACCCTCGACCGCCTCGTAGGTGCGGCGGATCAGCTCCGGCCGGGCCTGGGTCAGGACCTGGATCCAGACGTCGTCCGGGATGAGGTTGTGCTCGATGATGTGGCGGCAGAAGTCGAAATCGGTATCCGAGGCGGCCGGGAAACCGACCTCGATCTCCTTGAAGCCGAGCTCGACCAGGTGCTGGAAGAACTTCAGCTTCTTGTGGCGGCCCATGGGCTCGATCAGGGCCTGGTTGCCGTCGCGCAAGTCGACCGAGCACCAGATTGGCGCCTTGTCGACGACCCGGCTCGGCCATTGTCGGTCGGGCAGGTCGATCTGCGGGAAGGCTTGGTATTTGTGTACGGGTAACTTGGCCATGGCGGCAGCTCCGCTAGTCAGGCCGGCAAACGCGGCCAGCGCCGGTCGCGACCAAGCGCGACGTATGACATTCAGGCTGGCTCATTCGATTGGCTGGCATTCGCCGGCAGTCTCAATAAATGCGCGCGAGAAGCGCGAAAACGGAAAACAGAACGATCCCGACTCTTGTCTAAAGAGTCGGGCAGATAAGTCGAAGCGCGCGCGCCCTGGTCTGTTTCCGCGACTGCATGCCCGGGAAAATAGTCACAAACCCCATTGGGGTCAATGGCTTTGGTTACGCTCGCCCCGCCTCAGTATGACCAGGCGGGCGGCACCGTAGCGCCGCTCGTCGACGGCCTCGAAGCCCGCCGGCGCCGCGAAGTCCTCGTCCTTGGCCAGCTCGACCACAACCACCGCGTCGTCTTCGAGCCATCCATCCGCCATGAGCGCCGCAAGCGCCGGTGCCCAAAGGCCGGCGCCGTAGGGCGGGTCCATCAGCACCAGCCCGTGGGTGCGGGGTGCCGGGCCGGGCCGGGCCGCATCCAGGCGGCGGATCGTGATCTCGTCCGCGTCTGCCATTCCGGCGGCGTTGCGGCGGATCAGCGCCAGGGCGGCGGCACTGTTCTCCAGGAAGGTGACGTGCCGGGCACCGCGGCTGAGTGCCTCCAGGCCCAAGGCACCCGAGCCGGCGAAGACGTCGAGGACGGCGACCTCATGCGGCATCGGCCCGGCCTCGGTCTCGTAGGGTCCGTGCGCCAGCAAGTTGAAGAGGGCCTCGCGGGCCCGGTCCGAGGTCGGCCGGAGCGTCCGGCCCTCGGGTCCCTGGAGCCGCCGCCCCTTATGCCGGCCGCCGACGATGCGCATCGCGCTTGCCGGCGCCCGGGCGTCGGCGGGGTTTCGGGGCGGCCTTGGCCTGCGGCCCGCCGAGCTTCAGGCCGAAGCGGGCCGCGGCCGGGCCCAGTTGATCGGCCAGCACCCGCGCCTTTACCTCGGTGGCCTCGCCTCGCTTCAGGTCGCCCAGCTGGAAGGGGCCGTAGGCGATGCGGATGAGCCGCGTCACCTCCAGCCCGAGATGCGTCGCCAGGCGTCGGATCTCGCGGTTCTTGCCCTCCTTCAGGGTCATCGTCAGCCAGGCGTTGGCGCCTTGGGCGCGGTCGAGCCGGGCCTCGATGGGACCGTAGCGCATGCCCTCCACGGTGACGCCTTCGGCCAACGCGTCGAGCCGCGCCTGCGCGACGAGCCCGTGCACCCGGACCCGGTAGCGCCGGCTCCAGCCGGTTCCGGGCAATTCCAGATGCCGGGCCAGCTCGCCATCGTTGGTCAAGAGCAATAGCCCTTCGGAGGCGACGTCGAGGCGGCCGACCGAGACCACGCGTGGCAGCTCCGCCGGCAGCTTCTCGAAGACCGTCGGCCGCCCCTCCGGGTCGCGGTGGCTGGTGATCAGGCCGCGCGGCTTGTGATAGCGCCAGAGCCGGGTCGCCTCGGCCAGGGCGATCGGCTTGCCGTCGACGGTGATCCGGGCCTCCGTACCGACGTTGAAGGCCGGGCTCGCCAGCACCTCGCCGTCGACCGCGACCCGCCCGGCCTCGATCCAGCGCTCCGCCTCGCGGCGCGAGCAGAGGCCGGCGCGCGCCAGCACCTTGGCGATCCGTTCCTGCTTGGCCTCGGTCATGCTCGGTTCCCGTCCTCTCGTCGCCGCCTTCATAGGCCGCCCGCCCGCCGCCGACAATGGCTGCTTGACGGTGGCTCGGGGCTGCCGGCATGTAGGACCATGCAGGAGGGCGGCCATATGGACGCGGCGCTGGCCGAGGCACGGGCGGCGGCGGCGCGCGGCGAGGTGCCGGGCGGCGCCGTGGGCGGCGGCGCCGCCGGGCGGGGGCTGGCCCCGGGCGGCCACCGGTCGGCAGAGCGTCGCGATCCCCCCGC
>JASLMY010000179.1 GCA_030746295.1 Alphaproteobacteria bacterium | reverse complement strand
GCCGAGCAGTGCCTCCGGTCCAAGCGGGCCTTCCGGGTCGAGCAGTGCCGCTTCTTCCAGCGATGTTGCGGCCGCGGACAGCCAGGGCGCGGCCGGCGTCGGCTCCCGAGGACGCGGGCGCGGCAGGGGACGGGGTGACAGCTTTGCCACCGGCTCCTCCGGCCCGAGCTTCGATTGAACGGCTTGCGGCTCCCGCCAGCGCCGGTCCATCGGCGATGCCGGCCCCTGGCCGGCTCGCCAGGCTGCGGTCGATACCGACTAGAGAGGGACGCTTGAGCGGCTGAATGGCGGCAACCCCGATGCTGTTGGATTTCGACGGCTTGTCCCGGCCGGTGGCGGTCGCCGACGAGGCGGCGCTCTTGGACCGTCTGCCTCTCGTCCTGCCGAGCTGGCGCCATCGGGAGAGCCGTAGCACGGCGGCACCGGTCATCGCGCTGTCGCGAGAGGACGGCCGCTATCGCCTGCGGGCGGCACGCGACTGCAAGTCCGTCGACCATGCGGACCCGGTCGACGCCCTCTGCAGCCTGGTCGTCGAGCTCTTCTGGGCCCTCGTGGACGACGATTCCGGGCTGCTCTGCCTACACGGTGCGGCGGCCGAGTTCGGCGGCCGGCTGGTGGTGTTCCCGAGCCGATACCGGGCCGGCAAGAGCCTGCTCGCCGGCTGTCTCGCGGCCGCCGGCCTGCGCCTCTTCGCCGACGACGTCTTGGCCGTCGGTGTCGCTTCCGATGGCGGCCCGGACCTCGGCATCGCCTCCGGCGTCGCACCCCGCCTACGGCTGCCGCTGCCCGACGACCTCGGCGCCGCGACACGGGCCTTCCTAGAGCGACGCCGCGGTCCGGAGAGCCGGCGCTACCGCTATTTGGACCTCGGTCCCGAGGCCTTGGCCCCTCGGCCGAGCCGGGCGCCCATCGGTGGCTTCGTGCTGCTGGAGCGCGAGTCCGGCGCCAAGCCCGAGCTGGCGCCACTCGGCGACGCGGCGGTCCTGAAGCAGGTCGTCTGGCAGAACTTCGCGCGCGGCGCCGACTCGGCGCGAATCCTCGACCGTCTGCATCGCCTGGTCGGTGGGGCGGCGTGCTTCCGCCTGCGCTACGGTCGGGCCGAGGATGCGGTCGCGACGCTGAGTGAGGCCTTCGCCAATTGGGACCCGGCGCCGCGGGCGCATGCGCCAACCAAGGCGCCATGCCCGTCGACAACGACCGGCGCGGACGAGAGGACACCCAAGGGCGCGCTTAGACAACGTGCCGGCCTCGGCCAGACCATGGTCGACGGCGAGTTGTTCCTGACAGACGCCGACGGTATTGCCGTGTACCACCTCAACCCCCTCGCTGCCCGGCTCTGGGACCTGCTGGCGGACCCGACGACGCCAGCCGAATTGATCGCGCTTCTGACGACGGCCTTCCCCGATGCCGAGCCAGGCCGAGTAGCCGCCGACGTCGACACGCTTCTCGACGGGCTGCGGAGCAAGGGTCTACTGTTCGGCACCTCCGGCGAGGCAGCGACGTAACGGCGAGGTTCAGCCGGAGACCGCCTCGTGGCTCCAGATCCGAGGCCGCCAATGGCCCTCGCCCTCGCGGCAGGCGATCCCGCGCAGCGTTTCGCGATCCGACGGGCCCTCGACCACGCGCACGAACTCGCGGCACCACTGGCCGCTTTCGGAGCGGAAGGTCCGGACCGGCGTGATCACCGCCGTGCGGTCGCTCTCCGCGCTCCGCCAACGCACCGGCTCGCCGCTCAACTGTTTCTCCAAGGCACGCGCGACCGCCGCCTCGATGGCGCGGCCGTCGGCCAGCCGGGTGCTATCCAATCGGGCGAGGCGCGTCTCGAAGCGTTCCGACGCAACCAGATATCCGAAGCCGACGCCGACAACCAATGCTGCAATCGAGGCGGCGATGGCCCGCCAGGGCACGGCCCTCGGCGAATGAACGCCCTTCCCCCCCGGCGCGCCAGAAAGGCTCGCCCGGACCCGTCCGCTCAGCGCCTCCAAGCCGTGGCCGTGCGCCGCGTCGTCGAGCGCTTGGGCGACGAGGTCGTCGTTGACCCGAAGGGAGGCCAGAGCCTCGGCCAGCTCCGACTCGGCCTCAAGGCGAGCCTCGAGGGCCCGCTTTGCGTCCGGTGCCAGTTCGTCGTCCAGATAGGCGACGAGGTCTTCAAGGTCCGCGTCGTTCATGCCCGTTCTCCTGCGATCGATCGGCGGCCGGGGTGACGCCGCCGAGAACCTGCTTGAGTGCAATCCGCGCCCGCGCCACGCGACTGGTCACCGTGCCGATCGGGATCTCGAGGACCCGCGCCGTCTCGGCGTAGCTCATCCCCTCGACCGCGACCAGAACCAGGGCCGCGCGCTGCTCTTCGGGCAGGCGGGCGATGAAACGCCGCGTGGCCGCGAACATGATCCGCGCCTCGATCTCGCGCTGACCATCGACCGCTGTGTCCTCGTTGCCATCGACGGTCTGCAGATGCCGTCGGCGCACGCCCTGCGCGCGCACTTCGTTCAGGTGCAGGTTGCGGGCGATGCGGAACATCCAGCTGTCGAGCCGGGTGCCAGGCTCCCAGGTATGGAGGAAGCGCAAGGCCCGCTCATAGGTCGCCTGCACCAGGTCGTCGCCGTCGGCGACCGAGCCGGCGAGCCCGATGGCAAACCGCCGCAACCGGGGCAACAGGGCCAGCATCTCGTCTCGTGTCTGTTCCTGCACCGTCGTCGGCTTTCGTCCGGACATAGGATCGGCCGGCGCTGTCGACCGTGGGCCACCCGCTATATAACACCCGACGAGACCGTCTTCGTCCGGCTCGGCGGTGTTTTTTGGCCCAGAGGGAAGAAACCGGGCGCAGAGGTGTTATTGAAGGTGAAGAAGCCTTGCCTTTCGAGGTGATGATGGCGGCAAGCGCAAAACCGCAACTCCTGCGACGGCTGGTTACCAGCAGCGCCATCGCGCTCGCCTTGGCCGTGGCACCAGTCACGTTCGAAATCGGTCCCGACGGGCCGGCGGTGAAGACGGCAGAGGCGAAGTCGTGCTTCATCGCCGGCACCCGCATCGCCATGGCCGGCGGTGGCGAGAAACCGATCGAGGCGGTGCGCGTCGGCGACTTGGTGGTCGGCGCGGGCGGCGGGATCAACCGGGTCGTCGGCATCGAGCGGCCGCGGCTCGGCCAGCGCAAGCTCTACGGCCTCAACGATGATCCGCCCTTCTTCACCGCCGAGCACCCCTTTCTCGGTCGCGACGGCTGGCGGGCGATCGATCCGCTGGCGACGCGGGCGGAGAACCCGGCCCTCGCCGTCGCGCGGCTGGATACCGGCACCATCCTGCTGACCGCGCCCTCCGCGGCGCGGCGGCGCGACCTTGGCACGGCCGGCACGATCGCGGTGGCGATCGAGCCGGAGGCCCACGGCGAGCTTCTGGTCGAGCGAATCCGCGAAGCGACCGCCGATCCCCGTACCGTGGTCTACAACCTCTTGCTCGATGGCAGCCACGAATATGTCGCCAACGGCTACCTCGTCCACAACAAGGGCGGTGAGGGCGAGGGCGAAGGAGAAGGCGAAGGAGAAGGCGAGGGCGAAGGAGAGGGCGAAGGTGAGAGCGGCGGCGGCGGTGGCTCGGGCGGTGGCGGCTCGGGCGACGGTGGTGGTTCAGGTGGCAGCGGCTCGGGCGGATCCGGCGAGAGCGAAAGCGAGAGCGAGAGCGAGAGCGAAAGCGATGGATCGAGTGGATCCGGCAGCGGTTCGAGCGGCTCTGGCTCCGGCTCCGGTGACAGCGAGGCTGAGGCCGAGGACGCGGGCAAGGGCGATTCGAGCGGCTCTGGAGACTCCGGCAAGGGCGGCGGATCGAACGACGACGGTAAGTCCGAGTCGGAGGATGAGAAAAGCGAGGCGGAGGATAGCGGGCGTTCCGGCTCCGGCGGGCGCGGTCGGGGCTCGGACGATGGCGGCGGCTTCGCCGAGGGCCTCGGCCAGGTCGGACCCGACCTCTCGCCGGAAGAGGAAGCCGAGGCCATTTCCAAAGGCTGGAATTGATGCGCCGTCGCCTTTCGGGCTCGCGTATCTTCTCTGTCGTGCTTGTGTTGCATGCCGGGCTCGCGACCGTTGCGGCCCGCGCCGCCGAACCGGTGGAGATGAACGCCGAGGATCGCCGGCTGGCCAACGGCGCGGTTCAAAAGGCGCTCGAGACCAGGCTCAGCGGCACCTCGACCTTTTGGCGCAACGACGCCAGCGGCAATGCCGGCGCGGTCGTGCCGGTTCGGACCTACCGCACGAAAGGCGGCCGCTATTGCCGGGTCTATGACCAACGCCTCTTTCCCCGCGAGGCCCGGGTCACGGCCCGCCAGCGCACGGCCTGTCGCGACGATCGCGGTATCTGGCGCAACATTCCGGGGAGATGATTCGAGCCGGCAGCCGATGTCGCGGTTCAGCCGGCCGGCCGCCGGTCCGGCAACAGGCAGCCGATGAGGGCCGCCATGTCGACGTTCGGATTGGCGGCCACCGAGCGCAGCCAGGTCTCGCCGTCGATCGCCGTCGTCGATACCGTCGTCGGAGGAAGCCGCGCCGCCATGGCCGCGACGTCGCCAGCGTGCGGGCGAAAGACGACGACGCCACTCTCGGGCGGTGCGAACAGCTCGAACTCCGGGCTGCCCTCGACGGCCTCGGCCAGAGCCACCGCGTTTGCCATGCAGAGCTCGATGCGACGCGCCAGGCCGGTCCGTCCCCAGGCCATCAGGGTGCCGATGAGCGGGATCGCCATCGCGCCGTGCGAGCCCTGGATGCCGACGTTCGGCGCCGCCAGATAGGCGCCGCCGAAGCTGATGGCGGCGTTGGCGCGGGCGCTGTCCCGGAACAGCACGAAGGCGGATTCCTTGGGCTGAAAGAGCCACTTGTGGGCCGAGACCACGACGGAGTCCGCCCTCTCCACGCCGCCCAGGATGCCCTTGTGCCTGTCGGAGAGCCTGAGCGGCCCCGCCCAGGCGGCATCGACATGGGTCCAGGCGGCCGACGGCGACAACGGGTCGATGGCCCCGGTCCCGGTAGTGCCGGCGGTCAGGACGAGGCAGGCATCCGACAGGTCGCCGAACTCTGATGCCATAAGGCGATCCTGCGCGTCGACGGGCAGGGCCTCGTAGGCGAGCCCCAAGATTTGAGCCGCCTTGGCGATCGAGAGATGGGCCGACGACGAGGCCACCACCCGGCGGACACCGGCGACGTCGCGCGCCGCCCAGAGCGCCGTCAGGTTCGCGACCGAGGAGCCGGGCGTCATGTGGCCGCCGTCCATCCCGAAAGTGGGCGCCAGCCAGTCGACCATCGTCGCTTCCGCTTGGCGGGCGAAGGGCGAGACCGCCGGGTGCAGCAAGTTCTGGTTGAGCCGCGCGTTCCAGAGCGTCAGCGCCCAGGTGATCCAGGGCGTCGGCGGGTCCATATGGGCCATCGCCAACGGCGTATCCAGGCGCGCGGCACCGCCGAGCACGAGCGGCGCCAACCGCTCCAGCACCGCCGCCTCACCGAGGCCGGTCTCAGGAAGCACCGGCGGCAGCTCCTCTGCAGCCTCGCCGGTATAGTCCCTCTCCAGGGCCGCCAATGCCGCCCTCAACCCGTCAGCATCGACACCAAAGCTCGGATCAGCGGCCATTGGCTCTTCTCCCTCGTCTGCCGGTAGCAAGAAATATCGTGGCGCGAACCCGAGGCCACCGGGCAAGCGCGTAGGCGGTCGGGACGGAGAGCGCGGCCGAATTCGCCACTATCGAGCTCGGCCGAGTACGACGACCCCGCTCTCTTAGTGAAAGCGCAGCTCGCGATAGCCGCCGGCGGCGACCTCATCGCACTTGGCGCGGTACTCAGGAGCTGTGCCGCTGTAGCGGACCACCGTTCGGGTCTGCTTGCCCTCGACGTTCATGTTGACGCCGGTCATCCAGGAATCGATCTCGTTCGACAGCAGCCCCTCGGCCTTTTCGTGAACGAAGACGTTCCATTCGGCGACCGCTTGGCGCCCGGCCTCGACAGAGGTCGCGCCCTGCTTGCCCATATGGCCGATCAGGTCGCGCACCCACTCGACGTTGTATTCGATGCTGCGCGGGTTGTTGCCCAGTGCGGCGTGGGGGCCCATGAGCATGAACATGTTGGGGAAGCCATCGACCATGACGCCGACGAATGTCCTGGGGCCGCCGGCCCATTTGTCCTTGAGGCGCTGGCCGCCCGTGCCGCGAATGTCGATGCGGTCAAAGCTGCCGGTGACGGCGTCGAAGCCGGTCGCGTAGAGGATGACATCGACCTCGTAGTCGCGCCGGCCGGTGCGGATTCCGGTCGGTGTGATCCGCTCGATCGGCTCCGCCAGCATGCTGACGAGGTCGACGTTCGGCTGGTTGTAGACCTCGTAATAGTGGGTCTCTTGCGGCACCCGCCTTGTGCCGAAGCCGTGGTCCTTGGGGATCAGCAGCTCGGCGATCTTGGGGTCCTTGACCCGCTGGCGGATCTTGTCGGCGACGAAGTCCGAGATCAGCCGGTTCGCCTCGCGGTCCGTCAGCATGTCGCGGAAATTGCCCTGCCAGATGCCGAAGCCCTGACCGGCATAGCGCTCTTCCCAGAAGGCGAGCCGTTCTTCTTCGGTCACCTCGAAGGTGCCGCGCGGGTCGACGGTGTGGATGAAGCAGGCGGCGGTCTGGCGGCAAAGCTCGAACAGCTCCGGATAGCCGGCGCGGATCTCCGCCATCTCCTGGTCCGAGATCGGCCGGTTGTGGAGCGGCGTGCACCAGTTCGGCCGGCGCTGAAAGACGGTGAGGTGGCCGGCGGTCTTGGAGATCTCCTGGATCGCCTGCACGCCGCTGGCGCCGGTGCCGATCACCGCGACGCACTTGCCCTCGTAGTCGATACCCTGCTTGGGCCAGAGCCCGGTGTGGCACCACGGGCCCTGGAAATCGTCGATGCCCACGAAGCGCGGCATGGTCGGCGCCGACAAGAGGCCTATTCCCGTGATCAGGAAGCGCGCGCGATAAGCCGTGCCGTCGGCCAGCCTGACCGACCAGAAACGGCCGTCCTCGTCAAAATGGGCCGCCGTGACGCGGGCGGAGAACTGGATATCCCGGCGCAGGTCGAACTTGTCTGCGACCAGGTTGCAGTAGCGCTCGATCTCCGGCTGGCCGGAGAAGTGCTCGCTCCAATCCCATTCGTCCAACAGCTCTTGCGAAAAGGAATAGCCGTAGGAATAGCTCTCCGAATCGAAGCGGGCGCCCGGATAGCGATTCCAATACCAGGTGCCGCCGACCCCGGTCCCGGCCTCCAGGACCCGCACCCGCAAGCCCTTCTCCCGCAAACGGTAGAGCTGGTACATCCCCGACATGCCGGCACCGACGACGATGGCGTCGAAATCCAGGATCGAGGTCGTTTCAATGTGGTCGTCTACTTCTTGGACTGCCGTCATCTTTCCTTGCTGCCCGCCAATGTTTCAACCGACATCGTCAGGATCGGCATCGATCCCGGCTGGCAGAGTAGCCAATTCGGCCCGCGACTCAAACGCCGTGGCCAGCATGGAGGGGAAGAACGCCTTGAATTCGGCCGGCATGGGCGCCGACGGCCCTTTCCCCCGCCATCGCCCGCCTTCCGGACCGCGAGCTCTTGCCGTCTCAGCTTCCCCGCCAGGCGAGGATGTAGCTCGCGCCCTCCGGTCCGGCGGTGTCCGTATGGTCGACGCCCGCCGCCACCCGGCACATTTCCCCGGCACCGAAGACGATCTTCTCCTCGCCGTAAGCGACGGTGAAAGAGCCGCCAGTGATCAGCACGATCAGGTCTTCGTCATGCGCATGGGTGTCGAAGAACTTGTTCGGTGGCAGCGAGCGGGCCTCCGGCTCTCTAAACCCGTTGGTTTTGGCGTAGGCGCGAAACTCGGCTTCGTCCACCTCCGGCTCCATCAATTGGGTCCGTTTCAAACCGGCTCGGCGAGGAACACCGGAATTTTTCTCGGTGCCTTCGCCTGATAGTCGTCGTAGGACGGAAAGGCCTTGGCGCTGGCCTCCCACAGGCGCTGGCGTTCCGGATCGTCCGTCACCTCGCGCACCCGCATTGGCAAGACCTCTGTCTTGTCGCGGATCTCCACATCCGGATTGGCGCGCAGGTTGTAGACCCAGACGGGGTTCTTCTCCCGGCCGCCATAGGAGCCGACGAGCACATAGCCGCCCTCGACCTTGACCCGCATCAACGGGATTTTCCTGATCGCCCCGGTCTTGTTGCCCCGATGGGTGACGATGATGCAGGGCAGGCCTGTGTCTCTGAGCGTCGTGCCTTCGGTGCCGCCGCTGCCCTCATAAAGCTCGACTTGCTCGCGAACCCAATCGATCGCGGGTGGAATGTAGTCCGTCATCGCCCTCTCCCTCGTGCCGCCGGCATCGCGGCCGGCTTGGTCCCGATCGAAGGACTTTGGCACAAGCGCGCGTCGCAAGACATGGGTGTCCGAAAGGATGGGACGCCAACGAGAGACGCGGTCTGTCGCGGCGCGGCTCGGTCGAAAGCATCACCATGTGCCCGGCCGAGGTATGGCGCGGCGGGTCTTGAATCGCGCATGATGTCGGCGACGATCACTCAATCGAGCGGGGGAAGCTATGCGACTCAAGGACAAGGTGGCGCTCTTGACCGGCGCGGCGGCGGCGATCGAGGGCGAGCTGATGGGGTTCGGCGGTGCCGCCGCGCACCTCTTCGTGCGCGAGGGCGCCAAGGTGGTGCTGACCGACATTCGCGACGAGTTGGGCGAGCGCGCCGCCCAGGCGCTACGCGACGGCGGCGCCGAGGCCCGCTACCAGCATCTGGACGTGACCTCTGAAGCGGACTGGCAACGGGTCATTGCCGATACCATGGCCGCCTATGGGCGGCTCGACGTCGTCTTCAACAACGCCGGCATCTCGGTGCCGACCAAGGTGGAGAAAATGACCGAGGAGGAGTGGGACCTCGAGCTCTCGGTGCATGCCAAGGGCGTCTTTCTCGGCACCAAGCATGCGATCCCGGCGATGCGCCAGGGCGGCGGCGGCTCGATCATCAACACCTCGTCGATCATGGGCATCGTCGGCAGCCCGACCTCGCCGGCCTATTCGGCCGCCAAGGGGGCGATCCGCATCTTCACCAAGACCGCGGCGCTGCAATACGCCAAGGAGAACATTCGCGTGAACTCGGTGCATCCGGGCTACGCCATGACGCCCTTGACTGCCGAGCGCTTCAGCGATCCGGGGCTCAACGCCGAGCTTGTCGGCAAGACGCCGATGGGCCGTCTCGGCACGGCGGAGGACATCGCCAATGGCGTCCTCTTCCTGGCCTCGGACGAGTCTGCTTGGATGACCGGCTCGGAGCTCGTCATCGACGGCGGCATGACGGCGCAGTAGCGCGCCGGCGGCGGCTCAGCCCGACAGCCCGCCGGTGACGTCGATGGTGAGGCCGGTGACGAAGTCGGCATCCGACGAAGCCAGGAAAGCCACCACCCGCGCCTGGTCCATCGCGTCCGGCAGGCGGCGAAGCGGCACGGCCGCGATTTCCTCGGCCTGATCTTCCGGGCTCATCTTGTCCCAAAAGGGGCGGATCCGCTCGGTCAGCGTGCGGCTCGGCGCGATCGCGTTGACGGTGATGCCGAAGGGGCCGAGTTCGATCGAGGTCTTGCGCGTGAAGGCGATGACGCCGCCCTTGGCGGCGGCATAGGCGCTGGAGCTGTTGACGCTGAGGCCGCGACCGGCAATCGAGGCCAGGTTGACGATCTTGCCGTGCTTCTGAGCCTTCATGTGCGGCACCACGGCGTTGGTGACGTTGAACATGCCGTCCAGGTTGAAGGCGACGATCTTCTGCCACTCCGCCGCCGTCAGCTCGTCCACGGCGGCGCCCGGATTGGCGATGATGGTGCTGCCGCCGACCGCATTTACCAAAATATCGATCCGGCCCAGCGCCTCGGCCGTCTCGGCGACCAGGGCCTGGACCGCAGCGGAATCGAGGGCGTCGGCGCGACAGGGCCGGACCTTGCCGGCGGCATTCTCGAGGTCACGGCCGAGGGTGTCGAGCCGCTCGGTATCGGTGTCGACCGCGACCACCGTCGCGCCCTCGGCGGCCATGATCTCGGCGCTGGCCCGGCCGATGCCGGCGCCGGCGGCGGTGATCAGCGCGACCCTGTCCTGAAACCGCATGTTCGTTCCTTCGCCCCTAGCAGTCTGTCGGACTTTGGGAGTGTTTTCGGTTAGA
>JASLMY010000178.1 GCA_030746295.1 Alphaproteobacteria bacterium | reverse complement strand
GGGCACCACCGGCGTGCCCAAGTGCATCGTCCACGGAGCGGGCGGAACCCTGCTGCAGCACGCCAAGGAGCTGCTGCTGCACTGCGACCTGGGCCCCGAGGACAACATCTTCTACTTCACCACCTGCGGCTGGATGATGTGGAACTGGCTGGTCTCGGGCCTGGCCTCGGGCGCGACCTTGTTGCTCTATGACGGCGCGCCGGTGCACCCCGACGCCAACGTGCTCTTCGATTTCGCCGACGCGGCGGGCATGACCCATTTCGGCACCAGCGCCAAATACATCGATGCGCTCGCCAAGTCCGGCCTCAAGCCGATCGAGACGCATAAGCTCGAAACGCTCCGGGTCATGACCTCGACCGGCTCGCCGCTGGCGCCGCAGGGCTTCGATTACGTCTACGAGAACATCAAACGCGATTTGCACCTGGCTTCGATCGCCGGCGGCACCGACATCGTCTCCTGCTTCGTCGGCGGCAACCCCACCGGGCCGGTCTGGCGCGGCGAGATCCAGGCCAAGGGCCTCGGCATGGACGTCCGGGTCTTCGATCCAGACGGCAATGCTATTCAGGGCCAGCAGGGCGAGCTCGTCTGCATCAACTCCTTCCCCTCGATGCCGGTCGGTTTCTGGAACGATCCCGAAGGCCGGCGCTATTCCGAGGCCTACTTCGAGGTCTACCCGAACGTCTGGCGGCACGGCGACTGGGTCGAGATCACCGAACATGGCGGCATGGTGATCTACGGCCGCTCCGACGCGACGCTGAACCCGGGCGGGGTCCGGATCGGCACCGCCGAGATCTACCGCCAAGTGGAGGAGCTGGACGAGGTGCTGGAGGGCCTGGTGATCGGCCAGCAATGGGAGAACGACGTCCGCGTCGTCCTCTTCGTCATCCTGCGCGACGGCGTCCAACTCGACGAAGGCCTGACCGACCGCATCCGCCGCCGCATCCGCGAGAACGCCTCGCCCCGCCACGTGCCCGCCAAGGTCCTCCAGGTCGCCGACATCCCGCGCACCGTCAACGGCAAGATCACCGAGCTCGCCGTCGCCGACGTCGTCCACGGTCGCGAGGTCAAGAACAAGGAGGCACTGGCCAACCCCGAGGCGCTGGGCCTCTACCGCAACTTGCCGGAGCTGCAATCGTGAAGCCGACACCCTACGGCCGCATCTTCCCACCCGACGCGGCCTATCTCGCCCGCCAGCCGGCGGAGGAGATCATCGAGCCGGAGCTGGCGATCATCGACACCCACCACCACTTCTGGGACGGCTCGAACGGCCGCTACCTCTTGGACGAGCTTCTGGCCGACATCGGCAGCGGCCACAATGTCGTCGGCACGGTCTATATCGAGTGCCAATCCGGCTATCGGACCGAGGGACCAGAGGTCTTGCGACCGGTCGGCGAGGTCGAGTTCGTCGCCGACATCGCCGCCACTGCCGATCGCACTGGCGCAGGCCCGGCGCGGGTGGCGCAAGGCATCGTCGGCTTCGCCGACCTGACGTTGGGCGATGGGGTGGCGCCCGTGCTGGCGGCGCTGGTTGCGGCGGGCGAGGGGCGCTTCCGCGGCATCCGCCATGCCGCCGGCTGGCACGAGGACCCGATAATCGGCAACAACCACCACGGCGCCGGTCCGGGCCTCTATCTCCGCGACGACTTCCGCACCGGCCTCGCCCGCCTCACCGAGATGGATTTGTCGCTCGACGCCCTGGTCTATTTCCACCAGCACGGCGACCTCCTGGACCTGGCCCGCGCCTCGCCGGAGGCCAACCTGATCATGAACCACACCGGAATGCCGCTCGGCTACGGCCCCTATACCGGCCATCGGGACAAGGTCTTCACCACCTGGAAGGCCTCGATGACGGAACTGGCGGGCTGTCCCAACATCACCTTGAAGCTCGGCGGCATGATGATGCGGCTCGCCGCTTTCGACTACCTCGACCGCGAGACGCCGCCCACCTCGGCCGAGCTGGCCGACGCCTGGCGCCCCTTCATCGAGACGGCGATCGAGCTCTTCGGCGCCGAGCGCTGCACCTTCGAGAGCAACTTCCCCGTCGACAAGATGGGGATCGGCTACGCCGCCCTCTGGAACGCCTTCAAGCGCCTGGCCGCCGGCGCCTCCGCCGACGAGAAGCAAGCCCTCTTCGCCGACACCGCCCGGCGCGCCTACCGGCTCGACTGAGATCGCGGACGCAGATGGCCCGCGTCAGCGGTCGAGCTGGCCATAGATGGCGCGGGACAGCGCCAACAGAGCGTCCTTTTCCATCTGCCCGGCGATCGCATAGCTCAGTTGGCTGTCGATCCAGTAGAAGACGCCGATGTCGTCCTCATGCATGTAACGGAATGCGGTCTCGTCCATCGGCGCCACGCGCCGCCGGACATAGAGCGTCAGGCGGCGGCCGGTCCCGTCTTCGTACATGAAGAGGGCGGCGGGCCCGGCGCGCTCCGAGAGCAGACGGCCGCCGACCAGGTCGAAGCCGCTGGCGGTGAGCACGGGGGCTCGCAGCTCGGCCTTGAGACGCTTGGAGAGCCAGGTGACGAGATGTTCCTCGGCTTCGGCGCCCACCTCGACGGGGTGACGGACCTCGGGCGTGAAAACCGCGTGGGCGGCCACGGCCTGGCGCGCGAACGTCTGCTCCGGTGACGGCGGCGTCACGTGGTCCACGCCGCGAGTCCACCAGCCGACAACGCCGCCCAGCAACAACAGCAGGCTTGCGGCGATGCCGCGGCCGATCCAATGCCCCTCCCGGCCGGCACGGGCGGGCCGCAAGCGAGCTGGTACCCGCTCGTCCAGGACCGGGTCGTAGAGCGCGTGCAGGAGGCCGATCTGGTCTCGATAGGCGGCGAGGCGCTCGCCGGCATCCGGATCGTCGGCGAGATGGGCCTCGACCTCGCGTTGCCGGTCCGGCGCCAGGGCGCCGTCGACGTAAGCTTGAAGATCGTCCTCGTTGATGCTTGACGGTGCCATGCTCAGCGCGCCTCGAATTTGCTCTCGTGCTCAGGCCCCTGGTTCATCTGGCGCAGCCGCTCGCGCCCCCTCGCCAGTCGGGACATCACGGTGCCGATCGGTACGCCCAGGATATTGGCGGTCTCCCGATAGGTCATGCCTTCCAGACCAACCAGCAGAACGACCGCGCGCTGCTCCTCGGGCAGTTGCCTCAGCGCCTGGGAAAACTGGTGCAGCCTTACGGCATGATCCTGTGCCGGCAGGACGCTGGCCTGAAGGCTTTCCTCGGTCGGCACCAGGCGGGGGCGGCGGGACTGGGCCCGAACGGCGTTTCGGTGCTGATTGTGCAGAATGGCGAACAGCCAGGCGCGCATGCTGCCGCGCTTGAGCCAGAGATGCCGGCGCCGCAACGCGCGCTCCAGGCAGTCCTGCACCAAGTCGTCGGCGCTCGCCGCATCGCCGGTCAAGGCCCGCGCGTAGCGGCGCAGCGACGGTATCTCCGCGACGATGAGATGCTCGAGATCGGCCATCCTACTTCACGACGGCGGCGCCGGGGATCGACGCGGACGAGTCGATCCCCGGGAATCCCGCATACTGGCTTTAAAATAGCCTAAGCATCGCCATTGCCAGCACGTCCGTAGATTGCTTTTTCTTGCCGGCCTTGTGCAAGGCATCGCCCTCGTCACGCAGCGCCTTGACCTCGGTCATCTTCGCGGCGGGTATCGACATCTTCGAAAGCGCGTGGTCGATCGCCTTGACGTCTGCCGGGCAGTGACCGGCCAAGGCCGGCGTGGCAATGACCGTCGCCAAGGCGGCGGCCAGGAATGTCCCCTTGCTCATCGTTCTCTCCTCGATTGCGCAATCCGAGATCGTCATCATCGACCTCGCCCGTATAGACACCGATGGACTGGGTATTATTCCAATCCCGCCGCTGATTTGTCGGTCATGCCGAAAAGCACGAGAAGACAACGTTCGAAGCCGTTCGTCGTGCCACGATCCGGGCCGAGCCGGCGGGAAAGCGAGAGCAATCGTGTCTGCCGCCAACTACCGCGTCCGACCGGCCCGGCCGGCATGGCTCGGCGCGGCCTCGACTTCCGCCGCCGCGGTCTCCAACAGCCAGTCGGTGAAGGCCTTGACCTTGGGTTGCTCAGCGGCGGCGGCCGGGTAGACGATGTAGTAGGCGAAGCTCGCCGGCAGGCGGACCTCGAAGGGCTTGACCAGGCGGCCGGCGGCGAGGTCGCTGGAGGCCAGCGCCGAGCGCCCGAGCGCCACTCCCTGGCCCTCGACCGCGGCTTGGATCACCATCGATGAATCGGTGAAGCCGGGGCCGGGCTCGGGGTCGATGCCCTCGACCCCCGCCGCTGTCAGCCAGGTCCGCCAGTCCTGACGCATATCGTCGTGCAGCAAGGTGTGGTGGGCCAGATCCTCGGGCCGGCGCAAGGGGTGCGGCCCCTCCAAGAGCGCCGGGGCGCAGACCGGGAAGAGATCCTCGTCCATGAAGAAGACGGCCGCGAGACCGGGCCACTCGCCGTTGCCCATGCGGATCGCCAAGTCGACGTCGTCGCGGGCGAAGTCGATCAGGCGGTCGTTGGCGCTGATGCGAACGTCGATCTCGGGGTGTCGGCGGCGGAAGTCGGCGAGCCGCGGCACCAGCCACTTGGCAGCGAAAGAGGGCACCGCGCTCACCGAGAGGACGCCGCGTGCCTCTTGCCCGGCGAGCCGCCGGGTCGCTTCGGCCAAAATATCGAAGGCCTCGCGCACCGCCGGCAGGTAGGCCTGGCCGTTGCGGGTGAGATAGATGGTGCGGTTCTGCCGGTCGAAGAGCTTGAGGCCGAGCCAACCCTCCAACGCCTTGACCTGATGGCTGACCGCGGCCTGGGTCACGGCCAGCTCGTCCGCCGCCCGGGTGAAGCTCAAATGCCGCGCCGCGGCCTCGAAGGCGCGAAGCGCGTTCAGGGGTGGCAAGCGCCTGCGCCGGACCGGTTCATACATAAGATATTCTCATCCGAAACATGAAAAAGGATCGTTTGAGGAACTCCCATATATCACCTAAATACCCTTCTGAACACGCGTAAAGGAGGATCTGCCATGTACAGGACGCTGCCCACCACGGTCAAAACAATTGATCTTTCGACCCTGTCGATCCGGCTCGTCGATACCCTACTCGCATGGCAGGACCGCGCCCAGCAGCGCTATCGGCTGGCGGAGATGGACGACCGCATGCTCAAAGACATCGGCGTCGGCCACGCCTCGGCCAGAGCCGAGGCCGCCAAGCCCTTCTGGCGGGCCTGAAGCACGAGCTCACTCGCTCTTGGCGTCTTTCCCACAGCTGTCGCCACGACGACATCCCCCTCGCCCCCTTTCGAGGGGGAGAGGGTCGGGGTGAGGGGGTGACCTAGTCCCAAAGACCGTGCCCGCCTCAGTCGCCCCCCTCACCCGACCTCTCCCCCCGACGGGTGGAGAGGGGATTTACGCATAGCCTCTCGGGGTCAGCGCGCGGGCGCGCCGGGGCCGCCGAAGAGCAGGATGTTGAGGGGGCCGAGGACCGCCAAAGTCTTTTCGAATAGAGCCTGGAACGAGGCCTCGGTGAGGCGCGGGTTGCGGGCCCGGAGAGCCTCGAAGATATCCCTCAACGAGCGGCTGCCGTCGGTCAGGCGGACCATCTCGGCGGCGCCGTCCGGCAGTTGAAAGCGGGCCGTGACGCCGTCGAGGTCGAGCTTCAGGCGCGGTGACTTGGCGAGCGAGCGGGCCAGCGCCGCTGCCTCGTGCTCGCGCAAGCTCGGCACCGAATCGAAATCCCGGGCATCCGCGAGGCCGCCTTGGCCGTTGCCGCCCAGGACACAGTAGAAGACATGCGTCTTCAGACTGCCGGCGAGCTCTTCCGCCAGCGCCGCCGCCCGCAGCGGCGGCAGGGCGGCGGCCTTGGCCTTCAGACCTTCGTCCGTCAGATAGACGGCCGGATCGTAGGCGAGGCCGGGCACGAAGCCGGTGATGCGCAGGCCCGCGCCGTCTGCCAGCGCCACCAGCTCGTCGACGGTGTAGGCGCGGTCGCGGCCGTGCAGCAGCAAATCGAAAAGGCCGGCATCATCGCCGCGGGCATAGTCGCCGAGGAAGGGATTGCGGCGAAACCAGTTGCTCTCGGGCAGGTCGTCCAGGAGCTGCCGCGCGAGCCCCAGCTGGTCAGCGGTGTCGGCCTCCCGGCCCAAGCGGCGGAGCGCCCGCTGCAAGGGATAGACGCCGGTGCGGCCGAGCGCGCCGTAGAGCATAAGGCCGAGGCCGCCGTCTTGAGCGAGCCCCGCGACCAGAGCGTCGAGCCCGGCCGCGGGATCGTCCAAATGGTGCAGCACGCCGCAACAGTCGACGTAGTCGAAGCGACCGAGCCCCATCTCCTCGAGCTCGAGGAGCGAGCCCTGATGGAAGGCGATGTTGGCAAGGCCGCGCGCCTCGGCCCGGGCCTTGGCCACCGCCAGGCTGGCACTGGAGATGTCGAGATAGACGACCTCGCCGCCCTCGCCGCGATCGGCCAATTGCTGCGCCAGCATGATCGCCGCATCGCCGGTGCCGCCGCCGGCGACGAGCGCCCTGAGCGCTCCTGCCCGGCGGCCGGCGAAGACGAAGTGCTCGATCTCCAAGAGGTGGCTCGGCGAGCCGGTGACGAGGCGCTTGGCCTCGTCGGCCGGATCGCGCGCCGGATAGGGCAGCGCCTCGTATTGGCGGCGGACCCTCTCGTCGCCGTCTTTGGGTGGCTCAGTCAACGACCTTCAACACGGCCTTGCCCACCACCTTGCGCTCGATAAGGGCATAGAGCGCGTCGCCGGCCTGGGCCAAGGGGAAGGTGTGCGAGATATGCGGGCGGATGGTGCCTTCGCGCCACCAGTCCAGGATCTTCTCGAACGTCTTGGCGTTGGCTTCGGGCTCGCGCTGGCTCCAGGCGCCCCAGAAGACGCCGACGATCGAGCAGCTCTTCAAGAGCGCCAGGTTGGCGGGTGCGGAGGGAATGCGGCCCGAGGCGAAGCCGATGACCAAGAGCCGACCGCCCCAGTTGATGCAGCGCAGCGACTGGTCGAAGACGTCGCCGCCGACGGGGTCGTAGATGACGTCGGCGCCGTTGCCGTCGGTCAGCTCCTTGACCTTGTCCTTGAAGTCGCCGTCCCGATAGTTAATCAGCTCTTGTGCGCCGTGCTCGGCGGCGATCTGCAGCTTCTCGTCACTGCCGGCGGTGGCGATGACGCGGGCGCCCAAGGCACGGCCGATCTCGACCGCGGCCAGGCCAACGCCGCCGGCGGCTCCATGCACCAGCAGGGTCTCGCCCGGCTGGAGGGCACCACGGTCGATCAGGGCATAGGCGCTGGTGCCGTAGGTCAGCGACATCGAGGCGGCGGTGACGTAGTCGAGTTCGTCCGGGATCGCCATGACCTTGAACTCGGGCGCCACCATCTCTTCCGCAAAAGCGCCATAGGGCGACATCGCCACCACCCGCTGGCCAGGCTTGAAGCCGCTGACCTCGGGGCCCACCTCGATCACCTCGCCGGCGGCCTCGCCGCCGGGGCTGAAGGGAAAGGCCGGCTTGTACTGGTACTTGCCCTGGATGATGAGGATGTCGGGGAAGTTGACGCCGGCGGCGTGGACCCGGACCCGGACCTCGTTATCGGCCAGCGGCGGGCTTTGGACCTCCTCCAGGACCAAGCTCTCCGGCTCACCGAATGCTTTACACAACATCGCCTTCATGTCTCGTTTCCCCTATTCACTGGCCCTTGGACCAAGGCGTCCCCAAGTCTTACACCATCTCCGGCCGGCCGATCAAAAGGCCGCCCAGGGCCGAAAGGCAGCAGTGCCGAGGCCGCCGACGGTGGCACCCCGAACGCTTCTGACCTCGGGCTGCCCGAACGGGGCCAAGGCGGCACGCGCCGCCTCGTCCAGCGACTCGGTCTCGTCGAGCAGCGCCACCATCGCCACCTCGGCGGCGCGACCCGCACCGTCGCGCGCCTTCAGCGCGATGCCGAGGCCGCGTTCCGACAAGCCCGCCATATAGACCCCTTCCGCTCCGGTCTTCGCCACCACCCGTTCCCGACAGGCTTCGAGGATGGCGGTGCAACAGCGCGCCCGCCCCGCCACCATGTAGGGCTCGGCCCACATCGCGCCCGCGATCCGCCGGCAGGCCATGGCCCGCTCCGGCGCCAGGTCACCCGGGCTGGCGAAGCGGGCCATGGCCAACGCCAGGTTGCGCAGCGGGATCGGATAAGTCGGAATCGAGCAGCCGTCGACGCCCCGGGGCGCGCCGGCGAGGTCGACGTCCGTCAACGCCCCGAGCGCGGCGGCGACACGGACCTGAACCGGATGCTCGGGCCCAATATAGTCCGCCGTCGGATCACCCAGATGGACCGCATGGCTCAGCATCCCAGTGTGCTTGCCCGAGCAGTTGTTGCGTGCCGGACCCAGCACCGTATCGGCACGTATCAAGTCTTCGAAGATCACCGGGTCGCGCGGCCAATGGGCGCCGCATTCGAGGTCGTCCTCGGCGAGGCCCAAGCGCTTCAGCCAGGCCAGCACGGTCTCGACGTGCACTTGCTCGCCCGCGTGGCTGGCGCAGGCGAGCGCGATTTCGCGGTGCTCAAGGCCGAAGGCATCAGCGGCACCGCTCTCGACCAGCGGCAGGGCCTGGATCGGCTTCGTCGCCGAGCGCGGATAGACCGGCCGGCCGATCTCGCCCCAAGCGGCGACCACGGTGCCGGCCGTATCGACGACGGCGGCATCGACCGCGTGGCGGCTTTCAACGATGTCACCGCGCCGGACTTCGATCAGGATCGGCTCCGGCCCGGGTGATCCCAGCGGCTGGATCTGGTCTTGCTCGACGGCGGGCTTTGTCATCACGCGATCCTTGGGTAGGGTGGCCGCCGGCGCTCGGATCCGCCGACAGGAGATGGGAGAGCGGCCGGTGAAGGCACCGACTGGCACGCGGGGCTACTTCGCCATCGGCGTTGAACGTTTAAGCAAGCCGATGAACGCAGGCAACCTGTTTCGCTCGGCGCACGCCTTCGGCGCCAGCTTTCTCTTTTCCATCGCCGCCGAGTATCGCTATCCCAAGCGCCGCAATCGCTCCGACACCAGCCGTGCGCCGGAGCATCTGCCGCTTTACGAATACCCCGACGTCGCCTCCCTGACCCTGCCCGAGGGCTGCCGCCTGATCGGCGTCGAGCTCTTGGACGAGGCGGTGGTGCTGCCGAGCTTTCGCCATCCGTCGCAGGCCGCCTACGTACTGGGGCCCGAGCGGGGCCAACTTTCGCCCGAGCTGCTGGCGCGCTGCGACGAGACGGTCAAGATCCCGACCGCCTTCTCGATCAACGTCGCCACCGCCGGCGCCATACTGATGTACGACCGCCTCATCTCGCTCGGCCGCTTCGCCCGCCGGCCGGTTTCCAGCCTGGCCGAGCCCGAGCCGTTGCCGGTGCATGTGCAAGGCGCGCAGATCATCCGGGGCGCACCACGGAAAGAAACCGCGGAATGATCGGCAATAGCGGGCTAGACCCTTCAAAACCAGAAGCGCGGCGGCTATTTTAGAGCCATGTTTCGACGCGCCGTTCTCACCACCCTCGTTCTCTTGTGGGCGCCACCAGCGTTGGCCAAGTCGCCCTCGCCGATCGGCACCTACAAGGCTTGGACCGCCTATACGGCGAAGGAGGAGCGGGGGCTCACCTGCTACATGGCGAGCCAGCCGAAGGAATCGAAGCCCAAGGGCGTCAAGCGGGGCGAAATCTGGGTCCTGGTGACGCACCGGCCCTATAAGAGTGTTCGTAACGAGGTCTCGTTCTATGTCGGCTATCCCCTCAAGCTGGGCAGCGAGGCCATCGCCGAGATCGACGGCAAGAAGCACAAGCTCTTCACCAGCGAGGAGACCGCTTGGGCGGCCTCAGGGAAGCTCGACAACGCGTTGGTCCGGGCCATGCGCAAGGGCCGCCGAATGATCTTCCGCGGCGTCTCCCGGCGCGGCACCAAGACCACCGACAGCTATTCGCTGTCGGGCTTCACCGCCGCGCACAACGCCATATCCAAGGCCTGCAAGGCGAAGTAGGCGAGGCGAGGCGAGGCATGTCGTCCACGACCGCGCTACGGTCGTCATCCGCCGACGCGCCGGCCGGGCTGAAGCCCGACCTGGTCGGGCTCAGCCGGCCCGAGCTGGCGGCTGTCCTCACCGAGGCCGGGGTGCCGGCCGGGCAGCGCGCCATGCGGGTGGCCCAGCTCTGGCACTGGATCTACCAGCGGGGTGCCACCTCGTTCGACGCCATGACGACGATCTCGAAGGATCTCAGGGCCGGCCTCGCGGCCGAGTTCCGAATCGGCCG
>JASLMY010000177.1 GCA_030746295.1 Alphaproteobacteria bacterium | reverse complement strand
TAGGCGCCTTCGTCGGGATAGGCGAATTCCACCGGCTGGTCCTGCTCGAGCTTGCTCAGCTTGGCGATCTTCTTGCGCGGATAGGTCGCCACCATCGCCGGCACTTTCTGGGCCAAGGCCGTGCCGGCGTTCATCACCACCATTACCGTCGCCGTCGAAATGCCCGAGTTCAGCAGAAAGCGCCGCCGCGTCATCTGGCACTTGCCGGCGCCTTTTTGAGCTTGCTTATGCATTGTCATGGGTTCCATCTCCCTCAGTTCGTCGGCCCCAGGGGCGCGTAGGGTGGGAGTTTCGGGTTCTTCATCTTGATCTCCTCGCCGCTCAGCGACTCGAGGAAGGCGACCAGGTCTTCCTTCTCCTCGTCGCTGAGATTCAGCGGCTTCAGAAGCGCCGTCTTGGTGGCGGCGAATTCGTTCTTGCCGCCGCCCTCGTCGTAGAAATCGACGACCTCGCTCAGGTCGAAGAAGGCGCCGTTGTGCATATAGGGCGCGGTGTAGACGAGGTAGCGCAGCGACGGCACACGGAACTTGCCAATGTCGGCCTTTTCCTTGGTCCGGTAGTAGAGGCCGGCGTCGTCCTTGATGCTGCGGTACATCTCCTCGGTCACGCCCTTGGCGTACTGCTCGTAGCGGAAGGTGATCTGGGCCAGGCCCTCGGTCTCCCACCGCTCGGCCGGCGGCACGCCCAGATTGTAGTACTTCTGGTCGCTGAGGAGGGCGCCGTTGTGGCACTCGATGCAGTTGGCCTTCCCGGTGAAGAGCTTCATGCCCCGGACGGCACTTTCGTCCAACGCACCCTTGTCGCCGCGCATGTAGCGGTCGAAGGGCGTGTCGGTCTGCACCAGGGTCCGCTCAAAGGCGGCGATGGCCTTCCAGGCATTCGAAAGCTTGGGCCATTGGTCGCCGAAGATTTCCGCGAAGCGCTTGCGGTATTCGGGGATGAAGGCGAGCCGTGCCTCCATCATATCGGCCTCGCCGTTGCCGGCAACGGCACCCTTCGCCGCCGAGGGACCCTGTGCCTCCAGCGACTTGGCGGCACCGACCCAGAAGAGCTTGTTGTAGTAAGCGGCGTTAACCACGGTTTGGCTGTTGCGCCAGTGAATCGTGCCCGGATAGCCGCGGCTGATGTCGTTCGAGAAGCCCCAGCCCTGGTCCGGCTCGTGACAGGTCGAGCAGGCCACAGAGGCGTCGCCCGAAAGTCGGGTGTCGAAGAACAGCAGCTTGCCGAGCTCGACCTTGGCCGGCGTCGTCGGGTTGTCCGGCGGCGCGCTTGGCGGCCCGAGTGCCGCCAAGGGCGGGTTCATGTCGGCCGTGGCCGTCGACGCCAAGCCAAACTGTGCGGCGCCGAGAGCCAGGGTGGCGAGAGCAATGCTCGTGGTCTTGCGGATCTTCATCGCTCGTCTCCTAATTCTTGACCTTGCGCCAGTTCTTGATCGCGGCGTAGTTGGCCGGGATCTTGTCCTGCCAGACGAACTCGGGCCCGGTCAGCGGATCGCCGGTCAAGGCCTCGAGGAAGGCGACCAGATCGGACTGCTCCTCGCTCGACAGGTCGAGCGGCTTCAACATCGCGTCCTTGTTGGGATCGTCGCCGCCGCCCTTGTTGTAGAAGGCGACCACGTCGGCCAGCGTCTTGATCATGCCGTTGTGCATGTAGGGCGCCGTCCGCGTCAGCTCACGCAAGCTCGGG
This sequence comes from Alphaproteobacteria bacterium, assembly GCA_030746295.1. The sequence continues at coordinate 8,629 of JASLMY010000177.1, read as the reverse complement.
GTCATGAACTGGCCGGCGTCGGAGCCGTCCGCCTTATGCATACGGACATGGGCGCCCGGATCGCGGCGCAGGTTCATGTAATCCTCAAGGCCGATGAACATGGCGTAGGTGACGAAGGTGACGTGGCGCAACGGATTGGCCCAGATCTCGGGGTTGTCCGGGACGCCGGTGTTGTGCGGCTTGTCATCGCTGAAGCGCGGTCCGGAATGACAGGCGGCGCAGCCGGCCTTGCCCTTGAAGAGCTCGAAGCCGCGGCTTGCCGAATCGGACATCGCGCCCTTGTCGAAGGGGCCGCCGCGCGAGGTCAACGTCTTCAGGTATTCCGGGATCGCATTTCTAACCGCGCCGTTCGAGGGCTCGCCCCAGCCGGCCTCCTTGAACATCTTCACATAGACCGGGTCCTGCTTCAGGCGCTCCTGCATCAGGCGCATGTCCATGTTCATCATGTAGGTTTCGGTCAGGCTCTCGCGAGTGACGTCGTTCAGGTTGGTGCCGAGACGGCCGTCGTGGAACCAGGCCGCCTTGCCGGCTGCGTTGATCAGCGTCGGCGTGTTGCGGAAGCCCTCCGAGCCCGGATAGGCCTTCGACAACGCCATGCCGTCGGCGAAGCCTTTAGCCGGATCGTGACAAGTCGCGCAGCTGAGCGCGACGTCGCCCGAGAGCCGCTTGTCGAAGAACAGCCGCTTACCCAGTGCCGCCTTCTTGGCGTCGACCTTCATCGCCTTGACCGGTCCGAAGTCCGCCGCCGCCGCAGGCTCGAGCACCAAGGCAGTGATTCCGACGGCGGCCACCGCAACCGTCAGGGCACGACCGAGGCCGCCCGTCATTCGAAATCTCATCTGCTACTCCCTCCTTCTCAATGGCCGCGACGCCGCTTTTCGACGCCTGGCACCCGATCGATCCCACCGGTCGACAATCGGCAGGTCGGCGAGGCGTACCACCTGTCGCCGACCCCTTGGTGATCGCCGTGCAAACCGCAGGGCTCGCGTCGTCAACACCCGTTAACAAGAGGTTAAGCAAGAAACGGGCCAAGGGCGGCCCGAAACCTGGCGGACATTTATCGGTATGGTTTCAATATGTTGGCGCGTCGCTTGCGCCGCTTCCAAAAGGCGCGGAGGGCAAAGCGTTTGAACGGATCGTTCAATGCCCGGCGACCATTGAACGAAACCGCGACGACCGCTCAATTCTGCGGCTCGAGGCCATACTCGCGAATGCGGCGCTCCAGACGGGGTCGACTAATCCCCAGGATCTGGCAGGCACGACCCTTGTGCCAACTCGTGCTGGCCAGGACCCGCTCGATGTGGTGGCGCTCCACGTCCTTGAGGGATGCCCCAGATCCCGCCTCACGGCCCGTCTCCGGCTCCGTTCGGATCGCCGCCGAGTCGGCCGTTCGATCGCCCGAGATCTCGTCGGGAAGATCGGCAAGATTCAGGACATCGCCCTGAGCCAGGACGACTGCCTTCATGAGGACGTTTTCGAGCTGCCGCACATTGCCCGGCCAAGTGTAGGCGATCAACGTATCCAACACTTCCGAGGGCACCCGTCGAACACCCTTGCGGACCTCGCGATTGATCTTCTTCAGCAGATGCTCGACCAGCACCGGGATGTCGCCCGGCCGCTCACGCAGGGGTGGCAGCTGGATGTTGACGACGTTGAGGCGGTAGAAGAGGTCCTCTCGGAACTCGCCGACCCTGACCCGCTCGGTCAGGTCGACGTTGGTCGCGGTGATGAAGCGGGCCTTGCTGATCTTGGTCGCGGTGCTGCCAACCGGGCTGTACTCGCGCTCTTCCAGAAGCCGCAAGAGTTTGCCCTGCATGCGCGGCGACAGCTCGCTCACCTCGTCCAGGAACAGCGCCCCCTCGCCGGCGAGCTCGACCTTGCCCTTGCGGCTGGCGACGGCGCCGGTAAAGGCCCCGCGCTCATGGCCGAACATCTCGCTTTCCAACAGGGTTTCGACGAGAGCGGCGCAGTTGACGGCGACGAACGGCTGCGCGGCATCTGGGCTGGCCTTGTGGATGGCGCGCGCGACCAGCTCCTTACCGGTGCCGGATTCTCCCAGGATCAGCACCGTCACCCGGCTCTGCGAGACCATCCCGATCGACTTGAAGACCTCCTTCATGCCGCGGCTGCGGCCGATGATGGTGCCCGCCGCGGCGCCGGAATCGACCACCAGGCCGTCGTCGCCCTCGTCGGCCCGCAACGCCACCGCCCGATCCACGGCGGCTTCCAGCTCTTCGAGGTCGATGGGCTTGGGAACGTAGTCGACGGCGCCGGCATGCATGGCAGCGACGGTGCTCTCGAGGTCCTGGTAGGCCGTGATCATGATGACCGGCAAGCCGGCGTAGCGGCTCTGGATCTCCCCCAGCAGTGACAGGCCGTCGCGGCCCGGCATTCGGATGTCCGAGATCACGACGTCGGCCGGACGCCCTTCCAGCTTCTCGAGGCCCTCGACGGCGCTGAGCGCGGTCTCCACATCGAAGCCGCGCTCGTCGAAGTGCAGCTTCAGCGTGCGGCAGCTGGCTTCTTCGTCGTCGATGACCAATATGCGCGGCATGCTCGACACGTCACCCGGAGGCCGGCACGGTGGGGAGGGTGAAGGCGACCGTCGTTCCGGCTCCAGGCTCGGAGCTGAGCGCCACCTCGCCGCCGTGTTGGCCGATTATACGCTTGACGATCGCCAATCCCAATCCGGTGCCCTTGGTGTGGGTGGTGAAGAAAGGCTCGAAGACCTGGGACAAGACGTCGGGAGCGATGCCTTCGCCGCTGTCGCGCACCGAGACCTGCACCATCGGCTCCGACGCCCCCAACGTCAAGCTGGCGCCGATCGAGAGGTTGCCGCCCTCGGGCATCGCATGCAGCGCGTTCTCGACCAGATTGCGCAGGACCCCGACCACCTTGGTGCGATCGCAGTAGACCTTCGGCAAGCCGCGACCGTCCTCGCGGGCGACGTCGACATGCTGCTCGGCGACGAGGTGCGAAAAGGCGACCAATGCCTCCTCGATGATCGGCGGCAGATCCCACCAATCGGCCCGCAGCGCCTCCGGCCGCGCGAAGCTCAGCATGTCGCGAAGGATCTCCTCCATATAGCGGACTTGATCCAACCCCATCCGGCAGTGCTCGTTTTCAACGTCGGCGCTATCGCTGTGACGGCGGAACATGATCTGCAGGTTCATCTTCACCGTCGACAGGGCATTGCGCAGATCATGCGCGACCATGCTCGCCATCTGGCCCATGGCGGCCAGGCTCTGAGTGTCGGATATCTCGCGGCTACGCGCCTCGACTTCGCGCTCCAACTCCTCCTGGTACTCGCGTGCCAAGGTGATGTCGCGATGAATGCCGAGCAGCGAGACGATTTCGCCCTGCTCGTCGTGAATCGGACTGATGGTCAGATCGACCGGATACAATTCTCCGCTCCTGCGCCGGTTGACCATTTCGCCGCGCCAATGCTCGCCTCGGCTCACCGCGGCCCATAGCTGCTCGTATGTCGCGACCGGCGTCGCGGCGGAGCGCAAGATCGATGGGTTCTTGCCGTAGACCTCCTCGCGGTCATAGCCGGTGATGGTCTCGAAGGCGGGGTTGGTATAGTAGATGGTGCCGTCGGGCAGCGTCATGATGATGGCGTCGGCGGCGTCTTCGACGGCCTGGGCGAAGGCTCTCAGTTCCTGCTCCGAGGCCGTGACCCGCTCGGCCATGCGGTTGAACTCCGCCATCAACTGACCGATCTCGTCGCCAGTCGACACCGTCATCCGCCGGTGGCGCTCGCCGCGGGCGAACGAGCGGACGCCGTCCTGCAGCTCGCGGAGCGGTGAGGCGATGTGCCAGGCGATGAAGGCGCCGCCCAAGCCGACGACGAAGACGCCGAAGACCCCCGCGGCGGCAAACGAGCCCAAGGAGCGGCGCAGAGCCAGGTAGCTCTCGCTCGGAGACTGGGTGACGACAACGAACCACGGCGGCAGCGTGAAATTGGTTCTGAGCGCGTTGATCGCCGGGAGCGGTGCTACGCAAGCCAGTCGCTTCCAGATCGGCCAGTCGCCTTCTCTTGGAACCGATACCCAGTGGGGCGAGGCCGTGCCGCCCGTCGTCGATCGCGGCTGTTGCGACAGGGCCGAGATGAGGAACGGCTGGACCTGGCCGCTCAAGGGTACGCCGGCATAATCGACGAGGACCGCCTCACCCGTCTCGCCGAAGCGGATGTTGGCGACGGCCAGGGAGAAGGGAGTTTGGCCGTACTCGGCGATGGCGTAGCCGACGATCTCGATCCCGCCCCAGACCGGAATGGCCACGGTCAGAGAATCCGTCGCCTTGACCGCGTCGAGATAGATGAAGTGCTCCTTCTTGTCGGCGATCGCCTTGTACCAGCGGCGGTCCCGCGCGCTTCGTTGCTCCGGCGGGTTGCTGGCGCCGACGAGGGCGCCACGGTCGTCGTAAACGGCGAGGCGACGCAAGGAGTCTCCGGCGAGGCCGGCGAGAACCGAGAGACGGTGCGACAGCTGCGGGTGGAGATGGGCCATGCGTGCGCCGGCCTTGGCCGCGGCCCGCCATTCCTCGCTCCGATTCTGCAGCCAGGACTCGAACGCGAAAGCGGTCTGATCGCGATGTGACGCCGCATGCTCCAGCAGGACCTCGGTGGTCAATACGTCGGTTGCGATGTTCTTGACGATATCGCTTTCGCGGCGGAAGTGATCCTCGTACTGCCCGACGGTGCGGCTGGCGATCTGACAATAGGTCTGACCCAAGGTCTCCTGGATCGAGGCGACGCCGGAGGAATAGACGACGACGATGCCGACGACCACCGCGCCGACCGTCCCGAGCACAAACCAGAGCACGAGCCGGGCACGGACGCCGAGGCGAAGACGAGGCGTGCGGAGGTCGTCGATTTGCATCCGTTGAACCCGCGCGAGGCGGCACGCACCGGGCGGAGGGCAACCGTCCGCGAGGCGAGCCGATCGGTCTGCTCCCCGTTCCGCCACCCACAACATCGGCATCGTACGGCACCGAGGCGTTGGCGGGGCGGGATCGGGAAGGATACAATACTTCCCTTCGGGCGCAACGACGATCGCGGCGTCGACGCATCGATGGGCGGGCGAGGCCGTCGCGCCGCGGCGGGTCTCTCCAGCGGCGGGGACCCGAGCCGAGCCCCCACAGTGCGGGAAGTGGATGATTAGAACCGTCATAGGCGTGGCCTTGGTTCTGGGCCTGTCACTTCCCTCATCGAAAGCGTTTGCGGAGTACCAAACGGCGCCGGTCGCGAAGGCGGGCGTCGTCGAGGGAAGAGTGCTGCTCGCCAACGCGGAGCCCCAAATCAAACGCTTCAGGGTCTTCAAGGATCGGGGCGTCTGCGGCGCCGGCTCGCGGGACGTGCCCTTGGTGCGGGCCAACGGCATGGCCCTGCTCGATACCGTCGTCTACCTCGACGATATCACGCGCGGGAAGCCGTTCTCGGCCGCCGCCAAGAAGGTCACGATCAACCAGAAGGCCTGTTCCTTCAAGCCCGCCATGTCGGTGATGGCGAGCGGCGGCGTGTTGGAAACGGTCAACTCGGACCCGGTATTGCACAACGTGCACGTTTACGACGTGCTGGGCGGCGATCGCCGGACCGTAATGACGGTTTCCCAGCCCGAAAAAGGCGATATCGCCGCCAAGCGGCTCACCCTCGATCGGGGACACGTGCTGAAGATCGAGTGCGACGCCCACGATTTCATGCACGCGTGGACGTTCGTCGCGCAGAACCCCTATTACGCGGTCGTCGATCGGGAGGGACGGTTCCGGATCGACCGCGTCCCACCGGGGAACTACACCGTCCGCGCCTGGCACCGGACGCTGGGGATTCGGGCCGTGGACGTGACCGTGCCGGCGGACGGCACCGTGACGCTGGATCTGGCATACTGAGCGAGATCGGTCGGGAGCGGCCCAGGCTCGGTGCTGGGCGCCGCGGCAGCGGTTCAATCGTCAAGCGCGGCGACGAGGCGGCGGGCGGCCCGATCGATCTCGGACTCGTCGACGCCGGCGTAGCCCAAGAGCAGGCCTTGCTGCCGTGCCTCGCCGATGTAGTAGGTCGACAACGCCGGCGCCGAGACACCTTGCGCGAAGGCATGAGCCTCGATTTCGCGGTCGTTCGACCGTGCCGCCAGGGCCGATGAGAGGCGCGCCACCAAGTGCATGCCGCCGTCCTGGCGCTCCGCCTCCAAGAGCCCTCGAGCATGTCGATCGAGCGCCGCCAGCAGAGCCGCCTGTCGGCTGGCATAGAGGCGCCGCATGCGTCGAATGTGCTGGGCGAAGCGGCCCGAGACGATGAACTCGGCCAGCGTCGGCTGCGCCGCCACCGAGGGCGCCTCGCCAAGCTCGCGCCGCAATCGGAGAAGCGGCCTCACCACCGCCTCCGGCACCACCAGATAGCCGAGCCTCAGGTTCCGAAACAGCACCTTGGTGAAGGAGCCGAGATAGATGACGCGGCCGGCCTCGTCCAGGCTCTGCAGGGCGGAGACGGGCGGGCCGGCATAGCGATACTCGCTGTCGTAGTCGTCCTCCACGATCCAGGCCCCGACCTCGCCGGCCCATTGCAGCAGGGCCAGTCGGCGCGCCAGGCTCATCGCCGGGCCCAAAGGAAACTGCCGAGACGGCGTCACCACCGCCAACCGCGCCCGGGGTGCCATCTCCTGGCCAGCCGCCACTGACAGGCCCTCGCCATCGACCGGGACCGCCGCCAGGCGGGCACCGGCGGCGGCAAGGGCATGGCGGATCGCCGGATAGCCCGGGTTCTCGATCCAGGCCCAGTCGCCCGGGTCGAGGGTCAGCCGCGCGATCAGGGTCACCGCTTCCCGAGCGCTCGAGGTCACGACGACCTGCGAGGCCGTGCAGTCGAGCCCCCGGAGCGATCTCAGATGCTCTGCGATCGCCTCGCGAAGCGGGCCGTAGCCGGCCGCCGAATCGGAGCTGAGCAACGCCGCCGGCGGACGGCGCCAATGGCGCGCCATCAGCCGGCCCCAAACGTCGAAGGGAAAGAGCTCGGTCTCGGGCAGGCCGGGGTGGAAGGCGCGGGGCGCCGGCGCGGACGCTGTCGCGTCCGGCTGCAATCCCTCGGCAAAGTGCGAGAGGACGGGTGGCACGCGGCCGTGGGAGCTAACCCGCCGACCGACACCGCCGCCGCCCCGCGGCGGCTCCGGCAGGACCTCGGGCACGAAGGTGCCGGCGCCGACGCGGCCCTCGACGAAACCCTCCGAGCTCAACTGCTCGACCGCCTGCACGACCACGGTGCGCGAGACCCCGAGTTCCGCCGCCAGCGCCCGGCTGGAAGGAAGGCAGGCCCCGGCCCCGAGCCGGCCCGAAAGAATGAGGTCCCGAAATTGTTGGTAGAGCTGGACGTAGAGCGGCGTCGCGCCACGGCGGTCGACCGTCACCGCCAGCGCCGCCGCATCGCCCCGGACCAGCATCGCGATAAACCCCAATTCTAAGTGGTCTTAAAAAATACTCCCAAACTGGATATTTCATCGCAACCACTTTGACCATAGGGCTGGCGCTCCGGTATATGAGCAGTCCTTTGGGAGCGAGTGATGAACGACTATGTGCAGACCGAGAAGACACGGCTTCGCCGGCAGCATGAACGCGGCCACTACGATCGGGAGACGGTTCACGCCATCCTCGACGCCGGCATGATCTGCCACCTGGCCTATGTCATCGACGGCACGCCCTACTGCACACCGACGATCTATTGGCGCGACGGTGAGTACGTCTACTGGCATGGTTCCACGGCGAGCCAGATGCTGCGCCATCAGCAGTCCGGCGCCCCGGTCTGCTTCACCGTCAGCCACTTTGACGGTCTCGTGCTGGCCCGCTCGGGCATGCATCACTCGGTCAACTACCGCTCGGTAATGCTATTCGGAACACCCGAGCCGGTGACCGACGAGGCCGAGGCCACACGACATCTGGAACGCTTCATCGAAGGTCTCTTTCCCGGCCGTTGGGCCGAGCTGCGTGAGATGACGGCGCAGGAGCTCAAGGCGACGCGCATGCTCTCGATGAAGATCGACGAGGTCTCGGCCAAGGTCCGGGCCGGCGGTCCGGTGGACGACGAGGAGGACTACGCGCTGCCCATCTGGGCCGGCGTGCTGCCACTGCAGACGGTCGTCGGCGCGCCAGAGGCCGACCCACGCAATCTGGATGGTGTCGAAGAGCCCGCCTATCTGGCGAGCTTCCGCCTCGACTGACGAATCCCCCTCGAGATAGAGCCCCTCTCGCGGAATTGGGGGGTATGATACCGTGAGAGGGGCTCTGGGCACGCTGTACACAGTGATGGGGTTTCAACTGTGCATCGTCTCGCATCCAAACCCTACGCCTTAGGTTATTAATAGTTTGTAAAAAATCGATTGAAATTCGTTGGTTCGGTGTGCCTCGAATGCGAGCCGAGCACGGCTTCCATCGGCGGCGCGTGGCGAACCCGGCTCGTTCTCCTGGCTTGTTTTCCCCTGCTTGTTCTCCCGGCTTGTTCTCGGATCCGCCCCGGGCGGTCCCGCACCGTCAGACCGACAGCGGGGTCGATTCCGGGGCGATCGTCGACGGCATTAGACCTTGAACGCGGCGACCGCCTTTTCGTCGAACTTCAGGCCCAGCCCCGGCTCGTCAGGCAAGACCA
>JASLMY010000176.1 GCA_030746295.1 Alphaproteobacteria bacterium | reverse complement strand
GGGCGCCATTCCGGGAGCCCTGCACGCACCGCGCGGCATGCTCGAGTTCTGGGTCGACCCCGAGAGCCCCTATGCCCGCGAGGTCTTCCAAAGCGGCAAGCGCTTCGTCTTCTTCTGCGCCGGCGGCCTGCGCTCGGCCCTGGCGGCCAGGGCGGTGCACGAGATGGGACTGGCGCCGGTCTGCCACATGGCCGGCGGCTTCACCGCCTGGAAGGAGGCCGGCGGGCCGACCGAGGCCAAGGAGCCGAAGTTACCGAAGCCGCCGCAATCGCAAGGCTGAACCGGGTGGCACGCCCTCGCCGCCCGGCCTACGCCTACGATCCCGTCGACGTCACGTCAGGGGCCGCGGCCGGGCTTTCGGGCCTCGCCTATCTCGAGGCCTACCGCGACGGCCGGGTGCCGATCGCTTCGATGCAGGCGACGCTCGCCTATGACCTCGTCGAGGTGACGGAAGGGCGAACTCGGTTTCGGGGTCGTACCGCCGATTGGCTCGGCAACCCGCTCGGCAGCATGCATGGCGGTTTCACCGGCTCGATGCTCGATTCCGCCATGGGCTGTGCGGTGCATTCGACCCTGACTTCGGCCGAGACCTACACCACCCTCGAATACAAGGTGAACTTCACCCGCGCCCTGCTGGCCGACACCGGCGAGGTCTTCGCCGATGCCAGCGTGATCCACCGCGGCGGCCGCATCGCTACCGCCGAGGGCCGCATTACCGACGCTACCGGCCGCCTCTACGCCCATGCCACCTCGATTTGCCTGATCCTGAAGCGTGAAGACTGAGCGGCGCCGGGCGAAGGGCCCGGCCCGCTGCCGGTACGCATCGGCGCCCCCCTCGCCCGCAGGCCATGCTATGATCGGCGGGGCAACAGCGAGGTCAGGCCATGAGCCGGTATTTCGGCGGCATCACGCAGAACGGCTATGTGGTGCGCGACATCGAGGCGGCGATGCGCCATTGGACGAACGTCCTGGGCGTCGGTCCCTGGTTCTATGTCGAGCACGCACCGCTCGCCAACTTCCACTATCGGGGTAAGCCCTCTGCGGTCGACGTCTCGATCGCGCTCGCTAATTCAGGCGCCTTGCAGATCGAGCTCATCCAGCAGTTGAACGACGCGCCCTCGATGTATCTCGATTATCTGAAGGCAGGCAACGAGGGCCTGCAGCACGTCGCCTACTGGACCGATCACTTCGATGACGATTTCGCCACCGCCACCGGCCTCGGCTGGACCGTGGGGCAGTCGGGCGAGGTCGGCCGCAAGGGGCGCTTCGTCTATTTCGACACCGAGCAGCATCCAGGCACGGTGATCGAGCTGTCGGAGAAGAGCGGCCGCAAGGGCGTCATGTTCGAGCGCATCCGGGCCGCGGCGGCGGACTGGGAGGGCAGCGACCCGATCCGCACCGCCTGGCCGATTCCTCCCGAATAGGGCGCGCATGGTGCGGGCGAGGCGATGAGGTGCAGGCCCCGGCGGCGCGGCGCGGCGCGCCTCCTTGCGCTCGTGCTCGCGGGCATGGCCGGGCTCGCCCCCGCCGCCGCGATCGGCGCCGAGCCGGAGGTCGTCCGGCTGCCGTCGATCGACTGGCAAGTAGGCGAACGTTTTCGTCTGGAAACGGTCTCGACCGACGGCCGGCACAAAAAGGGCAGAGTGCTGGAGAGCTTCGGTGTTCAGGCGCTGAGCGAGGTCGAGGTCGTCAGCCGCGACGCCGAGGGCTATGTCCTCAGGATGCGGGACCTGAGGCACATGATTTTCGGCAAGCCGCCGCTGCCGGTCCCGGTGATGGAGCGGCTGTTGGCGATCGGCAAGCGGGTGCCGATCGAGCTCGAGATGGACCGCCATGGCCGGGTTGCAGGGCTGGCCAATCGCGAGGCCGTCGTCGGGGCGATGCAACGCATCATCGACGAGATCATCGGCCATATCACCGAGACCATGCCGACCGAGGCGGCGGCCCTGGCCGAGCGCGCCATCCGGCCGCTGGCCCAGCCCGCGCACATCGAGCAACGGGCGCTCCTGGTTCCGAGCCTGTTCTATAGCTTTGCCGGCTCGGCCATGGAGCGCCACGCGCTCTATCAGACCGACAGCCAAATCGACCTACCCTTCAGCGAAGTGCCGATCGCCGCGACGACAACCTACGAGGTCACGACGGTGGCGCTCGACCGCCGCGTCGTGACCTACGGCTGGCACCAGCGCCCCGACGAGGCGGCCTTGGCAGAAGAGGCGAAGAAATATCTCCAACGCCTTATCACAAAACAAAAACAAGAGGGCCAGGCGCTTCCCTCTTTCGCCGCCGCCGACTTCGCCGTCGACTACTCGGCCGAGCTCGACTACAGCCTCGACAGCGGCCGGCCGATCGAGATGAACTACGTCCACATCGTGACGGTCGCGGGCGTCGAGCGGGTCAGGCGCTACCGGGTGCGGTTGACGCCAGAGTGACGGCAGCCTCACTCGGCGGCTGTGGCGGCGGTATCGCGCCCGGCCACGGCACCCGACACCAGCCCATCAGCCAGGTCGCGGGTGGATTGGTCGTCGGCCCGCGCTGCCGCCTCGCCGTAGCCGGCACCGCCGCCGGTGGCCATCACCAGGACGTCGCCCCGGCGCAGCTTGAAGCTCTGTTTGGAGGCGAGCTCGATCCGCTCGCCGCCCCGCTCGACATGGGTGCGCCCGGTCGCCCCGGGACCGCCGCCGTAGAGCCCTTCGGGGGCGATCCGAAATCGGTCTGCGTAGGTAGCAAAATCTACATCATCTTTCGTAATCAAATATTTGCGAACGAACCCTAATCCACCACGATAACGGCCGTGGCCGCCCGAATTCGGCCGCAGGCCATAGCTCTCGACGCGGAAAAAGTCGTAGGCCATGTCCATCGCCTCGACCGGCACGTTGCCGCAGTTGGAGAGCGGGCTGTCGACCGCGTCGCAGCCGTCGCGCATCGCGCTGGCGCCATAGCCGCCGCCGAAGATCTCCAGATAGATCCGATAGCCCTCGGGCCCGAGATGCGACATGCAGACGACCTCGGTGGTGTCGTAGCCGGCGGCGATCACGCGTCCCGGCACTGCCCGGGCCAGCGCCTTCATGACGGCGTTGAAGGCGCGGTAGCCCGAGAGCATGCGGGCGCGCACGGGCGCCGGTGGACGCGGGTTCAATAAACTACCGTAAGGTGCTGATATTTCAATCGGTCTCTTGGAGCCTTCGTTAAAGGGAATGTCGGGGCTGGTCAGCACCGATTTGACGCAAGAGAGCGCTGCCGCGATGGTCGAGGCGACGGGACAGTTGAGGTTGGTCTTGACCTGGTCGCAAGTGCCGGTGAAGTCGACCGAGACCTGGTCGCCGTCGATCGTCACCGTCGCCCGGACCGGCAGCGGCGCGTCCGAAATACCGTCGTCGTCGAGCGCGTCCTCGCCCGTATAGACGCCGTCCGGGGCCGCCTCGATAGCGGCGCGCATGCGCTTTTCGGAATAGTCCAAGAGACCCTGCATCGCCGCCATCACCGTTTCAGCGCCGAATTTGGCGGCCAGGTCTTGGACCCGCTTGGCGCCCATGCCGTTGGCCGCGAACTGGGCGTTGAAGTCGCCGATGGTCTCGTTCGGGACCCGGATATTGGCCCGGACCAGGCGTTCGAAGGGGCCGCCGTGCCAGTCCCGCTGCAGATTGTACTTCGACGGCGGGAAGATGATGCCTTCCTGGTGGACGTCGGTCGCATCCGGGTTCAGGCCGGGGGCGCCGCCGCCGAGGTCCAGGTGATGCGCCACCGAGGCCGAAAAGCCGATGAGAGTGCCGTCGAAGAAGATCGGTGAGAACAGGAACACGTCCGGCACGTGCTGGCCGCCGTGGTAGGGGTCGTTATTGATGTAGAAGTCCCCTTCCTCCAGCTCTTCCGGCGGATAGAGCTCGGCGCAGGGCCGGAAGGTGGTGCCAATGGGGCCGAGTTGCATCGGTATCAGCTCGGCTTGCGCCACAACGTTGCCAAAGCGGTCGAGGAGTGCCGCCGAGCAGTCGTTGGCCTCGCGCACCACCGGCGAATAGGCCGAGCGCACCAGCTTCACACCCATTTCCTTGGCCGCGGCGATCAAGCCCTGGGCGATGACGGCCTGATCGACGGGATCGACGTGCTTCATGTCTGCCATCACGGGGCCTTGCTGGGGATGTTGTCAAGGTTCATCGGTGCCATCCGACTCAACAGCGTTCCAGAACCAGGTTGTCGGCGGCGTCGCGCCGGGCCTGCCAGGCCGCGGGCACCAGGATGGTCGAGGTCGCATCCTCGATCAGGGCCGGGCCGGCGATCGGGGCCTCGGCCTCGAGCATGGCCCGGCGCAACAGCTTGGCCCGAACCTCGCTGCCGCCCTGCTGGATCGTGGTCTCGGCCACCTCGCCCCCCTCGCCGCTTTCGCTGAGCGCCGGCAGGCTGGCGGGTGCGGCGGCGGTGCCGCGGCGGAAGGAGACGATCTCGACCGCGTTCTGCCCGGAATCGCCGAATTCGAAGACCCGGTGATGCGCCTCGTTGAAGCGGGCCAACAAGCCGGCAACGTCGAGCGCCGCCAGACTGTCCTCGTCGAGGCTGACCGGGACCTCGAAGGCCTGGCCGACATAGCGCATCTCCAGCGCGTAGTCGTGGCGGAGCGGGCCTTCGATGCCGAGCGCGGCAAAGCGGCCCTCGGCGTCGCGGCGCATCTCGGCAAAGCAGGCCCTGACCGTCTCGGCGGCGTCATCCTCGACCGCCACCCGCCGGGTCAAGGTGTCGTAGGTCAAGAAATCCGAGGCCAAGAGGCCATAGGCCGACAGGACGCCGGCATTGGGCGGCACCAGGATGGTGGCGATGCCGAGCTCGTCGGCGACGGCGGCGGCATGCAGCGGCCCGGCGCCGCCGAAGGGCACCAGCACGTAGTCGCGCGGGTCGCGGCCGCGCTCGGTGGAGACCAGCTGGATGGCGCGGACGATGTTGGCATCCGCCACCCGAATAGCGCTGTCGGCGAGCGCCGCCAGCCTCATCTCGAAGCGTTCCGCCAGCGGCGCCAAGGCGGCGCCCGAGGCCTCGGGCGCGATCGTCATCTTGCCGCCGAGGAAGGCGTCTGGGCGAAGCGAGCCGCGGACGACGTGGGCATCCGTCACGGTCGCCTCGCCGCCGCCGCGGCCATAGCAGGCGGGGCCCGGATCGGCCCCAGCCGAGCGCGGCCCGACCCGGAGCAAGCCGCCGTCGTCGACCCAGACGATGGAGCCGCCGCCGGCACCCACGGTGACGATGTCGAGCACCGGCGTGCGGATCGGCAGGCCGTCGACCTCGGTTTCGCTGGCGAGCTCGGGCTTGCCGCCGGCGACCAGGCAAACGTCCGTGCTGGTGCCGCCCATGTCGAGAGTGATGAGGTCGCCATGGCCGGCGAGACCCGCCTGGCGTACCGCGCCCATGACCCCGGCGGCGGGGCCGGAGAAGAGCGAGGTGATCGCATTCCGGCCCATCGCCTCGGCCGGCAGGCGGCCGCCGTTCGACTGCATTACCGAGAAGCGGCCCCGAAATCCGCCGTTGCCCAAGCTCTCGGAGAATCGGGTCAGGTAGCTGTCGATCACCGGCTGCACGAAGGCGGCGAGAGTCGTCGTCGAGGCCCGCTCGTACTCCCGAAACTCACGCGTGACATCGGATGAACAAGTGACGTTAAGCTTCGGAAAATGCTCTCTTATTAGCTTTGACAGTGCGGCTTCGTGGGCGGGATTGGCGTAGGCGTTCAGGAAACAGATCGCGACCGCCTGGTAGCGGCCGTCGGCGAGGATGCGCTCGATCTCCTCCGTCGCTCGGGCTTCGTCGAGGGGGCGGATGACGCCGCCGTCGGCGCCGATGCGCTCGTCGATCTCGAAAGCGTCGCGCCGGCGCACCACCGGTTCCGGCTTGGCGTAGGCGAGGTCGTAGATCTGCCGCCGATTGTGGCGCTGCAAGGCCAGGACATCGCGAAAGCCCTTGGTGGTGATGAAGGCGGTCGGCGCCCCCTTGCGCTCCAGGATCGCATTGGTGGCGACGGTGGAGCCGTGCACCAAATCGTCGACCCGGTCCAACGGTATCTCAGCGGCGGCGATCGCGGCCAACGCCCCTTCGTCCGGCGCTCGGGGCGTGCTCGGCACCTTGGCGATAAAGACCGCGTCGCCGTCGATCGCCACCAAGTCGGTGAACGTGCCGCCAACCTCGACACCAACGCGCATCCCCTGCCCTCCTCTCACTCGAAACCGGCGTCAGTGTGGTGGATTTGAAGTTCCTCCCAATCTTGGGGCAAGCGCCTTGAGGAGCTTCGATTCCTTAAACCACACTATAATCAAAGACTTGCTAGTGTCTTTATCGAATCGAAAGTTCGTCGGGCGCTTGCCACGGACGATGCGAGCTTCTGATTTGGGACACTAGCGCCCCGGGCCGCCGTGACTATAGTCGAAGCTCAAAGGACGGCGCTACGGAGGAACGAGCGTGAGCAACGACGACGACCACCCGAAGGGCTTCCGCCGAGGCCTCACCAACTACGGCGATCCGGATTTCTCGATCTATCTGCGCCGCTCCTTCGCCAGCTCCATGGGCTATTCGAAGGAGATGTTGGCGAGGCCCGTGGTCGGCATCGTCGACACCCGCAGCGACCTCAACAACTGCCACCGCACGGTGCCGGAGCTGATCGAGGCGGTGGGACGCGGCGTCCTGGCGGCCGGCGGGCTGCCGCTCTCCTTCCCGACGATTTCGCTCTGCGAGCCCTTCCTCAACCCCACCAGCCTGATGTTCCGCAACCTCATGTCGATGGATACCGAGGAGATGATCCGGGCCCAGCCGCTCGACGCCGTGGTCATGATTGGCGGCTGCGACAAGACGGTGCCGGCACAGCTGATGGGGGCGATCTCGGCCGACTTGCCGGCGACCCAGCTGATCATCGGGCCGATGCTGACGCACCGCCGCCGGGGCGAGCGCCTGGGTGCCTGCACCGACTGTCGGCGTTTTTGGGCCGAGTACCGGGGCGGCCGCATCGACGCCGCCGAGATCGAGGAGATCGAGGGCGGCCTCGCCACCACGGCCGGCACCTGCGCCGTCATGGGCACCGCCAGCACCATGGCCTGCATCGCCGAGGCGTTGGGCATGACCCTACCCGGCACGGCGGCAATTCCCGCCGTCCATGCCGACCGGCTGCGCGCCGCCGAGGCCTCCGGCCGCCAAGCGCTCAGGACCGCCGAGCTCGGGCTCCGCCCCTCGGAAATCGTCACCGAGAAATCGGTCGAGAACGCGCTCCGCGTCCTGCTGGCGCTCGGCGGCTCGACCAACGGTGTCCTGCACCTGGCGGCGATCGCCGGGCGGCGCGGCATTCCCTTGTCGTTGGAGCGCTTGAACCAGCTCTCCGACGAGACCCCGGTGCTGGTCAACCTGAAGCCGTCGGGTGCGAACTACATGGAAGACTTCTTCGCCGCCGGCGGGCTGGGTGCCGTGTTGCGCGAGCTGAAGCCCCTCCTCCACCTCGACTGCCGAAGCGTCACCGGCGAGACCCTGGCCGAGCGGCTGGGCCGCGATGCCGACGCCTGGGTCGACCGCGACATCGTCCGCAGCCTCGAGGCGCCGTTCGAGCCGGTGGGCGGCCTCGTCGCCCTCTTCGGCTCGCTGGCACGGGGCGGCGCCATCCTGAAGCGCTCGGCCGCGGATTCCAGCCTCTTCGAAACGGAAAGCCGGGCCGTGGTCTTTTCGTCGTTGGAGGACCTCTCGGCCCGGATCGACGACCCCGCCCTCGATGTCGCCGCCGACGACATCCTGGTGTTGCAGAACGCCGGCCCCCGAAGCGCCAGCGCCATGCCCGAGGCCGGTTACCTGCCGATCCCGAAGAAGCTCGCCGAGGCTGGCGTCAAGGACATGGTCAGGATCTCGGACGCCCGGATGAGCGGCACCGCCTTCGGTACCATCGTCTTGCACACGACGCCCGAGGCCGCGATCGGCGGGCCGTTGGGCCTGGTCCGCGACGGCGACCGGATCCGCCTTTCCGTCGCCGAGCGCCGGATCGACCTCCTGGTCGACGAGGCGGAATTGGCCAGCCGCCGCGCCGAGGCGCCGGCCACGGCGGTCGCGCCCGCGCGCGGCTACGCCCGGCTCTATGCCGAGCACGTCACGCAAGCCGACCAGGGCTGCGACTTCGATTTCCTGGCCGCGGCCGGCGATTGAGGGAGCGGTTCGCTCAGACCCGGAAGGCGTAGCTCTTGCCGTCCTCGCGCTCGCAATCGGGCGGGAAGCTCTTGCGCTTGTCGGCGTAGTACTGCGCCCGATGATCGCCCTCACGGCGCCGGTTGTAGGTGACGTAGAGGACGCGGCGCGGCCGGTCGGTGGTGTTGGGGCCGGAGCTGTGGGGGGCGAAGGAATCGAAGAAGAAGGCATCGCCGGGCTCAGTCGGATAGGCGCGGAAGTCCATCCCCGCCATGTCGGCCTCGGTCATCGGCTCCCAGGCCTTGCCGATCAAACCCCGCTTGTGCTGGCCGGCGGCGACCTCGAGGCAGCCGTTTTCGATCGTGGTCGGATCGATCGAGACCATCACGGTGATGAAGAGGCCGGCGTAGTCCCACCAGCCGGCCTGCTGGTCCTGGTGCGGCTTGAAGCCGTCGCCGCCGGCGAGCTTGAGGTTGATCTTGTCCTTGAAGAGGATTGCCGCCTCGCCGAAGAGGGCGCCGGCCGCACCCCGCATCTTGGGCCCGTCGAAGAACGCCCGGTAGCCGTCGTGGTGGGAATAGATGTCCTCGATCCGCTGGCGGACGCGGGTGCCCGGCTCGGCGAGGCTGTCCTCCCAATAGACGAGCTGGCGGCCGGGCAGCTCCGGCAGCGCCTCGACCTCGGCCGAGGCCCGGCGCACCCACTCGACCTCCTCCGGGCCCAGGAAGCCGGGCACGCAAAGGCAACCGTCGCGCTCGAAATCGGCCAGTTGCGCGGCCGAGAAAAGGCCCTCGCCAAGGCCGTTGCCGTCGTTCATGTCGCCGCCGTCCCCATGGTTGCCGTGATCCCGCGTCCCCGGCCGCCCCTTTTAAGGCGGCGGTGGCGAAATGCAACCGCCGAACAGCGACGGACCGGCACCGCCGGTGGCCCGAGCCCCGCTATTGACCGCCCCCAACCGCCGACCTATGTTCCGCCCGGCCCCGCGCCCGTAGCTCAGTTGGTAGAGCAACTGACTTTTAATCAGTGGGTCCCAGGTTCGATTCCTGGCGGGCGCACCAATAATTTCAACGACTTACGACCGAGCGCCACGTGGGCATGATTTTCTAGGTACCACATAGGTACCACCAGACGCGATTTCGCGACCCGTCGTGGCTCTCTGGATCGGCTCGACGGCCAACACCGTAGCCGAGGAATCGAGACAGCTTCCACCGTACCGGTCACCTCCGCCAGACCTTCCTATTACACCCCCCCTAATATCTATAAAGAAGGGCCTGTCCACAGTGTCCGACGTGTCCGAAAAGCTTTAGAATCAATGGCTTACAAATTCGGCCTAGTGTCCGACTAGCGTCCGACATGTCCGAAACGCTTTCGAATCAACGGCTTAGCTTTTTGCGCCGGGTGTCCGCACCGGCCGATGAGGGCTCCGCCCCGACCAGCGGAGACACTACTTAAAGGAGAGTCGCTTGCTTCTTCTGGAAAACATACTCTTGGAAGAGTACCCCCCGTGCTTCATTTTCACCGAACAGAAAAAACGACTAGGGCGCCGGTCTCCCTTTTCGAGGCTGTAGAGATTAATACCCCTACCCTCCCTTATCAAAAGTTGTATAACTCCTTGTAGAGGTGTGCAGAGAACAGCATTAAATCCAGGTCGATAAAAAAATGTTTGCGAAATAACGCGGTAACAAGCGCGTTTCTGGGGCGTCGGTCTCCGTAATTTGGGCTGTAGAGATCGAACCCCCCTACTCCTCATTACCATAAGCTGTATGACTTCGTGGGTGGCCGATGCGATTTAGAGCGAGATTTCCGCTCATCGAAAAAAACTCTCCGCATGGATTGCATACCGGTCTACGCCGCGAGGGCGGTAGACTTTCGGCCTCCCTACCTTTACTTACTATAAGTTGTATGATTTCGTGTTGGATGTGGTGCGATGGGACGATGTAACAGGCCATGGCAGGCGTGACGATGTATCCGATAACTCGGGCTAGGTCGTAGCCGGTAGGGCTATCGATGTGCTGCTCGGCCGCTCTTCCTACATCGCCGCTCTGGTGTGGCCGGGTGCGGACGGGTGCCGAAATGAAAACCAAAAGGAAGCGGCCGAGCGACGGAGGCGGCGACGAAGGTCACCGAGGTCGTGATGCACTAGGTGTCGTTGGCGGCCTCGGTCTAGGTATCGTCGATCCCGTCGTACGTGGTCTCGATCATGTTGTACT
>JASLMY010000175.1 GCA_030746295.1 Alphaproteobacteria bacterium | reverse complement strand
AAACTCATTACAATCATCAACGCCAGACTCAGAGAGCAACGAGCAACAACACTCCAACAAGTGAGTTGATGACGCCGCGAGAGTCGGTTCGAGTGCTCGCAGGTACTACTTCGTCTTCTGGCTTTCCAGGAAGTCCACGACCTTGATGACGTCGCCCGCCTCGGTTCGGGCCAAGGGGCCGTCGCTGTAGGAGAGCTGCGCGATCTTGCCCGACGGTGCCAGCAGGAACTCGGCCGGTTGCGAGAAGTTTCGCCGCGGCTCCCAATAGCCGCCCAGGCTCTCGATGGTTTTCTGATCGACGCCCCAGCCGATCGGAATCCCAAGGTCGGCCGCCATCTCCGCCGCCTTCTCCTGCGGGTCGGAGCTGGCCGCGACGACGCTGACGTTGCGTCCCTTCAAGTCGTCCAAGTGCTCACTGAAGCCGCCCAACTGACGTCGACAGTACGGTCACCAGGATCCCCGAAAGAAGATGATCATCTTGTAGCCATCGACCATGTCGTCGGGCAGCGTCATGGCGCTACCGTCGGAAAGGGTGATGGCCGTCGCCGGGAAACCCTGCCCGGCCGCCAATCGTTCTGCCACTTGCTTGCTCCCTCTGGTCCGGGCCGCCGGAGATCGTCGACCGCCGACGGCGTCGCCGGCCAATATGGCGCCTCGCCTCGCCTGGCGCAAATGGCACGGCCGTTGCCGGGGCGGTTGAACGGCCAAGTCGGATAGCGGCCTTCGGAGCTTAGGACCAGAGGTGCAGGTCGCCGCCCGGCATTCGGCCGATGAAGGTGGCCATGGCGATCCGGTCCTTGCCGTCGGGTGCGGCGACGGGGACGACCTCGTGCGGATTGCGCGAGTTGAACATCACCACCTCGCCCTCTTGCGGCTCGAAGGTGAAGCTGTCGGCGCCGGCGACTTGGGCGCGCGCCAGCGGGTAGTTCTCGGCGATCTCGGCCTCAGCCGTCCGCTGCCAGGACCAGGGCCGGTCGTAGAGCGTAGTGTGGCCGCCCTCGCTTCCCGGCACCTCGGCATAGAAGTTCCAGGCGAGCTGGGCGTCCGACGCGGCCACCGTCAGTTGCGGCGCCTGATAGGGTGCGAAGTCGGCGTGCAGCGCCAGGCCCTCGTTGGAGCTGCGGATGATGGTGGCGGAGTAGCGCCGGCCGCCCCGATCGCGGGCGATCTCGACGCAGCCGCCGACGAGTGCTCGAAGACGCTCCATCATGCGCTGCACCGGATCGAAGGACTGCCCGAACACCGGCGCCACTTCGGCCCGCGCGGCCTCGGCGGCGTCGAGATAGTCGTCCATCGGGCGATACTTGAACTCGTACTGCGTCAGGCCGATGAAGGCGATGCGCTGCGCCTCGAAGGCCGGCGCGGAATAGTCGGTCGCACCCTTGACGACATGCAGCTCGCACTTGCGCAGAGCGGCCGCGAAGGCCCGGCATTCCGCCGCCGTCGCGAAACCCGGTATGCGGATCGCAGGTATCTCGTTGTCGAACAAGGCCTGCAAATTCTCCGCGTCGAGCGGCAGGGCCTCGCCCGTTCGCCACGTCGCCATGCGCACTCCTTTCCCGATGGCGGCCGTTCAGGCCATCGCGCCCGGCAGCGGCCTCGCTAGACGACCACCTCTTGGCCCAGGATCTCGGTCCGCTGCAGCACCCGGCGATACTTGCGGCCGTCGTATTCGGTGACCCGGTGCAGAGTGGCGCGATTGTCCCACATCACCACGTCGCCGGCCTGCCACTTGTGGCGATAGACGAACTCGGGCCGGGTCGCCAGCTCCATCAGCTGGCGATGCAGGGCCTTGCCCTCCTCCAACGGCATGCCGCCGACGTAGTAGGCGACGTTCTCGCTGATGAAGAGGGACTTGCGGCCGTCGGCATGGGTACGAACGAGCGGATGCGTCATCGGCGGCAGGTCGCGCTTCTGCTGCTCGGTCGTCGGCGTTAGGCCGGGGCAGATGATGCGGTTCAAGTCGTGGCTGTGCACCATCTGGCGGCCTTGGATCTTCTTCTTGACCGCCTCGGGCAGGGCCTCGTAGGCAGCGAACATGTTGGCATACCAGGTCTCGCCGCCTTCCGGCGGCACCTCCAGGCCATGCAGGACCGAGGCATGCGAGGGCATGTCCTTATACGAGCCGTCGGTGTGCCATAGCCCGGTCAGGACCCGGAAATAGCGGCGCAGCTCGTGCTCCTCCGGCAGCAGATTGCCATCCTCGTCGACGTTGGCGACGCGGAAGATCTCGGGCACGCGGGCGGAAATCTTCTCCGGGTCCTGATGCACGGCCAGCTCGCCGAAATAGCGGCTGAAGCGGACCTGTGCCGCCTCGCTCAACTCCTGCTCGGGGAAGACGAGCACCAGGTGCCGGGCCCAGATCTCCAGAATCGCGGCGACCGTGGCCGCGTCCAACGGCCGGCTCAGATCGAGCCCACGGACCTCGGCGCCGAGCAGCGGATGCCGCTCGGTGACCCGCAACGCTTCCGCACCCTTGGATGAGATAGGGTCAACGACCATGACGAAACGCCCCTCATGCGGTCGACACCGAAGCGCATGCTGACACCGATGCGGCGCACCGGCAAGGCGAGTGGCCGCGGCGTAGCGCCATTCCAGAATGCGCCCGCATGTATCACCATGGTTCCGAACCATCGTCGTTGAGGAGCTTCGGATGCTGACCTTCGCCACCCTCGGACCGTCGGGCAGCAATCACGAGTTGGTGACGCGGGCCTACTTGCGTTTCCACGGCCTCGATGACGAGGAGATCGTCCTGGTCGAGAGCTTCGCCAAGGCCCTGGCGCTGATGGCGGCAGGCGAGGTGGCGCACGAGATCCAAGTAGCGGTGCACCCGGAGACGACCGAGACGGTGGCGCGGGCGCACTTTCGCCACGGCATTCACGTCATCGACACCTTCATCTCGGCCAGTCACCCGTTGGCCATCCTGACCCGGCAGGAGGTGGCCAGGCCACGCACCCTCGCCCTGCAGCCGGCGACGAAGGAGTACGCCGACACCAGCCGCTGGGAGACGTTTATTCCGGAGACCTCCACCGCCACCGTCGCCGCCGGCCTGCTGGCCGGCCGCTACGACAGCGGCCTCACCTGGGCGCATCTCGCCGACCAACATCCGGGTCGCTTCCGGATCGACGAAGAGATCGGCACCGTCGACGATCCCTGGATCGTCTACGGCAGAGAAGGAACATCGGGCGGCAAGCTCCTCGCCTGGAAGGAGAGCCCCGCCGCGAGGCTCTACCGACGTGGGGCCTAGCCGCTCGGCTCGGCGCGACTAATCGGGGTCAGACTAATCGGGGTCAGACCCCAATTTCCCCAATTTCCGGGCCGCGTGGGCCAATTCGGTGATTCGATCCCAGTCGCCGGCGCGGATCACCGCCGAAGGGGCGGGCCAGGAGCCGCCGACGGCGACGACGTTGGGGAGAGCCAAGTAGTCGGCGGCGTTGGCGGCGTCGATGCCGCCGGTGGGACAGAAGCGGGCCTGGGGGAAGGGTCCGGCGAGCATCCTGAGTGCGGCTATGCCCCCCGAGGTCTCGGCGGGGAAGAACTTGAGACAGGTGTGGCCGGCGGCGCTTGCCGCCATCAGCTCGGACGGCGTGGCGATGCCCGGCAGCCAGGCGATCTCGGGCGTATCGCGGGCGGCCTCGGCCAGTTCGGTCGTGAAGCCGGGGCTGACGGCGAAGCGGGCGCCGGCCGCGCGGACAGCGGCGAACTCGTCTGGTCGCGTGACCGTCCCGGCGCCGACGGTCGCCTCGCCGACCTCGGCGCCGATCGCGCGGATGGCGGAGAGCGCCGACTCGGTGCGGAGCGTCACCTCCAAGACCGTCAGGCCGCCCGCCACCAGGGCACGGGCCAGCGGCACCGCGTCGGCGGCCCGCTCGATCGTCAGCACCGGCACGACACGCGCCGTCCTGAGCGTTTCCATCAACTCCAAGGCCCAGCCCTCGCGATTGCCTGCCGCCGCCGGCATCGAGTATCACAAGCCGCATGCCCGAGGCCACGCCCAAAAGACCGCTCCGCATCGCCGCCATCGGCGAGTGCATGATCGAGCTCGCCGAACGGGGCGACGGCACCGCGGCGCTCGACTTCGGCGGCGACACGCTCAACACCAGCGTCTATCTGATGCGGGTGGGTGCGGCGCAAGGGATCGCCGTCGACTACGTCACCGCGCTCGGCGACGACCCCTACAGTGAGGCGATGCTCGCCGGCTGGCGGGCGGAAGGTATCGGCGCCGACCTCGTCGCCCGCCTGCCCGGCCGCCTGCCGGGCCTGCATACGATCCGCACCGACGACGCCGGCGAGCGCAGCTTCTACTACTGGCGCTCGGCGGCGGCGGCGCGAGAGTTGCTCAGCGCCGGCGATCCGGATCGCCTGGCCCGCGCCCTGCCCACCTACGACCTCCTCTACCTCAGCGGCATCACCCTCTCGATCCTCGATCCCGAGAGCCGCAACCGCCTGCTGGATATCATCGATGCCGCGCGCCGGGCCGGCGCCCGCGTCGCCTTCGACAGCAACTACCGCCCGCGCGGCTGGACGGATGCGGCGAGCGCCCGGGAGCAAATGACGGCGATGTATGGCCGGGTCGACATCGCCCTGCCCTCGCTCGACGACGAGCGTGCCCTTTATGGCGACGGCGATGCCGAGGCCGTCGCCCGCCGCCTGGCCGGCCTCGGCGTGGCGGAAATCGTGGTCAAGGACGCGGCGGGGGCCTGTCTCGTCCGCCTGGGGGAAGCGCAATGGACCGTCCCGACCGAGTCGGTCTCAGCAGTGGTTGACACCAGCGCTGCCGGCGACGCCTTCAACGCCGCCTATCTGGCGGCCCGCCTCCGAGACGCGGCCCCAGAGGCCGCGGCCCGGGCCGGCCACCGCCTGGCGGCGGCCGTGATCCAACACCGCGGCGCCGTCATTCCGGCGGCGGCCATGCCGGCGCTCGTCTGAGCCCGGCTCAGCCCCAGCCGGAGCGCTGGCCGGCCAGCAACAGGGCCGCGTCCAGGCCGACGAGATAGGAGTTCATGCCGAAGCCCGCGACGATGCCCGCGGCCGCCTCGCCCGGCACCGAGTGCACGCCCCGGGCCTCGTTGTTGCGGACGTGGATCTCGATATAGGGCAGCTCGGGCGCCACCGCCTTCAGGCA
Organism: Alphaproteobacteria bacterium; assembly: GCA_030746295.1. The sequence goes on along the minus strand of JASLMY010000175.1, from coordinate 5,485 downwards.
ATCGCGCATGGCATGGCCGGCATAGGTCATGCCGGCCGGGTTCATCACCAGGACGTCGGTGCCGTCGTCCACCGCTTGGTAGACGCGGCCGATCGCCTCGCCTTCGAGGTGGGTGTAGAAGATCTCCAGCTCGTAGCCGTGCTCGCCGGCATGGCCCCGGCAGAGCGCGTCCAGCTCCGCCGCCGTGGTGGTGCCGTAGTGCTCGGGCTCGCGGCGGCCGAGATAGGCCATGTTGGGGCCTTGAATCAGCAGGATCTTGGTCATCTGGCGGCCTCCCGTTTCGGTTCAACGATACTAGTCAGCGAGGCCGCGACAATGCGAGTCTATCTGTCCACCGACCGCCAGGGACGAGACGAATGAACGACGGGCTTCCCGGCACCAACGGCCGCCGCCGGGTCTACCTGATGCGCCATGGTGAGGTCAGCTACTTCGACGCCTCGGGCCGCGCGGTGAACCCCGATGCCGTGGTACTGACCGAGCGCGGCCAGTCCCAGGCGCGGGCGATGGCCGAGCTGTTGCACGAAATTCCTTTGGATCGGGCCGGCCACACCGGCCTGCCGCGAAGCGCCGAGACCGCGCGCCTGGTATTGGCGGGGCACGACATCGCGCCCGAGACCCATGACGGCCTGCGCGAGGTCCGCGCCGGGCGCCTCCGGGACCTGCCGCCGGACCGGGTCGATGCCGAGTTCGTCTACGGCATGGAGCGCGCCGCCGAGCCCGGCGCCCGCTTCGCCAACGGCGAGGCCTATATCGACTTCGAGGTCCGGGTCAGAGCCGCCTTCGAGGCCCTGTTGCTGACCCCCGGCTGGTCGCGGATGCTGATGGTGGCGCACGACGGGACCAACCGGGCTGTTCTGGGCTGGGTCACCGGCGGCGGCCTCGCCGCCATGGGCGCCTTCGAGCAGGACCCCGGCTGCCTCAACATCATCGACGTCGACGTGGTCGACGGCGAGATCGTCCGCAAGCTCGTCAAGGCGTTGAACCTGACGCCCACCAACCTCGCCAAGCACGGCAATTATCTCACCAGCCTGGAGCAGGTCTTCCACGGCAGTCGCGCTTGAGGCAGCGACAAATTGATTACCGAGCCTTAACCCGCCGCCCCTATAATGGCCGAATCGGCTCTCGCACGGATGCCAAGATGCGGATCTTTCTCGCAGCGCTCCTCGCCTTCAGCCTCGCTTCGGGTGCTGCCCGGGCCGCCTGCGAGATCCACCCCGACTACAACGCCAATTTCCGAAAGAGCCTGATCGACGCCCTCTATCGGGTCCGCAACCAGCAGCACCTGACGCAAATCCTCTACCACATGATCCGGATCGACCGGGAGACGACGGCGCACGAGGAGGCGCATTACAAGGCCGCCCAGGGCTGGGCCGAGCGGCCCAGATACGAGATCGTCGAACTCTACGGCAAGAAGTATCGGATCGGCGGCTGCGTCCGCGCCAAGCCCGGCATTCCGCTGGAACTCGCCCACAGGTCAGCGCTGGCGCCCAAGCGTCCCTCGGCGCACGACCTCAAGACCGCCCGCAAGCTCATGCTCAAGATGCAACAGCTCGGCCTGCGCTGAAAATCACACGCAGTCTTGCGAGCGAGCAGAGCGAGCGCGGCAATCCAGGAATCGGAGATGCCGCGTCAATTTACCGAAGCACGTCGCATGACCCTGGATCGCCGCAGTGCTGCGCGCCTCGCGATTGACGGCGGTGGTCTGCCGCCGGTCCGGATCGAGCGGTCAATCCGGCCGGCCGAAGGTCATCTAGCCCTTGTAGTCGGCGAAGCTCTTGCCCTCGGCGACCAGCCGCTCCAACAGGGGTGCCGGGGCCCAGTCCTCGCCGTGCTCGGCGTGGAAGGCTTGGATGTCGGCCAGCACCTTGTCGAGGCCGGTCTGGTCGGCCCAGAACATCGGCCCGCCGCGATAGGCCGGAAAGCCGTAGCCGTAGATGTAGATGATGTCGATGTCCGAGGCCCGGAGCGCCATGCCCTCGTCCAGGATCTGGGCGCCGATGTTGATCAGCGGGTAGAGGCAGCGCTTCAGGATCTCGTCGTCCGAGATCTCGCGCCGCTCGATGCCGAGCTCGGCCGAGGTCTCGACGATCAGCTTCTCGATTTCCGGGTCCGGGATCGGCGTCCGGTCGCCCGCCTCGTAACGGTAATAACCGGCGCCGGTCTTCTGCCCGAAGCGGCCCATCTCGCAGATCTTGTCGGCGATCGGCGAATAGCGGCGGTTGGACGGCCGCTCGGCGGCCTGCGCCTTGCGGATCCGCCAGCCGATGTCGAGGCCGGCCATGTCGCCCATGGTGAAGGGGCCCATCGGCAGGCCGAAATCGTAGACCACCTTGTCGACCTGCTGCGGCAAGGCGCCCTCCTCCAACAGGAAGGCCCCCTGGCGGCTGTAGCCGTGCAGCATGCGGTTGCCGACGAAGCCGTGGCAGTTGCCGACCAGGACCGAGACCTTGCCCATGGCACGGCCGAGGCCCATGGCGGTGGCAATAGTTTCCGGGCTGCTGGCCGCCCCCCGCACCACCTCCAGGAGGCGCATCACGTTGGCCGGGCTGAAGAAGTGCATGCCGATGACTTGCGCCGGCCGCTTGGTCGCCTCGGCCATCTGGTCGATGTCCAGCGTCGAGGTGTTGGAGGCCAGGACCGCGTCCGCCTTCGCCACCTCGTCGAGCTTGGCGAAGACCTGCTTCTTGATCTCCATCTCCTCGAAGACGGCCTCGATGACGATGTCGGCATCGGCGATGTCGTCATAGCTCGTGGTGGTCGAGATCAGGCCCAGCCGCTCGTCCATCTTGGCTTGCGCCAGCCGGCCGCGGTTGACCGTGTTCTGGTAGTTGCGGGTGACCGTGGCGAGGCCCTTGTCGAGGGCTTCCTGGCTCATCTCCAGGACGGTGACGGGGATGCCGGCATTGGCGAAGTTCATGGCGATGCCGCCGCCCATGGTGCCGGCGCCGATCACCGCGCCCTTGGCGATCTTCTTGGTGGCGGTGCCACGGGGCACGTCGGGGATCTTGGCGACCTCGCGCTCGGAGAAAAAGACGTGACGTTGGGCCGCGGATTCAGCCGAGTCGTGCAATTCCTTGAAGAGCTCGCCCTCGCGCGCCAGGCCCGCCTCGAAGTCGAGCGTCGCCGCCGCCTCGACGGCGTCGACACAGGCCCACGGCGCCTTGAAGCCCCGGGCCGAGCGCTGAATAGACTTGCGGAATGCCTCAAAGACCGACGCATCGGCCGAGCAGTCCAGGTCGCGAATCCGCTTGCGGGGCGCGCCCTCGGCGACCAGCCGCTCGGCATAGGCGACGGCGCCTTCCAACAGCTCGTCACCGACCTCGTCGACGATGCCGAGCTCCTTGGCCTTGGCCGCCGGCACGAAGCTGCCGTTGGCAATCAGGTCGAGGGCGGTCTCGGCGCCGACGATGCGGGGCAGCCGTTGGGTGCCGCCGGCACCGGGCAGCAAGCCCAGCTTGACCTCGGGCAAGCCTACCTGGGCCGAGGGCACGGCGTAGCGATAGTGACAGCAGAGCGCGATCTCGAGGCCGCCGCCGAGTGCGGTGCCGTGGATCGCCGCGACCACGGGCTTGTCGGCGAACTCGTAGGCCTCGTTGACCTCGTGCAACGGCACGCCGGCGCGCGGCTTGCCGAACTCGCGGATGTCGGCGCCGGCGATGAAGGTGCGGTCCTTGCCCAAGAGCACCATGGCCTTGATCTCGTCGTCGGCCAGGCCCTGGTTCAGGCAGGCGAGCAAGCCGTCGCGCACGCCCGCGCTAAGCGCGTTGACGGGCGGGTTGTCGACCGTGATGACGCCGATCGATCCCTGCTTTTGAAGTGTCACTGGCTCGGCCATGTCGCTTCCTCCGCTCGCATTTTCCTTATCGGCACCGCTTCGGCCCCGACCCCGGTTATCGCCTGCATAGCATGATTGTCGGCGTTTGCCGATGCGCCGACGCCTGCGCTAGATTGCCGCGATCAGGGACCAGCCTAGGAGCCGCAGATGGACGCCAAGACGACACCGCCGGGGACGGCGCCGGAGGCAATCGCCGACCTGAGCGAGCTGCGCGAGCTCTACCCGGAGCCGACGGGCCTGGCCGCCAAGAAGACGCTCACCAAGCTCGACAAGCACTGCCGGCACTTCATCTCGCTCTCGCCCTTCATCTCATTGGCAACCAGCGACGCGGCCGGCAACCTGGACGTCTCGCCCAAGGGCGACGCCCCCGGCTTCGTCGAGGTCGCGGACGAGGTGACCCTTCTGATCCCCGATCGGCTGGGCAACAACCGGATCGATGGCCTGCGCAACATCGTGGCCAATCCGCGTGTCGGTATCCTCTTCATGATCCCGGGCGTCGACGAGACCTTGCGGATCAACGGCCGTGCCCGGATCACTACCGAGCCAGACGTATTGCAGCGCTTCGTCGTCAACGGCAAGGCGCCGACCTCGGTGACGGTCGTCGCGGTCGACGAGGCCTTCCTGCACTGCTCGAAGGCGATGAAGCGCTCCAAGCTCTGGGCCGACGACTATCGGGTGGAGCGGCGGAGGCTGCCGACCTTGGGCAAGATGCTGGCCGACCAGATCGACGACGGCACCTCGGCCGAGGCCGCGGATGCGCGCATCGAGGAAAGCCTGAAGACCCGGCTCTACTGATGCCGCGCCTCTATCTCGTCCGCCACGGCAAGGCCGCGGCAGCCTTCGATGCCGACCTGGACCCGGGCCTCGATGCGCTGGGCCAAGCCCAGGCCGAGGCGATGGCGGCAGCCGTGGCGCCGCTCGGCCCGCTGGCCCTGCTGGTCAGCCCCCTGAAGCGGACCCGCGAGACCGCGGCGCCGCTGGAAGCGATGTGGGGCATCGTGGGCGCGATCGAGCCGGCGGTCGCCGAGATCCCCTCGCCGACCCCGGACCTGGCGGCGCGCCGGCTCTGGCTCGACCAAATCATGGCGGCCGGCTGGCCCGAGGCCGATGCCACCTTGCAGGCCTGGCGCCTGGGCGTGATCGAGCGCCTGCTGGCGGTGCCCGAGGACACCGTCGTCGTCTCCCACTTCATCGCCATCAACGTCGCCGTCGGTGCCGCCACCGGCGATCCGCGCGTCGTCTCGTTCCGGCCCGACAACTGCTCGCGCACCGTCCTCGACGTCGAGGACGACCGCCTGGTCCTGGTCGAGCGCGGCGCCGAGGCTGAGACCGAGGTGCGCTGACCGCCTTAGAACCGGGCCACGCCGAAGGTGTTGGGGTGGAGGGTCCGGCGGCCGGCCTCGTCGAGGAGGTCGAGGCAGAGGCCGAGGACACGACGCGAATCCCGGGGGTCGATCAGGCCGTCGTCCCAGAGCCGGGCGGTGGCGTAGAAGGACGAGGACATGGACGCGTAGCGCTCGCGCACCGTCGCCTTCATGGCCTCGAGCCCGGCCTCGTCCACCGCCTCTCCCTTCCGCTTCGCCCGCGCCTCGTGGACGATGCCCATCACGGTCGCGGCCTGCTCGCCGCCCATCACCGAGATCTGGTAGT
>JASLMY010000174.1 GCA_030746295.1 Alphaproteobacteria bacterium | reverse complement strand
CAGTATTTCCCGAGGCTGGGAATTTCCGACAACTGAAGCGTCGCCAAACGCGGCGTAAACGGCCGGCCCCAATGTCCTGGGGGCGGCGCCTGATCCGGAACGGCAGGCGTCGGACATGCCTGGGCGGCTATTCGAGTTCCGTCACCGGCAATTGGTCCATGCCGTGCTGCTTGGCATAGGCGGCGATGATGCGGTCGGCTTCGCGCTTTCGCTCGGCGTCGATCTGGCGCGGCGTGTATTCGGCCAGGATCTGCTGCACGCCGACCTGGGCTCGGCCGAAGGCGTCCTTGCTGCCTTGGGCCTCGAACTCCCGGCGCTGGCCGCGATCGATGATGTCGGAGGGCTGGAAGAACTCGCTTCTGAACCACTTCAGGGTATGAGGCGACGACAGGAACCCGGTCGTAGTGGTGCCGCGCTCGAGGATGACGTCCAGCGCCAGGGCCTCGTCACCGGTGTCGATCGGCCGGATCAGGCGTTTGGCCATGCCGCAGATCTCGTTATCGATGAGCAGCTTCTCCGTGCTCACGACGTTGGCGTATTCGAGCGTCCCCGAGCCTCGGATCAGATTGATGCGCGCCAGCGCCATGGCGGTCAGCGCCGCTCCCGATTCCTCACCGGCCTGATAGTCGACGCACTTGCTGTCGGCGCGACCGGTGTTGGTCGACGACGGCAGTTTCAGACGCTTGGCGATCTGGCCGATGGCCGCCCCCATCATGATGGCTTCGCTGGCGGCCTGGCAGGCAGTGCCCTTGCGCATGTCCATGATCGAGGGGCCGCCACCGAAGATCACCGGTGCGCCGGGCCGCACCGTCTGGCTGACCACCAGCGTGGCCAGGTTCTCGGCCGTGTGCTGGACCAGGGTACCGGCCAGCGTCACTGGCGAGGAGCCGCCAGCCAGCGGGATCGGGATCATCAGGCAGGGGAAGTTCTTCTCGGCCAGGAATGCGGCGTTTTCGGCCACCACTTCGGTCAGCCCCAGCGGCGACGAGGGATTGACGCACAGAAGTGCGATGGGCCGTTCCGCCAGCTCCTTCTCGCCCCCCGCCAGCGCCGCCATGACGCCCCAGATGACGGCGATGTCGTCAGTGCCGAAGGCGCCGCTGAACATGGGCTTCGGCGAATAGAGCAGCGCCAGATAGTAGCGGTAGGCGCTGACGATGGGCTTGGGCACGTCGCTGGGCACGAAGGAGCCGCTTTGCATGTCGATGTGGTCGCAGCGGTCGATGACCTTGGTGTGGTTGACGAGATCGCGCGAGGTGGCCTCGCGCAGGCCGATGCTGTCGGGGTCGTAGATGTAGGGCACCGTCGAGCCGGCTACGAAATTGACCGCATCGCCAGCCAGCACGATGGGCTCGTCCCTGTCCTGGCGGTAGAGCCTGACCTCGGCGGGGCAGGTCTCGAGGCAGCGCTCGACCAGATCGCGGCTCAGCGTGACGCGCTCGCCGTCGCGTCGGGCACCGGTCTGGGAGGCGACGATATCCATCACCCGCTCGCTGCCGATATGGACGCCGACACGGGCCAGGACCTCGAAGGCGCCGTCGATGATGCGGTCCAGTTCCTCGTCGTTCAGAAAGGTCAGCCGCGGTTGCATCTCGCACTCCCGAAAGCCAAATTCACGCGTTGACGCCGACCAGGGTCTTGACCTTGTCGAGGGCATCGATGGCATCGGCGCCATAAGCGTCGGCACCGATCTCGTCGGCCCAGCGTTGGTTGGCCACGGCACCGCCGATCAGCACCCGCACCTGGTTGCGCAAGCCGGCCGCCGCCAGGGCCTCGATGATCTCGGCCTGCCTCTGCATGGTGGTGGTCAAGAGCGCGGACAGCCCGATGACCTGCGGCCGGCTGCGCGCGACTTCTTCGACGAAACGCTCGGGTGCCACGTCGCAGCCCAGGTTGATAACCTCGAAACCGGCCGCCGCCAGGGTCACCGAAACCAGGTTCTGGCCAAGATCGTGCAAATCTCCCTTGACCGTGCCGATGATGACCGTGCCGTGCTTCTTCAGCGCGCTGCCGCTGGCCTCGAGGGCTGGGGTCAGAAGCTCGATGGCCTTCGTGAAGAGCTCGCCGCCCATCACCAATTCGGGAATGAAGACCGTGCCATCGGCGAAGCGCGCGCCCAGTCGCTCGAGGCCGGCGGTCAAGGCATTGGCGATCTCCAAGGGCGGCTGTAGCTCAAGCTGCTCGCCGACCCAGGCCAATACCTCGGCCTCGCGCAGTTCACAAACCGCCTCGACGACATCGAACTCTGAATCACCCGACATAACGCTCTCCGCAAAAACCCGGTCTGGGAATCCCCATTTGAGCCGACATTTCCCGGACAACCCTCAAATTCATGACGATCATAGCGAAACTGCGCCGCCACCGTCATGTTGGCCATGCCCCGCTTTCGCGGACGCCTGATCAGCAAGGACGAAGGCCAAGAAGCCTCGCTACCATCCATAACGCCGGGGCGAAGAGACTCCAGACAACAACGGCGCTGATGACGCCAATACATGCCGGGTGGACGAGCTAGAAAGCGTCGGCGGCGCGGGACGCGGCGATGCGTTGCGACCGTTCCTGACCGTCGAGATGGACGTCGATTTGCGCCGCCGTCTCTTGCGCGACCTTCAGGCACTCGGCAACCGACGGGCCGCTGAAGTAGTTGCCGGCGAGGAAGAGACCCGGCCGCCGATCCGGGGTGCCACGCAGGGTCCGAACGCGGTCCAGGTGGCCGATCCGGTACTGCGGCAGACCCATCGGCCAATGGCGGACGCGAGCCAGCGTCGGCTCGCCCTCGGCGCCGATGAGGTCGCGGAACTCGTCCCGCGCCAGCCCGATCAGCTCCGCTGCCGGCCGCTGCGCCAGCTCCGGCGCACGAGCACCGCCGAAATAGGCGGCGATGGCGACTTGGCCATCGGGTGCCCGGCCCGGGAACATGGTCGAGCAGAACTGCGCGCCGGTCAGCGTGCGGCCTTCGCTCTCGGGACCGAGGAAGCCCAGGCCGTCCAAGGGGTGCGCCACTTGGCTGCGGGGGTAGCCGAGGAAGACGACGGCGAGCGGTGGTGCCGCGACCCCGGCCGCCGCCTCAGACGCCGCGGAATCGAGGCCACCCAGCAGCTCGGCCGCGACATGGGGCTGGGTCGCCAAGAGCACGGCCCGGGCGCTGAGCCGGCCAGCAGACCCGAGGTCGAGCCCGAAGCCCCCTGCCGCCGCGCCCAGACGCTTGACGGCAACGCCGGTCCGCACCTCGTCTCCGAGCCGGGCCAGAAGGGCCCGCGGCAAGGCGCCGATGCCCTGCTGCCACGAGAAGAGGCGGCTGCCCGGCATGCGCCGGTTGGCGAAACGGCTGCGCACGACGCCAGCAGTAATCGAGCCATGATCCTGCTCCAGCCCGATCAGACCCGGAAACACGGCCTTGATCGAAAGCTCCGAGGCCCGACCGCCGTAAAGGCCGCCGACCAGCGGGTCGATGATGCGGCTTGTAAACTCGGTCCCAAAGCGGCGTTGGCAGAAGGCGGCCACCGTTTCCTCGGCCTCGGGATGGCCCTTGCCCTTGGGCACGCCCCATTCGACGAGCAGCCGAAGCCGGGCGGCAAGCGAGAGGTAGTTCGAGGCCAGGAAACCGAAGGGGTGGGTCTCGATGCCGGCGAGCTCTCCGTCCCGAACCAGGTAGCGCCGCTTGACGCCGGGCCCCAGATCGCAGCGCTCGCCCGCCAGGCCCAGCGCGTCGCTCAGACCCAGCGCCACTGGCGATTGCGCGTTCACGGTGCTGGGCCCGTGCTCCATCAGGAAGCCGCCCAACCGCTCCGAGACGGCGTTGCCGCCGACGCTCGCCTGTCGCTCCAGGACGACGACGCTGTGGCCCCGGCACTTCAGTGCATGCGCGGCGGCAAGGCCCGAGATGCCGGCGCCGACGACGGCGACGTCGACCGTCATGGGCCCGGCCTCCCAAGGCCCGAGAGGTCGGGCTTTCGGGGCGGGCCACCTTTGCCGAAGCGGCGCTTGGCCAGCGTCGAGAGATGCGTTGCCGTGACCTCGGCGGCACCTTGCTCGCGGGCATAGTCCTCCGCTCGGCGGCGCACCATCTTGCGCAGGAAGGGCGGCACCCGGGCGAGCCGCGTCTCGGCCTCGGCGCTCCACGTCATGGCTCGGGCCGTGGGCGCCATCGGCTCGATCACGGCACCGCCTGCCGGCTGGTAGGCGCAGAGGAAGTCCTCGCCCATGAGCGCGCCGTCGCGGGCCAGCGGGCGGGCCCGGCAGCCGCCGCAGAGCTTGCGGTACTCGCACTCTCCGCAGCGGCCTTCCAATCGAGGCTGGCGAAGGGCCTGGAACATCGGCGCCTCGTGCCAGATCTCTGCGAAGCCTTGGCCGCGGATCGAGCCGACCTCGTCCTCGATATAGGGGCAGGCTGTGACGGCACCCTCGGGCGTCACCCGGCAATAGCGGGTACCGGCGAGACAGCCGCCGGCCTCATACCCGTGCGCCAGCGTGATCGGCCAGGCGGGGTCGAGCTCGATCGCCATGCGCTTGAAATGCGGCGCGCACTTGGCCCGGATGATGAGCTCGCTCTCCTCGTAGGCCGCCCGGGTCACCCGGCGCATCACGTCGTCGTAGGTCTCGACCGAGATGTTGGTGACCTTCTCGCCACGGCCGGTGCAGACCAGGAAGAAGACGTTGAGGACGAGGGCGCCGGCCGAGCGCGCGAAGGCGATCATGTCCTCCAGCTCAGGTGCGGTGTCATCGGTCACCGAGAAGTGGATCTGAAAACCGAGGCCGCCACGGCGGCAGGCGTCGATCCCCGCCATCGCCTTCTCCCAGGCGCCGGGGACGCCGCGGAAGATGTCGTGACGCTCGGGCACGAGCGAATCCAGGCTGATGCCGACGCCGGCGACGCCGGCCTCGACCAGGCTAGCGACCCGGGCCTCGTCGAGCATCAGCCCGTTCGTGCCCACGACCACCATCAGGCCCCGATCTGCGGCGTGCCGCGCCAACGCCTCGATGTCGCGGCGCAGCATCGGCTCGCCGCCGGTCAGCACGACCATGGTCTCGTCGCCGAGATCGGCGATCTGATCGATAAGTGACTTGGCCTCGGCCGTCGTCAGCTCGTCGGCCGCACCATCGGTTCGCGTGCCGGCATCCAAGTAGCAATGGGCGCACCGGAGATTGCAGCGCCGCGTCAGGTTCAGCGCCACCAGGAAGGGTGGCTCGACGGCGGCTTGCACGGCGTCTAGTCCTCGCCCTCGCCCGCCAGCTTGTGGCCGCCCTTGGACATGGCCTCGGCCATCGCCTTGCGGGCCTCCACTAGGCCCGCCTCGACCACCTCCAGATCGATCTCCGAAGCGCCCTGTTGGCGGGCCACGGCCTCGATGCGCTGGCGGGTAGCGTCGCGCATCATCTCCGGCACCCGCGCCAGCCGGGCCAGCGCCGCCGCCGACCAGTCGAGCGCTTCCTCGCCAGGGGCCACATTCTCGAGGAACTTTCGGACATGGTCCGCCGTGACCCGTCCGTCGCCCTGCCGTCTCGCCGCCTTTTCGGCCCGAAGCCGGACATTGCGCGCCGCTGCGGCATCGTCGATGGCGTCGATGAGTGCGACGGCGGCCTCGTCCCAGCGAAGCGCGCGCCGAACTTTGACACCTTCGGCGGTCCCTTCGGCACCGGCCGTGTCCTCACCCAGCTTGTCGCCGCCCGGCATCATCTTGGCCGCGACCTCGCGCACCAGGCCAGAGGTGATGTAGGTGTGGCCGCGCTCCTGCGCCATCCTGAGCACCGCCGTGCGTGCCATGCCTTGCGCGAAGGCCGGCGCCCTCGAGATCAAGGCCTCGGCCTCCTCGCTCCAGGTGATGGTCTCCTCGGCGATGAGGTCGAGAGCGGGCGTAAAGGTCCGCTGCGTCAGCCAGACGTGGCAGGGGGCGAAGCGCAGCAGGTTCTCCGCGTTGCCACCGATATCGAGGGCGTCGTCGCCGTGGATGCCGGTCTTGCCGACCAGCAACAGGCCGGCGTCGACCTTCTCCAGATACTTCTGGATCGCGTGATAGGCCTTGCCGTCCAAGAGCTCGGTGCGAAGCGGCACGCCTTCCTCCTCGGCCAGGCGCTCGGAGATGTCGAGATGGCTCTGGTAGATCTTGGCGAGGCCGTCGTCGATCAGCTCCTCGTGCAGCTGCTCCTGCTCCTTGAAGCGGAAGACCTTGCCGGCCTCGTCGCTGAGCACCTTGGAGATCGCGGTGAAGGCGACGTAGTGGTAGTAGGGGTCGTAGGCGGCGACGGCATGGACCTCGACGCCAAATCGGCGATGCAAATCGAAGGCGATGAAGAGGGCGGCGAAGGAGCGGCTCGAGCCGTCCATGCCGACCACGACCGGGCCGTAGGTGATCGAACGCTCCGGATCGCGGATCACCAGGGTGTCGATCGGGCTACGCCGGACGACGCGCTCGGCGACGGTGCCGATGATGCTACCGGGCATGCCGCCGAGGCCGAGTGCCCCGAGAGCGATCAGGTCATATTCGCCCTCGTTCAGGGCCTCGACGATCTGGCTGTAGTTCTTGCCCTCGGGGCTGAGCCGCCCGTATGGCAGCTCGGCCGCCTGGCAGGCCGCCTCGCCGACGTCGTGATAGCTGTCGGAAATGATATTGAGACCGCGGGTGATGAGGTCGTCGTGGACCTCACGCTGGTACTCCATTTCCTCTTCCTGGTGATAGCGCTCGGGCATGCCGCCTTCCATCTGTCGGAAGCGGCGGTCGTGCAGCAGCGCCGCGTAGGCGTGAATGCCGATGATCTCGCCGCTGGTCGACTTGGCCAGGCGCACGGCCTCGGCCAGGGCCCGGTTGGCATGCTCGGAGGCGTCCAGCGCCACCATGATCCGGCGCGCGGACAACGGCGCCTTCGTCTCGTCCGGCGTTGCGTCGGACGTCACGGTAATACTCATATCTCGCTTCCCCGTTGGTCCCCTGTCTCGCCTTTGCGGCTTGTTTGGCTTGTCGCCGGACCCCTGCCGGCGCCGCCGGCTCAAGCGGCGAGCGGCAGCTCCAGCGCCGACCAGATCTCGATCAGCGCCGCCACCAGCCGGTCCATCTCGGCATCGTCGTGGAACGGCGACGGCGTCAGCCTCAGCCGCTCGGTGCCACGCGGCACGGTCGGATAGTTGATCGGCTGGACGTAGATCTTGTGGCGCGCCATCAGCGTATCGGTGACCTCGCGGCAACGCACCGGGTCGCCGACCAGGACGGGCACGATGTGGCTCTCGGACGGCATCAACGGCAACTCCGCCGCCTTGATGAGCGACTTCAGCCGCGCTGCGCGCTCTTGGTGGCGCTGCCGCTCGGCATCGCTTCCCCGCAAGTGTCGGACGCTGGCGAGCGCGCCGGCGGCGATCGCCGGTGGCAGCGCTGTCGTGAAGATAAAGCCCGAGGAATGGCTGCGCACGAAGTCGCAAAGGTCGGAAGTGCCGGTGATGTAGCCGCCGGCGACGCCGAAGGCCTTGGCGAGTGTGCCTTCGATAATGTCGACCTCGGCCATGACGCCGTCGCGGTCGGCAATGCCGCCGCCGCCCGGCCCGTAGAGACCGACCGCGTGGACTTCGTCGAGGTAGGTGAAGGCGCCATAGCGCTTGGCCACCTCGCAGATTTCTGCGATCGGAGCCACGTCGCCGTCCATCGAATAGACCGATTCGAAAGCGACGAGCTTGGGCCGCTCCGCCGGCTGCTCGGCCAAGAGCCGCTCTAGGTCGGCGACGTCGTTGTGCTTGAAGATCTTCTTTTCGGCCCGGCTGTGCCGGATGCCCTCGATCATCGAGGCATGGTTCAGCGAGTCCGAAAGCACGATGCAGTCGGGTAGCTGCGAGGCCAGGATCGAGAGCGAGGCCATGTTCGAGACGTAGCCCGAGGTGAAGAGGAGCGCCGCCTCCTTGCCGTGCAGGTCGGCAAGCTCGCGCTCCAACAGGACGTGGTAGTGATTGGTACCGGAGATGTTGCGCGTTCCCCCGGCGCCGGCGCCGCAGCGGTCCAGCGCCTCGTGCATCGCCGCCAGCACCAGCGGGCTCTGGCCCATGCCGAGATAGTCGTTCGAGCACCAGACGACGACCTCTTCGGTGCCCTCGTCCAGATGATGATCGGCCCAGGGAAACTCGCCGGCGCGCCGCTCCAAGTCGGCGAAGACGCGATAGCGGCCTTCCGACCTGAGCCCGTCCAGGCTCTCCGCGAAGAATTTTTCGTAGTTCATGTCCTACCCCTAAAACTCCCCATTTAGCCTACTATCCCTGAGCAAATCTTTAAAAACATTGACCAAGATCAAGCGAATTCGGATGCCGGACGGGGCCCCCGGCCGCGCCTCTGCCGGATGTTGCCAACCACGATCAGAACCAGGCCGAGAACGACGAGAACGACGTAGAGATTGGATACCTCGAAGCCGCCACGCCAGGACAGGAGGCTGTCCATCAGGCCGAGGAACAGCAGGCAGACGCCCAGAATCTTGGTCTTGACGCCCCGGCGCCGGCCCATCGGGGTTGCGGTCTCGGCCACGCTCATGCCTCGGGCTCCCGGCCGCGGGCCGAGCGGGCCCACCAGATCTCGCCCAGGAAGATGAAGGCGCCGACGAGCAATGCCGTCAGAATTGGAGTCATGCCGGCAGGCGGTGTCAGCAACAGCCAATACCAGGTGGTCAGCGTGTGCTTCGAGCCGGTCTCGCCGTTGGAGCCGTCCCAGGCGGAGAAGGCGATGGGGATGAAACGGCCCTCGGGGAACTGCAGGTCGCTGTCAGCATCGTCGGTCGTGAGCGGCCGGGTGAAGAGGACCCGCCAAGTGCCGTCGGTGTAGACGCCCTTGGCTTGGAGGCCGATCGATTTCGCATCGCGCTCTTCCGTCGCCTCCAAACCTTCGGCATTGAGCAGCGCCACCGTCTCCGGCGCCTCGGTCGTGCCGCTGCCCCAGCGCCAGAGGTTTACGGGGTGCGCCGCGTCGCCCATGGCGAAGTAGGGCTTCTCCATGCCGTCGGAGAGCGTGATCGGCAGCTGCACCGCGACAGCGTCCTCGGCCATGTCCTCATCGGCGATGCTCTCGGCCGTCTTGTCGCCGGGGATGCTCTTCGTCCGGTCGTCCCACTCGACCAGAAGGGCGAGGCGGCTTTCGTCGTAGAGCGCCCGGACCGTCACGGTGTCGTTGGACGGCGTGAAGAAACGCTCCTCGGCGATGATCTGCGGCACCAGGAAGAAGCTCGTCGGCCGCACCTCCTGCCAGCGCGGATCGTCCGCCGCCTCGGGCACGGTGTCCGTCTTATCGGCCTTGATGACGGTGTTCTCGGCCTTGACCAATTCGGCGACCTCGGCCAGCGAGGCGACGTAGTTGGCGACGTGCCAGCGCTCCTCCGGCGATAGCTTCTTCTTGCTCTTGGGGTCGGCGAAGGAGGGCATCTGCGTCCCCGGGATGCCGACCGAGATACGGCTGTAGACGTCCTTCGGAGCGTTGGAAGCGCGGAAGGTCCAGGGCTTGGTCAGGTTTCGGGGCCAGGTCCGCTCGCCGGCGTCGGTCTTCAGCTTCTTGGTCGCGACACCCTTGCCGGACTCGCCGTGACATTCGGCGCAGCGGTCGACGAAGAGCTTCTTACCGGCGGCGATGCTCTCGGGCGAGCTCTCGACCTGACTGCCGTAGTCGACCTGCTCGGAAGGGCTCTCCTCCTCCAGGCCGCCGAAGGTCTTGATGTAGGCGATGATGTCCCAGACCTCCTGTTCCGACAGGACGTCGCCCCAGCCGACCATGGCGGTGCCGGGCATGCCGTCGTTGACCATTCGAAAGAGGTCGGCGTCGTTCGGGATCGGGTCGTCGACCCCGGTGGTCTTGAATTTGTAGGTGGCCTCGGAGAAGTCGCGGGGCGGCGGGTTCAAACGCTCGGCCATGTCGGTGTCGGCATCGCCTTCCTCGCCGTGGCACCAGATGCAGCGCTTGGCGTAGATCGCCTGGCCCTTGTCCGCGTCGCCGGGTGCCGCGGCGGCCGGCATGGCGAGGCCGACGGCGCCGAGGGCGAGCCAGCCCGCGGCGAGCGACAACGATACTCTCATCGCCCGCTTACTCATGCTCCCACGACCTCGGTCGGTGCCCGGTGTAGTCGTAGAGGAAGAGGATCACCTTCCAGATCTCCTCCTCCTCCAGGAAATTCTGCCAGATCGGCATCGACGACAGCCAGGGCGTCGCCTCCTCCGGCAGGCCCGGACCGCCGGTGGCGATGCGCCAAAAGAGGAAGGATTCCTGCAGCTGCGCGATGGTGCCGACGTCCTGAAAGTTGAGCGGCACGGGATTGAGGCCGGGCGCGTAGGGACCTTTACCGTCCAGCTTGTCGCCGTGGCAATACTGGCAGTTGGCGATGTAGATCATGCCGCCTTCGGCCACCAATTCGCGGAACTTCTCCGGATCCTCCTTTTCGAACTTGCGCAGCGGGTTCTCCAGCTCCAAGAGGTTGATCCGCTTGCCGTAGGCCTTGATCGTGCTCGGTGGCGCGGGGTGAATGGTGCGCAGCTCCAACGGCGCCTCGAAGCTCGGCAGCATCTTGTAGTAGGTGAAGATGGCGGCCAGCACCGGCACGATCACGAAGACGACGTTGCGCACCAGCTTCTTCGAAGGGTCGTCAACCAGGGCCTTGATCGGCCGGGTCAGCTCCGCCGTGCTCTCCTCGGTGAAGGTGAAGACCATGAAGACGCCGGCGACGATGAAGAAGAGGTACATCGTCATCAGGCTGTTGGGAATCGGCTGGGCCAAGATGACGGCGAAGATCAGCTCGGCGACGAGGTAGATCCCGACCACCACCAGGACGGCTTGCAGAAGACGGGGGATGCGCAACAGG
>JASLMY010000173.1 GCA_030746295.1 Alphaproteobacteria bacterium | reverse complement strand
TTGCGGCCCTCCGCGCCCTTGTCGCCAGTGTCGCCCTGGGCCTCTTTCTGACCCTCGTTGCCGAGCGGCGGCGGCGGCCCGACCTTGAAGGTGACTACGGGCGAAGAGAGCTCGCTGTTCCGCGCGCCCTCGGTGGCGAGCGAGCGCCCACCGAGAATCATGCCCGAGCCGCTGGAGGCGCGGCTGGCCGCGGTCGGGGCGAAATAGTCGGCAATTCCGGCCTTCTGCTCGCTGGTGGTGACGTTCAAGAGCCACAGCAACAGAAAGAAGGCCATCATGGCGGTGACGAAATCGGCGTAGGCGACCTTCCAGGCGCCGCCATGGTGGCCGCCGCCACCCTTGACGACCTTCTTGATAATTATGGTGGCGTTTTCTTCGTTACCGGCCATGGCGAGCCACTAGGCGGGGAGGACGTTGGAGACCGCTTCCTCGACGTCGGAGAAACTGGGGCGCTCGTGCGGGAAGAGAATCTTGCGGGCGTACTCGACCGAAATCGCCGGCGCGTGGCCTTGCGCATGCGCGATGATGCCTGCCTTCAGGCAATGGAAATACTTGATCTCCGCCTCGGCATAGCCCTCCAGGTTGCGGCCGATCGGGCCGAAGACGCCATAGGCCATCAGGACGCCGAGGAAGGTGCCGACGAGCGCGCCGCCGATGAGCGTGCCCAGCACCTCCGGCGGCTCGCTGATCGAGCCCATGGTGATGATCACGCCCAGCACGGCAGCGACGATGCCGAAGGCCGGCAGGCCGTCCGACATGTTGGTGACGGCATGGGCGACCGATTCCGACTCGTGCTTCAGGGTCTCGATGTCCTCGTCCATCATCGCTTCCAGCTCGTGCGGATTGTCCGAGCCCATGGTCATCAGGCGCATGGTGTCGCACAGGAACTCGACCGCATGGTGGTTGGAAATGAAGCCGGGATACTGCTGGAAGAGACTGCTCTCTTCTGGGTTTTCGATGTGCGGCTCGAGGGCCAGGGCGCCCTTCGAATTGGCGAGCTTGAAGAGGGAATAGAGCAGGGTCAGCAGCTCGAGGTAATTGTCCTTCGAGTAGGGCGCACCCTTGAGGACCCGGGAGAACTGCTTCAACGTGCCGAGGATGACGGTCTTGGGATTGCCGATGATGAATCCGCCGATGGCGGCGCCAAGAATGATCAGCACTTCCAACGGTTGCCACAGGACGCGAATGTCGCCGTGCGGCATGTAGCCGCCCAGGACGGAGCCAATCACGACGACAAGGCCGATGATGAAGAACATGCCCGCTTCCCACGCACCAATTCCCGCCCCTTTCCGGGGCAATTACTCGGCCAAGATAGTGCGGCGGCAAGGTTAAGATTGCGTTGCCGCAAAATGCCTTAGCCACCCCGCCCCGGCTCCGGCTTGACCTCGGGGGTCGGCGCTTTAACTATGCTTCCTCGCATTGGCGAGACGGGACCGGGTGACGTGAGCGAGGACGGTAAGAGAAATTTCGATTCAATGGCGTTCCGCCAGGCGCTCGGTCGCTTCGCGACCGGGGTCACGCTGGTGACGACGATCGATCGCGAGGGGCGGCCGATCGCGGTGACGGTCAACTCCTTCAGCTCGGTCTCGTTGGAGCCGCCGCTGGTGCTCTTCAGCCTGGCCCGCGCCGCGACCCGCTTCGCCGATTTCGAGGCCGCCGGCCGCTTCGCGATCAACGTCCTGACGGCGGAGCAGCAGGAGCTCTCCGACCGCTTCGCCCGCTCGGGCCAGGACCTGCTCGACGGGGTTCCCCACCGCTTGGGCGCGCACGGCTGTCCGCTGATTGAGGGCGCCCTGGCGACCTTCGAGTGCCGCACCGAGGCCCGGCACGACGGCGGCGATCATGACATCTTCGTCGGCGCGGTCGATGCCATCGCCAACACCGAGGCGGACGGGCCCTTGCTCTATTACTGCGGCCGCTATCGAGTGGTGGCGGCTTCGGACACCGACGAGCCAAGCTAACCGACAGTGCCGCCGGCGACGTCGGTCAGGACCTCCACGGCGTAGCCTTGGCTCTGCAGGCGATCGACCAGGACTTGGATGTGGGCCGGGTCGCGGGTTTCGACCACGACGTCCAGGTCGGCGCGTTTCGCCGGCACATCGAGGAAGGCCCGCTGGTGCGTGACCTCCAGGATATTGGCGCCGCAGTCGGCGACGATTGCCGCGATCGCAGCCAAGGCACCGGGGTGGTCGGCGATCTCGACCCGCATGCTGGCGACGCGGCCGTCGCGCACCAGGCCGCGCATCAGCAACGATGCCAAGAGACGCACATCGATGTTGCCGCCGCTGACCACCAGGCCGACGCGGCGGCCGGCGAAGCGCGCCGGCTGCGAGAGAACGGCGGCGAGCGCGGCGGCGCCGGCGCCCTCGGCGACGATCTTCTCCTCCTCCAGCAGCAACGCGATCGGCCGCGTCAGTTGGCCGGGCGCCTTGACCGCGATGCCGTCGGCCAGCGTCTGACCGCCGCATGCCGCCGCCTCGCCCCGGATCGCGCCCCGCATCGAGGGATAGAGCGCGCTCTCGACGCCGATGATCTCGATCTCCGGCCGGAGCGTCTTGACGGCGCTGGCGATGCCGGCGATCAGGCCGCCACCGCCGATCGGCACGACGAGGCAGTCGAGGTCGGGCGCGTCGGCCAGCAGTTCCAGGCCGACCGTGCCCTGCCCGGCGACGATCCGAGGATCGTCATAGGGTGGCACGAAGGTCAGGCCTTCGTCGGACCTGAGCTCGTCGGCGAAGGCCGCCGCCTCGTCCAGGCTCTCGCCATGCAGCCGCACCGTCGCGCCGAGCGCCTCGGTCTGGCGCACCTTGGTGTTCGGCGTGCCGACCGGCATCACGATGACGGCGGGGATTCCGAGGCGCTGGGCGTGATAGGCGACACCTTGGGCATGGTTGCCGGCGGAGACGGCGATGACGCCAGCACCTCGCTCGGCCGCGGTGAGGCTGGCCAGCTTGACCAGGGCGCCGCGGTCCTTGAAGGAGCCGGTATACTGCAGGTTCTCCAGCTTCAGCCGGAGGTCGGCGCCGGTCAGCACCGACAGCTTGCCCGAGGCGATGCACGGCGTGCGAACGACGACGCCCCGAAGCAATTCCGACGCGGTCTCGATCTCGGCCAAGCTCACCGCCATGAGGCCCCTCCCCCATCACCGCTGCCGCCGGAAAACCTGCGCAAGGAGAAACTTCCGCGCGGCGTGTGGATTGTATTATCATGTGCCCGCCAAAGGGACCGTAGGCAAGCATGCAACTATTCAAGCCCGAGCCGCTGACCTATTTCCACATCTCGCGCCCCGCGCCCTGTCCTTATCTGCCGGCGCGTGAGGAGCAGATGGTGTTCACCGATCTCGGCAGCCACGGCGACCCCAATCGGCTGCACGATCGGCTGTCACATGCCGGCTTTCGCCGCAGCCAGAGCATCGCCTACAAGCCCAACTGCGGCGCCTGCGAGGCCTGCGTGCCGCTCAGGGTGGCGGTCGCCGACTTCACTCCCGGCCGCTCGCTGCGCCGGATCAGGCAGCGGAACGAAAACATCGTCGGCCGCGAGCTGCCGCCGGTAGCGCTGTCCGAGCACTTCGACCTCTTCCAACGCTACATCAACTCGCGTCACGACGACGGGGGCATGTCGGGCATGGCCTATGACGACTACGTCGCCATGGTGCAGGATACGCCGGTGCTGACGCGGCTCTTCGAATACCGCCGGGCCGACGGCTCGCTCCTCGGCGTCTGCCTGACCGACGTCGTCAGCGACGGCCTGTCGCTGGTCTACAGCTTCTTCGACCCCGACGCCGCCGACTGCAGCCCGGGCACCTTCATCATCCTCTGGCACATCGCCGAGGCGGAGCGCCCGAAGGTCCCCTATGTCTATCTCGGCTACTGGATCGAAGGCAGCCGCAAGATGGCCTACAAGACCCGCTTCCGACCCGCCGAAGTGCTCTGCCGCGAAGGCTGGCGCCAAGTCGAGGACTAACCGACCTCGGCGGCGCGCTCGGCGTACGAGTCCAACAGCGGCAACACCTCGTCCTCGCCGGCCGCCGGCAGCGACAGCACGACCCGCTCGACTTCGGCGTCGCGCATCCGGCCGAGCACGTCGGCCTCGGCCGGCGGCAAGAAGATGCTGACCGGCAGGTCGTCGGGCTCGCGGCCGGCCTCGGCCGCCATCTGGCGGAACTGGGGCAGCAGCGACACCATGTCTTCACCACGGCCGAGCGGCAGCCAGGCGTCGCCATAGGCGATGGCGCGCCGGGCGCTGTAGGGGAAACCGCCGCCGACCAGGATCGGTGGGTGCGGCTTCTGCACCGGCTTCGGCCAGGTCATCATCTTGTCGAAGTCGACGAACTGCCCATGGAACTCGGGCTCGTTCTGGGTCCAGATCACCTTCATGGCGGCGATCCGCTCGGCCATCAGCTCGAAGCGGCTCTCGAACGCCGTGCCGTGGTCGGCCATCTCCTCGGCGTTCCAGCCGGCGCCGACGCCGAAGAGAAAGCGCCCGCCCGAGATCTGGTCCAGCGTCGCCACCTCCAGTGCCGTCTGGATCGGGTCGCGCTGGATGACGAGGCAGATCCCGGTACCAAGCTTCAGCGTCGTCGTCACTGCCGCCGCGGCACCGAGCGCGACGAAGGGATCCATGACGTCATAGTACTGCTTCGGCAGATCGCCGCCGCCGGGCCAGGGCGAGCGGCGCGAGACGGGGATGTGCGAGTGCTCCGGCAGAAATAGGCTCTCCAGCCCGCGTGATTCGACGGCGCCGGCGAGCGCCGTCGGCGACATCGAATAGTCGGTGATGAACATGGCGACGCCGAAATGCATGGCTTCCCTCCCGGTTGGTCCCTCGGCTCTCGCCGATGGCTCAATCCTGGAGCGCCCAAGGCGCCGGCGCAACCGCTGCCGGGTCGGCGGCTACTTGCCCTTGTCGCAGAAGCTGTGTCTGTCGGCGCAACTGGAGGACTTCTCCGGCGTCGCGTTGATCGTGGTCTGGCAGGCGGCCAGAAGGGTGCCGGCCAAAAGGGCAAGGGTCAGCGGCGTGGCCAGACGGCGACGGCCGGCTCGGTTCTCGGGCTTTGGGGTCGAGGTCTCGGACATGGCTCACCTCCAAGGTTTTCCCCTATCGTCAAGGTATTTGGGGAGCTTCCCCGGCGACGGCGAGCCCCGAGGCACGACCTCGCGTGAATCGCACGCAGACGTGATGGAAGTTGAACGGCCGGCCCGTCACGGCGAGGGCTCGAGCGGGCTTCAAGCCGCGCGACCTCTCACCCGAGAGCTGCTTTCGATGCTCTGATCAGGAACGCTTCTTCAGGTCCCTGAAGTCGTAGATGCCGGCCCGCTGGCGGGGGTCCTCGCCGACGGGGAAGATTTCGGTCTTCTGCACCTTCTGGGTTCCGGTCGTCGGCAGGCTGTCGACGAAGAGGAGCCAGCCCGGCGGCTTGTAGTAGGCCAGGCGCTCATAGCACCAGTCGAAGAGGGCACGGGCGAGCGCCGCGTCAGCAGAGGTCCCCGGCATCGCCACGAGGCAGGCAAAAACCTCCTCCTCGCGGATCTCGTCGGGCGCGGCGATCACCGCCACCTGCGCCACCGCCTCGTGCGCCTGCAGGCAGGCCTCGATCTCGGCGGCGGCGATGTTCTCGCCCGAGCGGCGGATGATGTTCTTCTTGCGGTCGACGAAGTAGAGCATGCCGTCGGCTGCCTGGCGCACCGTGTCGCCGGTATGGAACCAACCACCCTTCCAGGCCTCTTCGGTCGCAGCCTCGTTCTTGAGGTAGCCCGAGAAGAAGCCGCGCCTGGGGTCGTCGCCGGCCTCGCGAACGACGAGCTCGCCCTCGCTGTCGGGCGGCAGCTCGTTGTCGGCGTCGTCGACGACGCGGGCCTCCAGGCCGCCGAAGGGTCGGCCGAAGGCGCGTGTCGTGATCTGCCGCGGCTCGACGTTGTCGGCGAAGACGCGGCCGGTCTCGGTCATGCCCCAGACCTCGACAAGGGGAAAGCCGAAGCGTTCCTCGAAGGGGGCGTGCAGTTCCGGCTCGACGCCGGCGCCGATGCCGAAGCGGACCTGGTGGCGGCCCTCCGCTTCCGATACCGGCTGGTTCAAGAGCAGCGGCGGCACCACTCCCAGGTAGTGGATGATGGTGGCGCCGGTCTCGACTAGGTCCGCCCACCAGCGCCGGGGGTGAAAGCGGTCGGGCAGGATCTGACAGCCGCCGGTCAACAGCATGCCCGTCGCCGAGACGCCCTGGCAGTTCATGTGGTAGAGCGGCAGCGGGTTGTAGCAGCGCTCGACGCCCTCGTGCATCGCGGCGACGCCGCCGAGCTCGGCATACCACCGGCCGGCGCCGAGATAGTAGCGATTGGTGAGGATGCAGCCCTTGGGCCGACCGGTCGTGCCGGAGGTATAGAGCAGGCTGCATTCGGTCTCGGGGCCGGGCCTCACGGCCGTCGCGCGTCGCGCCGGCAGCGGCGGCGTCTCCGGAAATTCCTCGAAGGTGACCACGGGCAGGGCCACGTCGCGCGCCGCCACGACCCGGCCCATATCGTCGGCGCGCGCCTCCAGGACCACGGCGAGGTCGGCCTCGGAATGGTCCATCTGGTAGAGCATCTCGTCGTGGCGATAGTCGGGATTGACCGGCACGATACCGGCCCCGAGGCCGTTCAGCGCCAGATAGTGAAAGAAGAACTCCGGCCGCTGTCCCAAGAGCAGCGCCACCCGATGCCCCGGGCCATAGCCGGCGGCAGCGTAGCGTTCCTTGTAGCGGCCGACCTGTTCGCGAACCTGGGCGTAGGTGAAGGTCGCGCCGGCCTCGTGATAGCCGCGCCCCGGCATCGAGGGTACGGCCAGAAAATCGTTCTCCGGCCACTTCTCGGCCGAGCGCAGAAACGCTTCGTAAACTGACTCAGGCCCGCATTCGGACATCTGATAATCACCGCTCCCGGCGTTGTCTCGGCGCCAACTAACAATGTCGCAAGCGCTGTAGCAAGATTATGGCGCCAAGTTATCTGTGAATCGTTGACCCAAGAGGGAGGAGTCTTCATGGGCTATCAAGTAAGAGCACTGGCCGTATTGGCTGCCGCGGCTGGGCTCGCGATCATCAGTGCCGCCGCTTCGGCGGAAGTGCAAAATGTCAAACTGAAGTTCGTCGGTACCTGGCACAACCTGTCGAACTACAAGTTCCTCGAAAAGCCCTTCGTCGACAAGCACCTGCCCCAAGCCTCGGGCGGCAAGGTCAAAGGGTCGATCCATCCGATCACCGAGCTCGGTCTCAAGGGCTGGGAGGTCATGCGGCTCACCAAGCTCGGCGTCTTCGATGCCGCCTTCGGCAGCTACGGCTATGTCGCCTCGGAGAACGCGGCGCTCGAGGGGATCGACCTCTCCGGCGTCATGACCGACTATACCCAAGGCCGCGAGGTTCTGAAGGCCTACGAGCCGGTATTGCGCAAGACCTTCGACAAGACCTTCAATGCCCATTACATGCTGTCCTATCCCTTCCCCAGCCAGATGGTGTTCTGCGCCCCGCCAGTGAAGAAGCTGACCGACTTGAACGAAAAGCGGGTCCGCGTCTATTCGACCACGCTGGGCGACTTCGTCAGCGCGCTGGGCGGCACCTCGATTACCATCGCCTTCGCCGAGGTGGTGCCGGCCCTGCAGAAGGGCGTGGCCCAATGCGGCGTCACTGGTTCCATGCCCGCCTACCAGGCCCGCTGGACCGAGGTCATCACCCACACGCTGACCACCCGGGTGAGCCTGGGCATGGCCTTCATGGCGATCAGCAACAAGCGTTGGAACGGCTTCAACGACGATACCAAGGCCTTCCTCACCGAGCAGGCACGCATTCAGGAAGACCGGATGTGGGACTTCACCTCCAAGGAGGATGCCGAGGCGATTGTATGCCTGTCGGGCAAGGGCAAGTGCACACGCGGCGATCCGGCAAGCGTCACCATTGTGCCGACCAGCGAAGAGGACAAGGCGGAATTGAACCGCGTTCTCAAGGAGTCGGTGCTGAAGAACTGGGCGAAGCGTTGCTCGGCGGACTGCGTCGCCGATTGGAACAGCACCATCGGCGAAGTCATCGGCGTCAAGGCCGAGTAGCCGGATACGGGACCGGCGCCGCATTTCGCGGCGCGGGGCGCGATTTGGACCAGGACGGAATCCCGTCCGGGTCTCATTCGTCCGCTCTTGGCCTGCGCAGAGGTCGGGCCGGCCATGGCGAACCGGCAGCCGCCCCAAGACCCCGGTATCGCCGAAACGGCCATTAAGACCTGACGCATTGCGGCGGGACCGTCGCGGCGCGCGAGCGCTTCGGGCTCAGCCGAACTTGTTGTTGCGCGGAAAGCCCTTGGGCGCCAGGCGGCCGGCAGCGGCGCGCTTGCCTTGCCAGGGCATGAGGTCGGTCTCGGTCCGGGTCCGGCCGCCGACCTGGCGCCAGCTCAAGCCCTCGGCCAGCGAAAAGACCTTGGCATCCGACAAGCCGCCGTCGCGGTAGCGCTGCAGTAGGACACCGCGACCCCGGGTCATCTCCGGCACCTCCTCGAGCGGGAAGAGCGCCAGCTTTCGGTTCTCGCCGACGACGGCGACGGTGTCGCCCTCTATGGGCGCAGCCACCTGAGCCTCCTCGTCTCCGGAGAGGTTCAGCGCCTGCTTGCCGCTGCGGGTCTGGGCGATGACCTGGTCCTCCTCGACGACGAAGCCGCGGCCCGCGCTGGAGGCCAACAAGAGCTTGCGGCCGGGCTTGTGGACGCGCAAGGCGACGATATCCTCGTCGTTGCCGAGATCGAACATGAGGCGCACCGGCTCGCCGTGGCCGCGGCCGCCCGGCAACTTGTCGCAACCGAGGGTGTAGAAGCGGCCGTTGGTGGCGAAGATGACCAACTTGTCGGTGGTCTCGGCCGAAAGCCAGAAGCGGCCCCGGTCACCCTCCTTGTAACGAACGTCGGGGCCTTCCGCCACGTGGCCGCGAATGGTCCTGAGCCAGCCCTTCTCGGAGCAGACGACGGTGATCGGCTCGCGCTCGATGAGGGCCTCGGGCGCGATCTCCTCGACGGTGGGCGCTGCCTCTATCGTCGTCCGGCGGCGACCAAGCGCGTCATTGCCGCCGAAGCGCTTCTTGAGGTCACGGATCTCGTCGGCGATGACGCGCCAGCGCTTGCCCTCGTCCTTCAGCAGGGCGGCAAGCCCGCGCCGCTCCGCCTTCAGGGCGTCGTGCTCGCGCTTGATCTCGATCTCTTCCAGGCGGCGCAGGGCACGCAGCCGCATGTTCAGGATTGCCTCGACCTGAAGGTCGGAAAGCTCGAAGCGCTGCATCAGCTCCTGCTTGGGCTCGTCGGCCTCGCGGATGATGCGGATCACCTCGTCGAGGTTGAGATAGGCGATCAGGTAGCCGCTCAGAATCTCCAACCGCCGCTCGATCTGGGCCAGGCGGTAGCGGCTGCGGCGCTCCAGCACCTCGTGGCGATGGTCGAGAAAGGCCCGCAGCACCTGGGCGAGCGACATCTGCCGCGGCGTCTGCTCGGCGTCCAGCACGTTCATGTTGAGGCCGACGCGGACCTCGAGGTCGGTCAGGCGGAAGAGGTGCTCCATTAGCACGTCGGCCGGCACCTTGCCCGAGCGAGGCTCCAGCACCAGGCGGATGTCCTCGGCCGACTCGTCCCGGACGTCGGCCAAGAGCGGCACCTTCTTCTGCTGGATCAGCTCGGCCAACTTCTCGACGATGCGGGCCTTGGGCACCTGATAGGGCACTTCGCTGACGACGATCGCGTAGGTGCCGCGCTTGCCGCGCTCGACCTCCCATCTGGCCCTCAAGCGAAAGCCGCCGCGCCCCGTGGCATAGGCCTCGCGGATGCTCTCGGGCGGCTCGACCAGGACGCCGCCGGTGGGCAGGTCGGGGCCCGGTATGAATTCCACCAGCTTGTCGATGCGGGCGTTCGGGTGCTTGATCAAATGCAAGAGCGCCGCGGCGATCTCGCCGACATTGTGGGGCGGGATGTTGGTCGCCATGCCGACGGCGATGCCGGCGGCGCCGTTCGCCAGCAGGTTTGGAAAGGCCGCCGGCAGGACCACCGGCTCCTCGTCCTCGCCGTCATAGGTCTCGCGGAAGTCGACCGTGTCCTGGTCGATCTCGGCCAGCAGTGCCTCTGCCACCTCGGTCAGGCGGGCCTCGGTGTAGCGCATGGCCGCGGCGTTGTCGCCGTCGACGTTGCCGAAGTTGCCCTGCCCGTCGACCAGGGGGTAGCGCTGGGCGAAGTCCTGCGCCAGGCGTACCAGGGCGTCGTAGATCGCCTGGTCGCCGTGCGGGTGGAAGCGGCCCATGACGTCGCCGACGATGCGGGCGCATTTCTTGAAGCCGGACTTCGGGTCCAGCTTCAACTCGCGCATGGCGTAGAGCAGGCGCCGGTGCACGGGCTTCAGGCCGTCGCGCACGTCGGGCAGCGAGCGGGCCATGATGGTCGAGAGGGCGTAGTTCAGATAGCGCTCGCTCAGGGCCTCGGCGAACGGCGCGGGACGAATTTCTCCAGCTTCGATGACGTCATTCATGACACGACTATAGCACCAGATGTTGTGGTTGAACGGGAAAAATGCTCAAGAAGGCGCGTTCGGGCCGCCGGCAGGGGCCGCCGCGCCGTGGCCAGCACGTGACGCTCGAGGAAATGCCCGGCGAGCGCCAGGCCGGCGACGATGTCATCGTCGTCGGGAGCGCCGGCTTGGCCGTTCAACAGGAAAGCCGGCAGGCGCAACAGCTTCTCCTTCCAGGGCGCCGCCGCCTCGGCGGTGACGGCACGCCCCGACCTTGGCGAAACGTAGGCCAAACCCTCGGTCGCACCGGTCATGGCGCAGGCCTGGAGATCGAGGCCGAAGCCGAGCTCTTGCAAGAGGCCGAGCTCGAAGCGGACGTAGACGGCCGGCCAGGCCTCGGAGGCCGCGAGCGCGTCCAGCAGCACAGCAAGAGCGTCGTAGAGGGGGGCATGTGGCTCGCGCTCGGGCAGCGTCGCCTCGAGCACG
>JASLMY010000172.1 GCA_030746295.1 Alphaproteobacteria bacterium | reverse complement strand
GCTGCAACAAACTTTCCCTCCCCCCTTGTGGGGGAGGGCCAGGGTGGGGGGCGTCGAGACGATTCTGACCGAACCGAATTTGCTCTAGCTACCGAATAGCCGGTTTAGGGTCCGACAGCGGCGCTTGAGCCCCCGGCCCGGATCGTTCTCGAAAATGGCTGAACCACCCGCTTCCCGGTCCCAACGGCCCCGAGGAAACCAATTGTGGGTGGTTGGAACCGGGGAGCGGGTGGCCCGGCGCGTCGACGCAAGTCGAATAGATTCTCAGTGCCGGAAGTGACGGACGCCGGTCAGGACCATGGCGAGGCCGGCCGCGTCGGCGGCGGCGATGACCTCGTCGTCGCGCATCGAGCCGCCGGGCTGGATCACCGATGTGGCGCCGGCCTCGGCCGCGGCCAGAAGGCCGTCGGCGAAGGGGAAGAAGGCGTCCGAGGCGACCGCCGAGCCGGCGGTGCGGCTCTCGCTCTCGCCCGCGGCTTGGGCGGCATCGGCGGCTTTCACGGCAGCGATGCGGGCGGAATCGACCCGGCTCATCTGGCCGGCGCCGACGCCGACGGTGGCGCCGTCCTTGACGTAGACGATGGCATTCGACTTGACGTGCTTGGCGACCGTGAAGGCGAACAACAGGTCGGCGAGCTCGGCTTCGCTCGGCTGCCGCTCGGTGACCACCTTCAGATCGGCGGCCGTGGTCCTGGCGCCATCGCGCGACTGCACCAGCAGGCCGCCGGCGAGGCTCTTGACCAGCCGCCCGCCGGCCACCGGGTCGGGCAAGGCGCCGGCCAGCAGCAGGCGCAAGTTCTTCTTCCGGGCCAGGACGCCCAAGGCTTCGTCGTCGGCCTCGGGCGCGATGATGACCTCGGTGAAGATCTCGGCGATGCGGGCCGCGGTGGCACCGTCGAGCCGCTGGTTGAGGGCGATGATGCCGCCGAAGGCGCTGACCGGATCGCAGGCGAGCGCCTTCAGATAGGCCGCCTCCAGGCTGTCGGCCCGGGCGACGCCGCAGGGGTTGGCGTGCTTGATGATGGCGACGGCCGGTCCGGCCTCTGGCGCGAACTCGGCGACGAGCTCGTAGGCCGCGTCGGTGTCGTTCAGGTTGTTGTAGGAAAGCGCCTTGCCCTGCACCTGCCTCGCCGTGGCGATGCCGGGCCGGGCCTCGGCGCAAGCATAGAAAGCCGCCGACTGGTGCGGGTTCTCGCCATAGCGCAAGACCTCGACACGGGCGCCCGCCAGGACCAGGCGTTCGGGATCGCTGTCGCCCAACTGCTCTTGGAACCAGCCCGAGATCGCCGCGTCGTAAGCCCCCGTCGCCGCATAGGCCTTGGCGGCGAGGCGCTGGCGCAGCGCGTATCCGGTGGCGCCGTCGTTTGCCGCCAACTCGGCCACGACCGCCTCATAGTCGGCCGGGTCGGTGACGACGGTGACGAAGGCGTGGTTCTTGGCCGCCGAGCGCAGCATCGCCGGGCCGCCGATGTCGATGTTCTCGATTCCGGTCGCGTAATCGGCACCCGCCGCCACGGTCGCCTCGAAGGGATAGAGGTTGACCACCACGAGGTCGATGGCGCCGATGCCGTGTTCTTCCATCGCCGCCCGATGCTCGACATCGTCGCGGAGCGCCAGGATGCCGCCGTGCACCATCGGATGCAGCGTCTTGACGCGACCGCCCATCATCTCCGGGAAGCCGGTGACCTCGGCGACCTCGGTGACCGCGGCGCCGGCCTCGGCGATCGCCTTGGCGGTGCCACCGGTGGAGACGAACTCGACGCCCATGGCGTCGAGGGCGGCGGCGAAGTCGGCCAGTCCGGTCTTGTCGGAAACGGAAACGAGCGCGCGGCGGACGGGAACCAGGTCTGGCGCGGTCATCGAACGACCCCTGAATTATGTGGTGTGGTGTGCTGCCGGCATATAGCACGGCCGCCCGGCAGGTCGGAAGGCCGCCGGCGAACGCGGTTGCGCCAAATCAACCGGCGTGGCGAAAGGTCGCACTAGATTGGCGGCGAAAGGGGGCAATGGCGATGCCTGGCGACACGTTCAGCTGTCTGGACGCCGCCCTCGACTATGCCCGGCGCGGCTGGTCGGTCGTGGCCCTGGTGCCGCGCGACAAGCGGCCGCTGGTGGCCTGGCGCGAGCTGCAGGAGCGGCGCGCCGAAGCGCCTGAGATCGAGGCCTGGTTCGCCCGCTGGCCCGACGCCAACGTCGGCATCGTCACCGGCGCGATCTCCGAGCTCGTGGTCCTCGACGTCGACCCCCGCCACGGCGGACGCGAGTCCCTCGCCGCCCTGGTCACCGAACCCGCGGAGACACTGGAAGTCACGACCGGCGGCGGTGGCCACCACTACTACTACCGCCACCCGGGCGGCACGGTGCCCGGCAGGGTGGCGCTCCGCCCCGGTCTCGACGTTCGGGCCGAGGGCGGCCTGGTCGTCGCGCCGCCCTCGATTCACCCCTCGGGCGGCGCCTACTCGTGGCGCACGGGCCATGGCCCCGACGAGGCGGCGCTGGCGGCGCTGCCCAATTGGCTGCGCCTGCTGCTCGGCGAGACGGCACCGCCGCGCGGCCACCCGGTCCGCTATTGGCGGGCGCTCTTGGCCGAGGGCGTGGGCGAAGGCGCGCGCAACAACACCATCGCCTCGCTCGCCGGGCACCTCTTCTTCCACGGCGCCGACGTCGAGGTGGCGACCGAGCTGTTGCTCTGCTGGAATCAAGCCCGCTGCCGGCCGCCCTTGGCGGCGGACGAGGTCGTGCGCACGGTCGCCAGCATCGCCCGCCTGCACCGGCGGCAGGCGTAAGCGGCCGGGCGCCGGGCTCAGATCTCGAAGTCCTTGGCGGTGAGGAGCGAGACGAGAGCGAGGTCGTGCGCCGCCAAGCCCGCCTCGGCCCCTTCCAGGCGGTCGACCACGGTGACGACGGTGTCGACCCGGGCGCCCTCGCCCCGGGCCGCCTCGACCGCCTTCAAGACCGAGCCGCCGGTGGTCGTCACGTCCTCGACCAGAACGACGCGCTTGCCCGCGAGGGCGCCCTCGGGGATGCCCTCGACGAGGCGCTTGGTGCCATGCCCCTTGGCCTGCTTTCTGACGAAAAAGCCCTCGACCGGGCGGTCTGGAAAGCTGCGCTCGGCGACGCAGGCGACGATCGGCACCGCGCCCATCTCCATACCGCCGATGAAGTCGGTCTCGCGCCCGGCCAGCGCCTCCAGGATCAGGTCGGCGATGATGCCGGCTGCCTCGGGGTCGAAGAGGGTCGGCTTCATGTCGAAGTAAAAGCTGCTCGAGCGGCCCGAGGTCAGCTGGATTTCGGCGCCGCTCAGAAGCGATTTCCTGGAGATGATGTCGACCAGACGGCGGCGGCGCTCCGCCCCGTCGCTTGCAAGCTTCCCGGCCGATGCCGTCATCGAGACCCTCCTGACAATTCAAGACCCTTGCGGTCTCCCTAACACGGGCGCAGCGAAATGTGCTTTCGAAATCCGCCGCGCCGGCAACCGGTTTCGGTCGCGGGCCCGACCGCCCCCAGCGCTACTCGCCAATCTGCAGCAGCAGCGCGTGCTTGCGGGCGGCGCGGAAGCAGGCCAGGAAGACGCCGCCGCCGGCGCCGAGGTAGAGGAGGTTGAGGCCGGCCGCCCCCAGCATCAGGCCGGCATCGAAGCGCCCGGCGATCAGCACCTCGCGCATGCCCTCGAAGACATAGGCCGACGGCAGGCACCACGAGAGCGGCTGCAGCCACTCCGGCAGGGTGGCGATGGGGTAGTAGATGCCGCTCAAGGGTGCGAGCGCGAAGATCGCGGCCCAGGCCAGGCTCTCGGCACCCAGACCCAGCCGCAGCACCATGCCCGAGACCGCCAGGCCGACGGCCCAACCGAAGACCATCAGGTTGAGGAAGAAGGCGACCAGCGCCAGGCCCAGGCCGTAGATCGAATAGTCGAAGAAGACGATCGCGAAGAGGCTCGCCGGCACCGCGCCGATGAGCGTGCGCAAGGCGCTGATCGTGGTCAGCGCCAGGATCATCTCGGTCGGCCGCAAGGGACTGACGAAGAGGTGGCCCAAGTTGCGCGACCACATCTCTTCGAAGAAGGAGATCGAGAGCCCGATCTGGCTGCGGAAGAGGATGTCCCACAACAGCACCGCCGACAGCAGCACGCCGAAACTCTGTGCGATGTAAGACGAATTGGTGGCCAGGAATTGCGTCAGGAAACCCCAGAGGATCATCTGCACCGTCGGCCAATAGGCGAGCTCGACGATTCGCGGCCACGAGCCGCGCAAGAGGTAGAGGTAGCGCAGCACCATGGCGGCAACGCGGCGCGGGGGTCGCATCAAGGGGTGAAACGGCTCGGGCACGGTCATCGGCCGCGCCGCCCGTCGGCCTCGCCCCGGCCGCGGGCGATGTCGAGAAAGACCTCCTCCATGGTGTTGCGGCCATAGCGCGCGATCAGCGCCGCCGGCGACCCCTGGTCGACGATCCGACCCTGCCCCAACATCACCACCAAGTCGGCCAGCCGCTCCACCTCGGCCATGTTGTGTGAGGCCAAGAGGATCGTGGCCCCGCTCTGGCGTTGATAGGCGGCCAGGTCATCGCGAATCCAGTCCGCCGAATCGGGGTCGAGCGAGGCCGTCGGCTCGTCGAGCAGCAGCACCTCGGGCCGGTTGACGAGCGCCTTGGCCAGCGCCACCCGGGTCCGCTGGCCGGCCGAGAGGCTGCCGGTCCGACGTCCCAGTAGGTCGGTGATCGCCAGCCGCTCGGCCACTTCCTCGACCCGCGCCTTGGCGCCCCGGACGCCGTAGAGGTGGGCATAGACGCGCAGGTTCTCCGCCACGCTCAGGCGATGGGGCAGATCGACATAAGGCGAAGAGAAGTTCATCCGCGCCAGCACCCGATGGCGACGGCCGAGCATGTCGACGCCGAGCACGCGAACCCGGCCGGCGCTCGGCAGCACCAGACCCAGCAGCATGCCGATGGTGGTCGTCTTGCCGGCGCCGTTGCCGCCGAGCAAGGCCGTGATGCCGCCCCGGGGGACGGCGAGGTCGATGCCGTCGACCGCGAGAACGCGGCCGAAACGCTTGCTCAGGCCCCAGGCCTCGATCGCCGCGTTCTCCATGCCCGAACTATGCGCCACGGCGGGGGCTTGTCCAGTCCCGATAGCGGGCGGTAAAGCTTTGTGGTTTGTCGTATCATGGATGCGGGACCATGAAGGGACGTACGCCGATAGCGCCGCCTCACGGGGTCACGCCCATGCTGGGCCGTGTCCGGGTCAGAACCCTGGTCGTCACCCGCTGGTTCGCGATCGGCGGCCAGGTGATCACACTTCTGGTGGTGAGCGAAGGCCTCGGCGCGGCGCTGCCGATGGGCTGGGCGATGGCGGCGGTCGGCTGCTCGGCGGTGCTGAACCTGTGGCTCGGGCTCAGGCGCGGCCTCGCCGGCTGGCACGGCGAGCGCGAGGCGGCCGGCTACCTCGCCTACGACATTTTGCAGCTCGCCGTCCTCCTCTATCTGACGGGGGGCCTGCAGAATCCGTTCTCGCTCTTGCTGCTGGTCCCGGTCACCGTCTCGGCGACCATCCTCAGCCTTGCCAGCACGATCTTCCTGACCGGCCTGGCGCTCGTCTGCATCACCATTCTCGTCGTCCTTCACACGGCGCTGCCCTGGCCCGCCCCGGGCCTGGCGTTGCCGCCGGTCTACACGCTCGGCACCTGGACAGCGCTCGCCCTCGGCATGGCCTTCCTGACCTTTTATGCCTGGCGGGTCGCCGAAGAGGCGCGGCGGCGCGCCGACGCCCTGGCCGAGACCCAGCTCAGCCTGGCCCGCGAGCAGACGCTGTCCTCGGTCGGCGCCCTGGCGGCGGCGGCGGCGCACGAGCTCGGCACCCCGCTCGGCACCATCGCGCTGGTCGCCAAGGAGCTCGCCCGCGAGCTGCCGCCGGACAGCGATCACGGCGAGGACGTGCAGCTTCTGAACAGCCAGGTGGCGCGCTGCCGCGAGATCCTGGCCCGGCTGACGCGCGACCCGGGCGGCGGCGGCGACCGGGCCTTCGCCGAGATGCCCATGCGGTCGATGGTGATGGCCGCGGCCGAGCCGTTGGGGCGCGACGGCGTCACGCTCGCGGTCGAGGCCGAGGAGACCCAGAGCGACGGCTCGACCGAGCCCGTGGTCCGGCGCAGCGCCGAGCTGCAGCAGGGCTTGGTCAACCTGATCGAAAACGCCTTCGAGTTCGCTCGCAGCCAGGTCCGGGTCCAGGTCGGCTGGGACGGCGAGGAGGTCCGGGTTGCGATCTCCGACGACGGCCCCGGCTTCCCGGCGGGGATCATGGAGCTCTTGGGCGAACCCTATGTAGGCACCCGGCGCGAGCGCGGCCGCATGGGTCTCGGCGTCTTCATCTCCAAGACCCTGCTGGAGCGGACCGGCGCCGACATCCGCTTCGCCAATCGCCACCGTGGCGGCGGCGCCGAAGTCGGCATAACCTGGCCACGAGGC
Organism: Alphaproteobacteria bacterium; assembly: GCA_030746295.1. The sequence goes on along the minus strand of JASLMY010000172.1, from coordinate 4,624 downwards.
GCCATCGAATCCAGCCGGCCAGAAGCGGAATACGAGGGAAGCCAGGCATGAGCGACAGGGGCCAGGCAGGCCAGGGCGGACGCTCGTTGCTGCTCGTCGACAACGACGAGCTCTGGCTGAAGCGGCTGGCGAGGGCGATGGAGAAGCGGGGCTTCCAGGTCTCGCTGGCGGCCAGCGTGCGCGAGGGCATCGCCGAGGCCGAGCGTCGTCCACCGCGCTTCGCGGTCGTAGATCTCAGGCTCGGCGACGGCAGCGGCCTCGACGTCGTCGAGGCGCTACGCCGACAGAGCGAGGCGACGCGGATCATCGTCCTGACCGGCTACGGCAACATCGCCACCGCGGTCTCGGCGGTGAAGCTCGGTGCCGTCGACTACCTGGCCAAGCCGGCCGATGCCGACGCCATCGAAGCGGCACTGATGGCTGGTGACGATGACAAGCCCTCGCCGCCCGAGCATCCAATGTCGGCCGACCGGGTTCGCTGGGAACATATCCAGCGGGTCTACGAGCTTTGCGAGCGCAACGTCTCCGAGACCGCCCGGCGCCTCAACATGCACCGGCGCACGCTACAGCGGATCTTGGCCAAACATTCGCCGAAGGAATGAATGGGGCCCGGCTCAGCTGAGCAGCGAATCGATGTAGTGACCTTGAAAGAGGGTGATGCCGAGCGAGCGGCCGAAGTCGAGCGCCCGCTCGTCGTCGCAGTGGCACAGGACGACGCGGGTCGAGCCTGCCGCGCGGACCACCTCGGCCAGCTCGTTTCGCGACGCCTCGTCGGTGCTCTCGAACTCTTCCGTTCGCCAAAAGATCTTGGCCAAGTCGAGCTCCAACCGGTTGCGCTGCAGCAGCGGCAGGTTGAAGCTGGAGAGGCCGTCGAGGCAAATCTTGTAGCCCTTGGTGTGCGCCAGGTTGCGGGCGAAGCCGAAGGCCTCCATGTCGGCGATGACGTCGAAGGGCTGCACCTCGACGATCAACGACTTGCTCTGTCGCGCCCGAAACTCCCGGTCGAAGCCGCTGAAGGCGCCGTCCAGCAGGCTGGAGACGTTGAGATTGATGCTGGTCGGCAGGCTGACCTCGGCCTCGAGCTCGGGCAGCAACTTCAAGAGCCGCAGGTCAAGCGAGCAAGTCAGACGCTGGAAGAGCCAGCGGTCGGACTTCAGGTCCGTCTCCGGCATCAACCGGCGGCGCAACTCGTCGATCGAGAAATAGGCCTCGTTGAAGACCGGCTTCGGTGCCGCGTCCTTGAGCACGACGCAGACCATTTGCCGGCGGATGATGGCGGAGAGGTCGAAGCCGGCGAGGGCGGTCTCGATCTGCCCCAGCCGCGCCGGCGTCAACGGCTCGGTCGGCTCGGGCAGGGCCGCCGTTTCCACCTTGGCCGCGACTTTGGGCTTGGTCGTCTTGCTCTCTTCCGGTTCAAGCGATTCCCGTTGCAGCCGCTTGGCCAGGGAGAGGAATTCCGGATAATCCTTTTCCAGCGCGTACCAGTGGCAAAACTCCGCGTCCTCATCGTCGTGAACCAGGGGGTCGTCGGAAAAGAGGTAACGCAGCCGCAGCACCACCTCGTCGACCTGGGAGACACTGGCGCCCTTGACGACGACGACGATGTCCTTGTTCTTGAGGACGTATTGCTGGCCTTCGAAGCGTTGCACCAGTTCGGTGAAGAAATCGGCCGCGATCCTGAGGTTCTGGCTCCTGAGGTTGATGGGCTGCAGCCCGGAGAGACGCAGGTGCACGGCACGACGACCGGGCAGGTGCTTGCGCAACCGCTCGGCGTAGTCGAGCAGAAGCTCCTCGTGATCGGGCAGATGCTCTCGACTCTGCTTCGTATTAAGACTCGTTCGCATGCTCACAATCGATCATCTGAGGTTGCCATGCGGCTGGCACGATGCCAGCGAGCGCCTCGGACATTTATGATTAAAGCCAATGCGTTACGGTTCTGTTAAGGGACCGGCGCGCGCCGCGGCGGCCGGCCGATACCGATCCGCCCGGAAGTCCTCTAGAATGGCGGCATCGAGGACGAGGAGGGCCGCCATGTCAACCGCCGTAACCGAGGCCGCGCCGGACCCCGCCGACAACATCTACAGCCTCCGTGCCCGCTACCACAGCGCCGACAACAATTTCGAGTTCGCTTGGCCGCCGGTCCCGGCGCGACAGTTCCTGGCCGAGCGCGATGCCGCCTTCGACCCGTCCGCCCCGACCGGCCTGATCGCGCTCGATGCCGCCGACGCCCTCGGCACCGCCTACCCGGCGACGACGCCGACGCTGTTGCTGCGCTACGCACGTCTCAGGGCCGGCGAGGCCTTGTCAACCCGGCTCCGGGCCGGAGGCGAGATCGCCTACGTCATGGCAGGCCAGGGCCAGAGCCGGAACGGCGCCGACGCCATCGCCTGGCGCGCAGGCGACCTCTTCTGCTTCCCCGGCGGGGCCGAGACCACGCATCGGGCCGGAGCCGAGGACAGCCTGCTGCTCGTCGCCAGCAACGAGCCGCTCTTGGCCCTGGAAAGGCTCTCGCCGCCCTTGCCCGGCGACTCCGTCGTCGAGGCGGTGCATTGGCCGGCGGCCGAGATCGCCCGCCGGTTCGAGGCCATCTGGCAGCGGCCGATCACCGAGCACACCACCGGCCATGCGGTCCTTTTCTCGAGCCCGGCGCTGGCCCCCAGCACCAACACGCTGCCCTCGATCAACGTCGCCATCAACAGCCTGGAAGCGGGCCGCGATCAGCGCCCGCACCGCCACAACGGCGTCGCGCTGACGCTGGCAATCCAAGGCCGGGGCGTCCATTCGATGATCGAGGGCCAGCGCGTCGACTGGTCCGACGGTGCCGTAAAGGTGACGCCGCCGGCGGCGCTTCATTCGCACCACAACCGAGGCACCGAGCGCATGCTCTCGCTGGTGATCCAGGACGAGGCCCTGCACTATTACACCCGGACGCCCGGCTTCAGCTTCGATTGAGGGGCAGGGGCGGCCGGCGATGGCTCCGAGGCTGACGCATCTGGCGCTGCACGTCATGGACCTGGAAGCCTGCGTCGCCTTTTACCGCCAGTTCTGCGGGCTGGAGATCGTGCACGACCGCGGCGAGGGGGCCGATGGCCGCGTCGTCTGGCTGGCGGAGCCCGGTCGGGAGCGGGAGTTCGTCTTCGTGTTGATCGCAGGTGGTCCGGGGCGACAACGGGCGGCGCGCGACTTCAGCCATTTCGGCTTCGCCATGCCGAGCCGCGAGGCCGTCGACCGGGTCGCGGCCATGGCCGAGGCCGCCGGCTGTCTCGCCTGGCCGCCCCGGGACGAGGCCTACCCGGTCGGCTACTATTGCGGCCTCGGCGATCCTGACGGCAACGTCGTCGAATTCTCCTTCGGCCAGCCCCTTGGTACCGGTGCGACCGGCGCCCGAGCCGGCCCCGATTGAGGTCATTTGAACGACGGTGCCGAATCATGTATGGTTAAACAACGAGTTACCAAAGTAAGATAGCGCGTAGGTCGCCGGGGAATACTGTTGGGTGCCGTCCCGGTCACAAAGGCGCGTCGACGACGCGAGGCACCCGAGATGTTAACGGAAAAGACCAAGGACTTCGCCCCATGGCGCCGGCAGCCGGCTTCTCGACGCCGATTTCGGCGCTGGTCGGTGACGATCCCGGCCGTCGTCCAGCTCGGCGGGCGCTCCCACGACTGCGTCATTCGCGACCTCTCGCCCGGCGGCGCGCGGATCGAGGCGTCGGATCTGGAGGGCATCACGGCCGGTACGCCCGCGGTCCTAGAGCTGCCCGCCTTCGGCCTGGTCGAAGCCGAGGTGCGTCATATCCGCGACAGCCATCTCGGCCTCATGTTCCTGCACGACACCAACGAGGAAGAGGCGCTCGCGCTTCATCTGGTAGCGACCGAGCCCCGGCGGCGACCGCACCGTCAGGCCGTCCAGGTGACGGCGTTGCTCAAGGCCGGTGGTATCGAGACCCCTTGCGTCGTCGTCAACATGGCACGGGCCGGCGCCCGAGTGCTGCTCGACGGCGCCCGCCACCTCTCAGAGGACGAGGAGGTCGCGCTGATGCTCGGCGGCGAGCACGAGATCGTCGCCATCGTCCGCCATCTGGACCGAGGCGAGGTCGGCCTCATGTTCCTACAGGAATTCACCCACGCCGCGGCGGCGCTCGGCGGCAACGACCCAGTCTGATTCGGGACTGTGGCGCGCCCTGCCCGGCGCCGCTCAGGGATGCGGGCCCCAGGGTGCGGCCAACAAGAGCTGGTTCTCCTGCTTCAGGACCAACGGCCTCAGCTTGCCGGCGAAGGCCATGAACGGGTCGTCCTTGAAGAGCCGGCCCCAATGCGCCCGGCGGTCGGCGTCGTCGTCGAACTTCCAGAGGTGCACCAACTGGTTGATGGTGCCGACGTCGGAAATGAAGTAGCCGACCAGCTTGGCATCGAAGCCGCCGTTCTCGAGCGCCGGCCAGCCGTGCTCGCGGTAGAGCTGCATCGCCTCGCCCAGCTTGCCGACCTGCAGTGTGTAGGTGCGAAGTTCATAGACCGCCATCTCGTCCTCCCCTCTCGCCCGGGCGCCCGAATTGACAACCGCGGCCCGGGGCCGTTTCATGGCCGCCAAGCTTGCCTCATGGCCGACCGGGGAGGAAGAGCCGCC
>JASLMY010000171.1 GCA_030746295.1 Alphaproteobacteria bacterium | reverse complement strand
GCGACGCCACCGCGCCGTGCAACTCGGCTTCCAGATTGCCGACATTGGCGATGTCCCACCGCCCGCCGGCCTCCAACTCCAACCGGTCGCCCGTCGCGGCCCTACCTTTAAGCCAGCCCGTCACGCTGTCCTCGGCCCCTTACTATCTGGCCAGGCCAGCCTTGCACGCCCGCGAAACAGGTTCAAGCAGCGGCCGCGGCGAGACGCGACGCCTTGCGGAGCCGGCGGCGACGGTGCCACATTTCGAGATCGTCCTGCCTGCGGGAGACCCGCCTAATGCCGAGAATCGCCGCCAACCTGACCATGCTCTTCACCGAAGTCCCGTTCGCCGAGCGCTTCGGCCAGGCCGCCGCCGTCGGCTTCAAGGGCGTCGAATGCCTCTTTCCCTACGAGCACGACAAGACCCAGATCAAGGACTGGCTGGACGAAGCCGGCCTCGAGCAAGTGCTCCTCAACGCGCCGTCCGGCGATTGGCAGAACGGCGAGCGCGGTCTTTGTTGCCTGCCCGACCGAAAATCTGAGTTCCAAGAGGCGATCGGCCTGGCGGTCGAGTATGCCGATGTGCTCGGTTGCCCCCGCATCCATGTCCCCGCCGGCCTGGCCCCCGAAGCCGGTCCCGAGCGCACGCCCTTCGAGGATACCTACCGCGAGAACATGGCCTATGCCGCCGACCAGTTTGCGGCCCACGGCATCACCACCCTGATGGAGCCGATCAACGGCAAGCGGGACGCGCCCGGCTTCTTCCTGCAAACCACCACGCAAGCGCGGGCGATCATCGCCGAGCTCGGCCGCGTCAATTTGAAGCTGCAGTTCGACGTCTATCACGTCCAGATCATGCAGGGCGATCTGGTGCACAACTTCCGCGATTCGCTGCCCGACATCGGCCACGTCCAGATCGCCAATCCGCCGGCCCGCCACGAGCCCGACGACGGCGAGATCAATTATCCCTATCTCTTCCAAGTGATGGACGAGGCCGGCTACGACGGCTGGGTCAGCTGCGAATACATCCCCCGCGCCGGCACGGTCGCGGGGCTCGGCTGGGCCGCCGCCTACGGCATCGGCGGCTGAGGCGACGGAAGCTGCCGATCAGCCGGCGGCCAGGCGCGCCCGCTCCAGGCTCTCCGCCGGCCACAACTCGGCCGCCTCGTACATGGTCTCGAAATGCGGCGCCGCGTCGGCGAGCTGCAGCCAGGCCTGCTTGCTGCGTGTCCAGATATGGGCCTGAGGCCGGAACCAATCGACCGCGTCGAGGCTGCCCGCCTTCAAGGTCAAGAGGCCAGGGCGGTGTGGCACCTTGTTCCAGAGCTGGCTGCCGCAAGCGGGACAGAAATAGATCGACTTCGTGCGGCCGCTGTCGGCCACCATCTCGACCGTGGTCATCGTACCGGCGACGGTCTCGATACGGTCCGCCTCGACGATCATAGAGATCCCGAAGGCGCTGGCCGAGAGGCGCTGGCAGTCGGTGCAATGGCAGGCATGGATGAAGATCGGCTCGCCGTGCAGCCTGAAACGGACCGCCCCGCAGGCACAGCCGCCTTCCCTGGTCTCCGTCATCCTCAGTCCCTCCTACGTCAACCCGACTGTCGCCACCTCAACCGAGGTGCGAGAACATCGGCTGGCCCGGCCTCTCCAGCGTCGAGGTCAAGACCGTACCGGTCTCCGACTCCGTCATATAGAGGGTGCGGTTCTCGGCCCCACCATAGGCCATGTTGGTCAGCAACAGGCCGTCGGGCGCGCGGATCCGGGCGAGCGGCTCGCCGAGCGGGCTGAACTGCCAAGCACTGCCACTGCCGACCTGCGCCACCACCAGGTTGCCGGCCGCATCCATCGCCATCCCGTCGGGGCCGCCGACGCCGCCGGTGAATTGGATGAAAATACCAACCTTGACGACGCTGCCGTCGAGCTGGAAGGGCACGCGCCAAACCGCGTTGGCCCGGGTGACGGCGAGATAGAGCACCGTCTCGTCGGGCGTCATGACGAGGCCGTTGGGGCTGGGGATGTTGTCCAAGAGACAATCCAGTCGGCCGTCGGCGCAAAGGCGGTAGAGGCGCCCGGTCGGGTCGTGTAGGCCGGTCTGCCCTTGATCGGTGAAGTAGAGATCGCCGTTGGAGGCGAAGAATAGATCGTTGCAGCCCTTGAAGTCGGGCAGGCGATCGGCCGGCACGTAGGGCGACACCTTGCCGCTCACCGGGTCCAACTCGACGATGCCGAGCGCGTGGTCGGCGATGAAGATGCGCCCGTCTTTGTGGATCTTGAGGCCGTTCGGCTGCCCCTCGTAGTCGGCGACGACCGCGAACTCGGCCTCGGGCGAGAGCCGGAAGACGCGCCCGTGCGCGACGTCAACGAGATAGAGGTTGCCGTTCAAATCGAAGGACGGTCCCTCGAGAAAAGAGCCGCGTCCAACGCCGCGCTGATAGTCCCGCAACCAATCGGTGATCTCGATACGGCGCAACATCTCCGGAACGCGGACGAAGACCTGGGCTTCGATCTCGGGCGGTGGCGCGAACATGACGGACCTCGGCTGGCGATACGACGCGCAACGCGCCAGCGGGAACGCTAGCCCGCGCTCTCGCCAGCCGTCAAACCGGGCCGTCGGTTGTCGGGATGAGGTCTGCTAGGCGGCGCTGACCGGAGCAGCATGGTCGCTTGCCGCGAGCTTGGAGAGCAGGTATTCGAGGTCCTGGTTCTCGAAGCCTTCCTCGCAAGCGGTCAGCACCCGCTCGATCATGCGCTGGACGAATCGGTCATGACCGCCCTGCTGGCCGTCGTACTCGGTCTCGTGCGCGACCTCGACCGCGACTTGGACGATGCGGTAGGTGTCCTCGGAAATCCCGGCCGCCTGACAGATCGACCTGAGCCCGTCTCGGCCCTTGTCAGTGATCAGCGCGTAGGCGTTGGTCAGCGGGATGCCGCAGAGCTTGGCGAGCGCCGCCTCGAAGAACACCAGATCGCCCATGCAGACCGCGTGCAAAATGATGCTCGGTGTCAGACGGGCGTTCTTGGACAGTTGATTGACCAGGGCGACGACGTCGACGTTCGCCGTGTCATCGTCGATCAAGCTCATCGTTGCCCGCTCGCGGCTTTCCAGGACGAGGTCGGACGCAAGCGCGCCCGGCAACTCGTGATGGGTGACGAGATGCTCGCGCAGACTATCCGAGACCAGCGAGACCAACCGCTCGGAAATCGAGATCGGCAACCAATCGCGCTTGGCCAGCGGCGCGTTCACGGTGGCGACGTCACCAAACGCGTCGACAACCTTTTGCAGCGCCCGCTCCGACAGCTCGGCCCCTTGGTTTGCCACCAGGGTGGCGACCACGTCCTCGTCGGCGGTGTCCGCCAGGGCCTCGGAGACTCCCTCCGAGACGTGCTCTCGGCGCGCCACCGCGATCTTGTGCGCCGTCGAGTGCTCGCTGATGATCTCCATGAGATCGTCGTCGGTCAGAATTTCCGAATGCTGCAGGATCGGCGTGGCGACCTCGGCGACGTCACGGGCCAGGCCCAGGGCGACGTCTCGTGTCACGCTCGGGTTGTCCTTCAGACTTTCCGCCAAGGCGAGGCGAACCCGGGTCTCCGCGTCCCGCAACATGAGGCGAAAGATCTCTTCGGCGATGACCCGCTCCTCGCCATCCAAGCCCTCGCCGAAGGCGGAGGCGATCTTGAGGCCGGTCAGTGCCCGATTGGTCGGCGAGGGGTCCGCGATCAGGCGTTGAACGTCGGCGGCCTCTAGGCCCGATTTCTCTGTGCTCATGAGGGTGTTGCCCAACCAATCCTGGTTTCGAATAGCGCACCGGCATCCACGTCCGGCGGCGTGCTCTGCAATCCTGCTCGCCATTGCTTAAGGGAGGGTAAACAGGCGGCGGAAGGCGGCAGCGGGTCGCGGCGGCGCGGCCGATCAATCGTTCGTGACTCCCACAAGCCGCTTCTCAGCCCTATGCTGTTCTACTGGGGAGAGGGGGTGATCGCTTTCCGCTTCGCTCGGTGTCGGCTTTATGCTCGTGGCGGCTGCCGAATAGGCATAGGGGCGGCGAGCCTTGATCGATTCTGCCGATTCCAGGCAGAGTTGGGGGTCGAGCGTCTCGAGCCGGTTTCCGTAACAGGGTCAGATCACCTCACGATTTACAGGACGGGGAAATCATGACGACCTCATACAACACGCTCATCATGGGGGCTTCCTACGGTTCGCTGTTGGCGACCAAGTTGCTGCTCGCGGGACACCACGTGAAGCTGGTGTGTCTGCCGGCCGAGGCCGAGTTGATCAACCGGGAAGGCACCCGGGTTCGCTTGCCGGTCAAGGGCCGGGACGAACTGGTGGAGGTGGATTCGCGGGCGCTACCCGGCAAGCTTTCGGCCGCCACGCCCGATGTGGTCGACCCCGCCGAGTTCGACCTGGTCGCCCTGGCCATGCAGGAGCCGCAATATGGCGCGCCGGGCGTGCGCGAGCTGTTGGATCGGGTGGCCAGGGCCCGGGTGCCCTGCATGTCGATCATGAACATGCCGCCGCTGCCCTATCTGAAGCGCATTCCCGGCCTCGATGCCGAGGCCCTGACCGACTGCTATACCGACCACACCGTCTGGGACAGCTTCGATCCCGGGCTGATGACCCTCTGCAGCCCCGACCCGCAGGCCTTCCGCCCGCCCGAGGAAGAGACCAACGTGCTGCAGGTCACGCTTCCGACCAACTTCAAGGCGGCCCGCTTCGAGGCGGACGAGCCGACCGCCATCCTGCACCGGATGCAGGCCGACATCGAGGCGGTGCGCTTCGATGCCAGCGGCGGCGTGATCGAGCTGCCGGTGAAACTCAAGGTGCACGACTCGGTCTTCGTGCCGCTGGCCAAATGGTGCATGCTGCTGACGGGCAACTATCGCTGCGTGCAGAAGGACGAGATGCGTTCGATCCGAGACGCCGTGCACAGCGACCTCGAAGCCTCGCGGTCGGTCTACGACTGGGTCGCCGGGCTCTGCCGCACCATGGGTGCCGCGGCGGCGGATCAGGTTCCGTTCGAGAAATACGCCAATGCGGCGAACGGGCTCGCCAAGCCATCCTCGGCGGCGCGCGCCCTGGCCGGCGGCGCCGCCAACATCGAGCGCGTCGACCGGCTGGTCAAGACCATCGCGGGACAGGTCGGCATCCGCTCCGAGACCGTCGACGAGACCGTCGATCTCGTCGAGGCTTGGCTGGCAGCCAACCGGAAAGCATCCTGAAACGCCAAGCCGCCGACGCCGGCCGAAGGGGGCCGACGGCCGACGGCGGCGCGCCGCCTCTCACTGACTCCACCGGTAGAAAGGCTTGGTCGGATCGCGGACCGATTTCGGGGGCTTCAGTGACTTCGGTCCCGGGCCGCTTTGCTTGATCGACTTACGGGCATCGTCGATCTTCTTGCCCATTGCCTCGAGGCCCTGCTCGGCCACCTCGACCCGGCTCGACAGCGCGTCGAGCGTCTCGGCCTGCGCGTCGAGGCGCCCGGCCGCCTCGCTCTGGCGTTCGCCAAGCTGCTTGTCAGCCGCCTCCAGCGCCGTCATCTGGTCCTGGAGGCCCTGGACCTTGTCTTCCACGGCGCCGATCTTCGCCAGCAGGACGGCGAAATCGAAGCTCACCTGACCTAGCGCCGCGATCGCCAGGCAAATCACGCCCAAGACGGCATAGACGAGGTTCGATCTCGGCGACGGCCGATATTTGATCAGCACGAAAGCGGCCGAAGCGATGAGGGCCAGCCCGGCGATGATCGCCACATACTGGCCGACTTGAACCACCTCGAGCATGATCGATCCTCCCTCGGCGCCTATCGTGCGCGATGCCCGATTTGCCCGTCAACGCAAATGCCCGTGGCTCTCGGCGCGGCCGCCTGCGGCAATGGGCGGCAGCGCACTCGGCAGCCGGGAATACCTCCGATCCGTGCCAAACGGAACCGCAAATGCAAGCACTTCGACCATCACAGACAAGTGAAGGTATGTGATGGCCGGAATCCTTGTGGGCGCCCGTCGTTTAACAAATATTAGGCATGAGCGGGGTCGCCTCGGGGATGCTCGAAAGGTCTATCCGAGACGGCCCAGTGATAGACGGCGGAGACCTCAGTGACATCATCTTTGCGGCCCCCCTATCACCATGATGTCTCCACAAATTTCCGTCGTCTGGCGGCGGCAGTCCTTTTGGGTCTTGCCGCCGCCCTCGTTTTCCGGCCCGCGCCGAGCCGCGCCGAGACGGAACTGATCTCCGCTCCGGCGGCGCTGGAGCTGCAACACCGTCAGGCCGTCACCATCGTCGATATCCGCCGGCCCGAGGAATGGCGCCAGAGCGGCTATCCGAGCGGCGCCGAGCGGGCCACGATCCGCTCGCGTACCGGCGAGCGCGGCTTCCTCGACCGGATCGCAGCGATCACCGGCGGCAACAAAGCGGCGCCGCTCGCCCTCATCTGCGCCACCGGTGTGCGCTCCAAGCTGGCGACGGAAATCCTCCGACGGGCCGGCTACCGGAACGTCGTCGACATCGGCGAAGGGATGTTCGGCAGCGCTCGCGGCGTCGGCTGGATGGCCCGCCAACTGCCGCTCAGCCGCTGCGCCGACTGTTAGCGCGACTTCGAACCCACTCAGAGGCTATTCCCGCACCACCATCACGGAGCAGTTGGCGTGGCGGACGACCCGGGCCGCGTTCGGTCCCAAGAGGTAGTCCTTCAAGTCGGCCCGATGCGCCGACATCACCACCAGATCGGCGGAGATCTCCTCGATCGTCTTCAAGATGACATCGTAGACGGTGCCTTCGCCGACGATGTGCTGGACCTTTATTCCCGCCGGCAGGTTCGCCTTGACGAAGTCTCGCAGATCGCCGAGCGCCTTCTGCTTGACCTCCTGCTCGTAGCCCTCGGGGAAATACTGGCTGACGAGGGAGAGGCCGAAATCGGGGACCACGTTCAAGACATGCAGCGTCGCCCCCCAATGGTTGCAGAGGTCGACGGCCGCCGGCAGGGCCTTGGTCCACGAGCTTTCGTGCGCCAGATCGACGCACAGCAGAATGTCCTTGAACATCGTCTCGCCTCCTCTACGCCGTCGCCAGCTGGACGCTGCGCCGGCGCATGCGTTGCAGCAGCACGATCAGCCCCAGCAGGACCAGGGCCGGGATATAGAAAAGCTGCTTCGGTGGGCGGTCGGCCTCGCGCTGCACGCTGGCGATCTCGTAGTCGAAATCGATCTTCTGTCGCTCGGCGACACTGCCGAAGACGACGTTGTCGACGATCGTCTTGCCGTCCTCGAAGCGAAGCTCCAGCCCGGCCTCGGCCAGGCGGTCCTTACCGGCCGCCATCGCCCCCAGTGGCAGCATCACGACCTTGTCGATCTCGCGCCCCTCCAGGTCCTCGCCTTTGATCTGGACTCGAATTTGGGAATCGGCCGGCATCTGGCCGGCGATCTCATAGAGCTCGCTCGCCGGCACCGATTCCAGCGGCGGATAGAGCCGATCCATCCAGAAGCCTGGGCGGAAGAGCGTGAAGGCGATCAGCAGCAGGGCGACGGTTTCCCAAATCCTGCTCTTGGTGAGGAAATATCCTTGCGTGGCCGCGGCGAAGAGCAACATCGCGATCACCGCGGTGACGATGGTGGTCAGCAGATGGTACCAAGTCTCGACCCCGATCATCAGCAACTCGGTGTTGAAGATGAAGAGGAAGGGCAGGATCGCGGTCCGGATGTCGTAGGCGAAGCCCTGGATGCCTGTCCGGATCGGGTCGCCGCCGGAGATCGCGGCGGCCGCGAAGGCGGCCATGGCCACCGGCGGCGTGTCATCCGCCAGGATGCCGAAATAGAAGACGAACATGTGCACCGCGATCAGCGGCACGATCAGCCCCTGCTCGGCCCCGACGGTGACGATGACCGGGGCCAACAAGGCCGAGACCACGATGTAGTTGGCCGTGGTCGGCAGCCCCATGCCGAGGATCAGGCTGAGGATGGCGGTGAACAGCAGCATCAGCAGGACGTAGCCGCCGGAGATGAACTCGACGAACTCCGACATCACGAAGCCGATCCCGGTCAGCGTGATGGTGCCGACGACGATGCCGGCGGCGGCGGTGGCGACGCCGATCCCGATCATGTTGCGGGCACCGCTGATCAGACCCTCCAAGAGGTCGATCACGCCTTCTCGGAGACAGCCGCCGACGTCCTCGCCCGTACGCCGCAATATCGCCTTCAGCGGACGTTGCGTCACCAGCACGAAGAGCATGAATATCGTCGCCCAAAAGGCCGAGAGACCGGGCGAGAGCCGTTCCACGGTCAGGCACCAGACCAGGACCACCACCGGCAACAGGTAGTAGAGCCCCGCCTTGATGGTCGGCGCCGGCTCCGGCAGCTCGCGGATCTCCAAGTCGGTGTCGAGCTCGGGAAAGAGGGTCGCGTACTTCAAGAGCCCGACATAGACCACGCCCAGCAGGACAGTCGCGATCCACGGCGTGGCGTCGCCGAACGCGTCCTTCATCCAGCCGAGGCCGTAATAGACGACGGCGGTGACGATGGCGAGGCCGACAAAGGTCGAGAGGAAGCTGATCAGGGTCCGTACCAGCCGGGGTGGCGCCCGGCGCGGCAGGCCCCGCATGTCCGCCTTCAGCGCCTCTAGATGGACGATGTAGACCAGCGCGACATAGGAGATCAGCGCCGGCAGCGCCGCATGCTTGATCACCTCGACATAGGAGATGCCGACGTATTCCACCATCAGGAAGGCGACTGCCCCCATGATCGGCGGCGTCAGCTGGCCGTTGGTCGAGGAAGCGACCTCGACCGCACCCGCCTTCTCGGCCGAAAAGCCGACCCGGCGCATCAGCGGGATGGTGAAGGTCCCCGTCGTCACCACGTTGGCGATCGCCGAGCCCGAGACCAGGCCGGTCATGCCCGACGAGACCACCGCCGCCTTGGCCGGCCCGCCCCGCATGTGCCCCATCAGCGCGAAGGCGACTCGAATGAAGTAGTTGCCGGCGCCAGCCCGCTCCAACAACGAGCCGAACAACACGAAGAGGAACACCATGCTGGTCGAGACGCCGAGTGCTATGCCGAAGACGCCTTCGGTCGTCAGGTAATAGTGCGACATGCCCTTGGCGAGGCTGGCCCCCTTGTGCGCGATCACCTCGGGCGCCCAGGGGCCGGCGAAGGTGTAGGCGATGAAGACCACGGCCACCACCATCAGCGGCGGCCCCAGCGCCCGGCGCGTCGCCTCGAGGATGAACACGAGGCCGATCACGGAGATGACGATGTCGTAGGTCGTGGGCAGCCCCGGCCGGTCCGCCAATTGGGTGAAGAACAGAAACTGGTAGCCGGCGCAGAAGGCAGCCACGAGGGCCAGCACCCAGTCCTGGATCGGGATGTAGTGGCGCGGCGATCGTTTGAGGGCCGGGAAGCCCAGATAGGCGAGGAAAATCGCGAAGGCGAGATGGATCGATCGGGCCTCGGTCGAGTTGAAGATCGCCACCTTCAGCATGAACGGCAACGGCGAGGCGTACCAGAGCTGGAACAGCGCCCAAAGCAGCGGCACGATCCAAAGCACCTTGGCCGGAATGCCCGTCGGCGTGCGCGCGCCGGTATCGGCCTCGGCGATCAGGTCCTGCAGCTCTTCCTGCGAGGCAGAAGGTGCTGCGTCTCTTTCCTCACTCATGCTTCCCTCTCCGTCTGGCACTCCGTCGCGGCAAGTTGCAGAGGCCGCCTCGCCGCCACGGCTACATGATCCCCTTCTCGCGGAAGTACTTGGCCACGCCCGCGTGGATCGGGGCGCTGATCCCGCCCCGCGTCATCGCCTTCGCGCGCACGCCGCCCAGCGCCGGATGCAGCCGCTTGATCGTATCGAGGTTCTGGACCACCGCCTCGACGATGCCGTAGGCATCCGCTTCGGACATGTCCTCCGAGACGACGGCGACGACGCGCACGCCGAAGGTTTGGACCGCCGCCGTCTGGCCCTCGTAGGTCGCCGCCGGAATGGTGGCGAAGGCGAAATAGGGTTTCTCTTCGATCAGGTCGTCGACCGCGGCGCCGCCGATCGGCACGATTTCGGCATCGCAGAGCTGCAGCGTCTTGCCGATCGCCGGATCGGGATGGGCGACGGTCACCACCATCGCCTGAATGCGGTTGTGACAAAGCGCCAGCGACTGCTCCGGTCCGGTCAACTCGTCGGCGAGCTGAAAGCTGTCGCGGGTCCAGCCCTTGGCCGCCATCACCTGCTGCATGACCAGGCGCTGATTGGAGCCGGGAACGCCGATATTGACCCGCTTGCCGACGAGATCGTCCAACCCGCCGATGCCGGCGTCACGCCGCGCGACGACCGTGAAGGGCTCGCCGTGAAGCACGAACAGCGTGCGCAGATTCTCGAAGCGGACATCCATGAACTCGACCGGACCGGTCCCGCCGAAAGCGTGATGGACCCAATCGGATTGAGTCAGGCCGATCTCGATGGTGTTGTTGCGGACGTCGGAGAGGACGGCGATCGGAGCGGCCGCGTGCCCACCGCCGATCCGTTGCACCTGGCAACGGCCCTCGCCGAGGGTCGGGCCGATTGTCCGGCAGAGTGCCCGGGCGACATGGACATGGACGGGCGCGGCCTCGTTGACGCCGATCAGAACGTCGGCGCGGGCCGCCGTTGAGACGCCGCCCGAAGCCGCGGCAAACGCAAGAGCGAAACACAGGATCAATGGCAGATACCGATGTCCCATCACACACATCCGGGCGCGCGTCCCGTCCCCCCTTCGGTTGCTGTCGCTCGCTTCGATCCACTCTCTATCTATTGCGTATCCTGCCGCCGGCCAACGCCGCCTCGGCGCGTCACTCCCTCTGCAATTCGGCCCGGGCCTCGACCATCGGCGCGAGACCCGGAATAAGAACGATCAAATGAATAACCGGCCACGCGGCCGAGGCACGAGGGCGGGGAGCATGTCCATGGGCCATGCTCCCCGGTCCTCGATGGCTGCTACTTCCAGCCCCGCTCCTTGTAGTACTTCATGGCACCGTCATGCAGTGGCGCCGACAGGGCGTCGCTGATCATCTCGCTCTCCTTCAGATGCTTGAAGGCGGGATGCAGCTTACGGAAGGTATCGAAGTTCTCGAACACCGCCTTGACCACCTGGTATACGGTC
>JASLMY010000170.1 GCA_030746295.1 Alphaproteobacteria bacterium | reverse complement strand
GCCGTAGCATTCTCGGTATCGCGCCTCAACTGTGAATGGATCCAAGAATCGGTTCGCGCATCGACGACAGCAGCGGGCAGCAATGGCCGGACCCTTGATTTCAATCATTTGTAAGACCCGCCATTCAACCCAGTTTGGCGGTCGACCGGGGGAGTCGGAGGGGCCTTGTGGCCCGCTGGGTCTCTCTTTGGTCTTTTGTGGCACTGATCGTAGCTGGGCTTGCGAGGGTGCGAGATCGGCGAGGGCATCGTGACGGCTACGGATCGCGGGCCGGTGGATGATGGTCGGACGGCTGGGGCGATGGACAGCGATACGAAAGCGGCGGTCAGCGAAAGATACGGCGAAATCGCCCGCCGCGGCCTCGGCAGCGACGATGAGAAAACGCGCGCGCTCGCTAGGGCGTTCGGATACACCGACGACGATCTGTCGAGCATTCCTGCCGAGGCCAATCTGGGCGTCGGCTGCGGCAATCCGACCGCGATGGCCAGTCTTCGCGAAGGCGAGACGGTGGTCGATCTCGGCAGCGGTGGCGGCCTCGACGTCTTCTTGGCGGCCCGCAAGGTCGGTCCGAGGGGCCGCGCGATCGGCGTCGACATGACTGCCGACATGGTCCGCCTGGCAGAGCGGAATGCGGACAAGCTCGACGTGCGAAACGTCGATTTCCACCTGGCGGAGATCGAAGCCTTGCCGCTTGCCGACAACAGCGTCGATTGCGTCATCTCCAACTGCGTCATGGTCTTGGTTCCCGACAAGCCGAAGGCGTTCGCCGAGATCCTTCGTGTCCTGAGACCGGGCGGCCGACTGGCGATCAGCGATATCGCCTTGAAGAAAGCGCTGCCGCCGGACTTGGTCGGCATCGCCGAGGCCTGCACGGGCTGTATCGACGGTGCGCTGACGATCGCGGAATACGAGGCGATGCTCGCCGCCGCGGGCTTCACTGCCATCCAGGTCGTCGACAGCGGAGCGGATCTCAACCTCTATCGCGAGAACGAGGCGGCCGATCTCGAAGCCGGCGGCAGCGATACCGCTTGTTGTGGCCGGGATGGAGCGACACCTGGCGCGGCCGTCGGTCGGCTCGACTTCGACATCAACAAATACGCTGCCAGCGTCAAAGTCTTCGCACTAAAATAGGTCCAATTGCCAAGTATCATGTTTGTCACAGTGTTTCGAGATTAAGACGTCGTATTGGCAGCAACTATGGGCCCTCGGTTGCTTGCAATGCCGAGATATAGTAGTGGTGAGGTGATGGATATTTGTCGTGCTCGATCCGGCTCTCGAAGGGGTTGACCGGTGAAGATACGTCAGATTTTGGCGTTTCTCGGTGGCGGGCCGAGACGTGGCCGGGCCAAGCCGAATCGGTAAGCAACGACATCAATCGCTTCGCGGTGAGGGGCAGCATGATGGGTAGGTTCTCGGCGACGAAGATCGCCCGGGCATTCTTGATCAACTGCGGCGTTCTGGCCTTGCTGGCCGGGGGCTCGGCCGCGATGGCGCAGAGCGGCGGGGCCAAGGCGGCGCCCGTAACCTTCGAAGAGGTGTTGGCCAATCCGGGCGACATCCGGCTCAACTTCCGATACGCCCGCCAACAGGTAGCGGCGGGCGACTTGACTGGTGCCGCCGTGACCTTGGAGCGCATCCTGATCGCCCATCCGCAGTTGCAGGACATCAGGCTCTTCTACGCGATCATCCTGTATCGCCTCGACAATTACTTGGAATCGGAAACCGAGCTGAAGCGGATCGCCACCGACAAGCTGCCGGCCGAGTTGAAGGCCGAGGTCGAGAAGTACCTGGCCTTGATCGAACGCCGCCGCCGGCGGACCCGCTTCTACGCCATCGCCAGCCTCGGCGCGCAGTACGACACCAACATCACTTCGGCACCGGCCTCGGAAATGGTGACGGTGGCGAACATCAACTTCCCCGTCGCCGGCGCCGAGGACGACTTCGGCTTCTTCGCCCGGGGCACACTGGGGGCGAGCCACGACCTCGGCTTGCAGATCGAGAGCGAGCTGGTCGGCGAGCTGACCCTCTACGGCCGCGAGCAGATCGAGGAAGACAGCCAGAGCACCAAGCTGATCGCCGGCAAGATCGGCTCGGCACACCACTTCAGCTGGGGCGATCTGGAGCCGAGCCTGAGGTTGAGCTGGCTGCAGCTCTCGCACGAGCCTTTCTACAAGTCGATCGGACCGGACGTCGCCGTCAGCCGCCGCATCAACAAGGACCTCAAGCTCCGCGGCACGGCGGGCTTCACGTATGAGGACTTCGACGGCATCGCCGAAAGCGCGCTGGCGCACGAGCGTACAGGTTTCCGGATCGATGCGGGCGCCGGCTTCGACTACACCATTCTGCCGACCCTGCTGGCGAAGGGAACGGGCACCTTCACCAGGAAGATGGCGGACGAGAACTACGAGGAGTACACCGGCGGCCGTCTCGACGCCTCGCTCACCACGCTGCTGTTCGGAGATCATTTCCTGCAGGGTAGTGTCGCCGTCGGCCTGCGGGAATACGACGCACCGGATCTCTTCTTCAGCACCAAGACGCGCGGCGACAAGTTCGCGACACTGCGCGTGGCCTACGGGCTGCCGATCGCCTCCGTCGCCCGCAGCCTCACGGGCACCGAGCCGTCGTTCCTATTGGAGGATCTGATGCTGGTGCCGTCGATCGAGCTATATCGTCAGGTTTCGAACATCACCAACTTCGAGTACGACAACGCGAGGTTCATGCTGACGCTGTCGAAACGGTTCGACTGGTGAGCCGACGTCGAACGCAACCTCGGGCAATAGCGGGTGGAATGATGACTGAATCGCGGAATAGGCTGACGAAGCGGATGGCGGTGGGCATCACCGCCCTGCTCTGTGCAACGGCCCCTGCCCTCTTGAACGAGACCGCGGCCCAACCCTCTCGCGCCGGCGTGTCGGCAGCCGTGAACGGCGACGTGTCGCGAACGCCCGCGGCCAAACCCGCCGCCAGCACGCCGCTGGTGGTCGGCAATGACGTCTTCATGCAGGACCAGATCAAGAGCGCCGCCGACAGCCGGGCGCAACTGCTGCTGCTGGACGAGAGCAGCTTCACCGTCGGTCCCAACAGCGAGGTCGTGATCGACGAGTTCGTCTACGACCCGGCGGCCAACCAGGGCAAGCTGTTGGCTAAAGTCACGCGCGGCACCTTCCGTTACGTCTCGGGCGGGATTGGCAGGCTGGGGACCGACCGGGCCCAGATTCAAACGCAGATCTCGGTCATCGGCATTCGCGGCACGATCGTCCTGCGTGACGAGGTCCGCGACGCGACGGGCAACCTGCAAGAGGAGACGATCGTCCTCGCCGGGCCAGGCGTGAAGAACAACTCGAACGCCAAGCCGGGCGAGATCACCGTCGCCTCGGCGGGGAAATCGGTGACCGTGGCGCGTACAGGTTGGGGGACCATCGTGCGACCCGGGCAACCGCCGACCGTTCCGGGCCCGATCGATCTCGCCGCCATCGTTCAGATCAACAACCGCTTGAACGCCGCCGCCCTGCGCGCCGGACAGGCGGGTGCGCCGCCACCGACCGATGTGCGGCTCGAATCCGACGAGACGGCGACGAAAGCGGCCGGCCAGCACGCCGCGGCCGCGGGCCAGGCCGCCACCATTGTGCAGGACGTGGCGACCACAATCGCGGCCCTCGACACGGTCACGGACGACAGTGACCTGGAGGATGCGGCGTCCGGCGGCGGCTTCTGCTGCCATGGCGGGTTCGGGATCTTCAACAACCTCGGGCAGGAAGTGTCGGACCTGGCCGCGGTCAACATGATCAACAACGGCACCGTCAGTGCCTCGGCAACCGGCCTGCCGTTGGTCAATGCCGCCCTGGTCTCCTTCACCGGTAACACCACTGGCGGCGCGCTCGAGATCCCAAGTCTGTCGGGACTGCCGGTACTCGGCACCTACAACTACATGTTCACGGCCGACCTCTCGACCAAGACTTATACGATCTCGGCAGGAGGCATCCTGTTCATCACGGGTGCGACCGGGGCCATCTCGCAGACGACGACCTTCCCGACCAGTGGTCCCGGCTTCCTCGACTTCGGCGCCGGCGGTCCCGGTGTCACCCACACCAATTGCGGCAATTGCACCTTGCTGAACGACCTCTTGACTATCAATGGCAACCCAGTCGGCGGCATCGCGCATCAGGCCACAGTGAGCGAACCGACGCTCGGAACCCTGTTCGGCGCGGCCTCGCTGTTGGCCGAGTAGTAGGGCGTTGACCAGGTAAGGCCAACCGGCACGCGGGCTGTCGCGCTCGGCCCCACCAGTATAGGTGCGCGCGGACAGGCAAACCAGCTCGCGCGGACTTCGTTGCCACAGTTTCGCCCCCGCATTGGCCGGCTGGCCGCTCGGGTCGGGTCCGCGGGTGCTTCTAGCGACCGCATGCTATACTCCCGTCGTGCCTAGTACGGGAGAGGTTGGATGAGCTTTCGCGACGAAGTCGTCCTGCTGCAGGACTTGCCGCCTTTCGCCAAGTTGGAGTCAGCGAAGCTGAAGCTACTGGCATTCGCCAGCCAGCTGCGGCACTTCGTCCCGGGCGACGTTCTGATTGCCCAAGGCGAGAAGGCCGATACGTTGTTCGTCATTCTCGAGGGCAAGGTCGAGATCTCTCTCGGCTCCGGCGAGGGATCGCGCGTCGTGCGGGTGCTCGAGCCGCCGGCCTTCGTCGGCGAAATCGCCATCCTGCATCAATCGCTCGCCACCGCCACCGTGACCGCGACGACCGCGCTACGCGTGCTAATGGTCTCGCGCGACGTGCTGTTGAGCGTCATTGGCGACGTCCCGGAGCTGGGCCGCGGCCTCGCGCGGCACATGGAAAGCGCCGGCTACGTCTTCGAGTGACCTCGCCGGCCGAGCCTCGCCACCGACGGGCGACACTTACCGACGATTGCCCCTGGCCGAAGGGGCCGCGTAGAGTCGAGCCTCGTGTGGTGGATTTGAAGTTCCTCCCATTGTTGGGGCAAGCACCGTGAGGAACTTCAAATCCTTAAACCACAAAAAAATCAAAGGGATGCTGGTGTCCTTATCGAATCAGAAGTTCATCGAGCGCTTGCCACAAGCGATGCGAACTTCTGAATCGGGACACTAGATTCGGGGGCCCTGCCCCGAATAGGATGGGGATCCGAGCGATGGGGAAGTCCGCAAAGCACAAAACCGCCCAGAAGGCCTACCAGAGGCGCCCTTTCCTCGAGGGGCCCGATGCGCGGGCGTTGCGGCTCTTGGCCGAATACCTGGAGCCCAAGAGCCGCTTCGAAGACAACCAGGTCGACGATACCATCGTCTTCATGGGCTCGGCCCGGCTGCCGAGCCGAGAGCGGGCGGAGACGGCATTGGCCCGCGCCGAGGCCGAGGGCGCGGACCTCGGCGAGCCGCGGCGTCAACTGGAGATGTCACGGTACTACGAAGCCGCGCGCGAGCTCGCCGGCCGCTTGACCCATTGGTCGAAGGGCCTCAGCAAGGGGCAAGAACCGACGGAGCCCGGTGACGAGCGGCGCTTCGTGGTCTGCACCGGCGGCGGCCCCGGCATCATGGAAGCCGCCAACCGCGGCGCCTCGGAAGCGCGTGGCCTCAACGTCGGCCTGACGATATCGATCCCGGTAGAGGACTTTCACAATCCCTATGTCAGCCGTCAGCTCGACTTCAACTTCCACTATTTTTTCATGCGCAAGTTCTGGTTCGCGTATCTGGCCAAGGCGGTGATCGTCTTCCCCGGCGGCTTCGGCACGCTGGACGAGCTGTTCGAGCTCTTGACCCTGGTGCAGACCGGCAAGATCCGAAAGCGGATGCCGATCGTGCTGTTCGGCATCGATTACTGGGATGAGGTGGTGAATTTCGAGGCGCTGATCCGCTATGGCACGATCGCCGAGGCCGACCTGGCGCTTTTCCATCGAACGGATTCCGTCGACGACGCCTACGACTTCATTACCGCCGAGCTGACCGCCTTTTCGATGGCGACGCCGGGGCCGACGCTCTGAGGCAAGAAGGATGCGCGCGCCTCATTTGGAGAGTCCAGCCCGGCTCATGGAGAGTCCAAAAAGACAGCCCAACCGGCCACTCCGCCAGGATGGTTTCGGCAATCACTCCGGTCGACGAGCGGAGCCCCGCCGGTGAAGGAGAAGGAGCTCCGCCTGGCGCTCGTCTGCTATGGCGGCGTCTCGCTCGCCGTTTACATGCACGGCGTCACCAAGGAGATCCTGAAGCTCGCCCGCGCCTCCAAGGCCTACCACGCGGTGCCCGACCTCGACCAGAAACAGCGCTGCCGTTTCGACGACGTCACGCCCGCGCAGGGGCGCGAGCACGACACCGAGCGGGTCTATTTCGAGATCCTGCAAGCGATCGGCTCAGCGCTCGACCTCAGGGTCTTCGTCGACGTCGTCGCCGGCGCTTCCGCGGGCGGCATCAACGGCGTCATCCTGGCCCGCGCGCTGGCCCACGACCTGTCGATCGACGGCCTGCGCCGGGTCTGGCTGGAGGAGGCGGACGTCGCCCGCCTGTTGGCGCCCGAGCGCAAGGCCGGCCGCTGGAGCAAGTGGTTCCTGCGGCCGCTCGTCTGGGCCTACAGCCGAAGCGCAGCCGGCAACTTGCGGGGCGACCCGGAGATGCGCCGCAAGCTCTCCCTTTTCCTCCGCTCGCGCTGGTTCCGCCCGCCTTTCGACGGCACCAACCTCGCCGCCGTGCTGCTGGACGGCATCGCCGGCATGTCCCGCACCGCCGACCCCGCGGCCTCGCTGTTGCCCGACGGCCAACGCCTCGAGCTCTTCGTCACCGTGACCGACTTCTTTGGCTACCCTCGACGCATTCCGATCCACGACCCCAGCATCGTGCGCGAGCGCGAGCATCGCCACATGCTCCGCTTCCAGTACAGCCGCTGGTCGGGCGGTGGACTCGACACCGACTTCGACGACGACGGCGTGCCGGCACTCGCCTTCGCCTCGCGTGCCACCTCCTCCTTTCCCGGCGCCTTTCCGCCGGCGCAGATCGGCGAGATGGACGGCCTGTTCGCCGGGCGTCGAGGCGCCTGGCACGGTCGTGCCAGGTTCCTGGGGCACAATTTCGTCCGCTACCGCGAGGCGGACATGGACCCGATGCGAACCTCGTTCCTCGACGGCAGCGTCCTCAACAACAAGCCGTTCGCGGAGGCGATCCAATCGATCCGCGACCGCCCCGCTTATCGCCAAGTCGACCGCCGGCTGGTCTATATCGACCCCAACCCGGCCGGCCCGCCGCCGCCACCGGACGGCGGCGCGCCGGGATTCCTGCGCACTCTCAAAGGCGCGCTATCGGACATTCCGCGCCAAGAGCCGATCTACGACGATCTCAACTGGGTCAGCGGCTTCAATCTCAGGGTCCGCCGCGTCAACGCCGTGATCGAGGCGACCCGGCCCCTGGTCCGCGATCTGGTCCAAGAGTTGGCCCCCGACGCCGACGTCGACCCGCTCGACGCGGAACGGATCGGCCGCTGGCGCGAGACCGCGAATGCGGACGCGGCTCGCGAGGCCGGCTTCGCCTATCACGGCTACGTGCGGTTGAAGCTCTTTCAGGTGCTGACCGCACTCGCGGAGACCCTGGCCGAGCTGGCCGGCCTCGGTCCGGGCTCGGCCGAGGCCGAGGCCGTCGGCCGGGCCTGCAGGCGCTGGGCGGAAGGGAGCGGGGCGCTGCCGGAAGCCGCCGGCGTCGAGGCGGCACGGGGCGAGGCCGCCACTACCGGCTGGATCGATTTCCTGCGCCGTTTCGATCTGGACTTCCGCCGCCGCCGCTTGCGCTTCGTGATCCAGAACCTGAACATGCTCTATGGCCGCCTCGGCGAGCCGGCCTTCGCCGCGCTTTCGGCCGACCGACTGGATGGCGTCAAGCGGCGCCTTTACCAACGGCTCGACGCGATGCGGCAAGCCGACGATGCCTCAGGTTTGCCGCCCGAGCTCGCGGCACGTGTCAGGGACCATTTCGGCACTGCCGAGGCCGCGACGATCGACGCCGTCGACGGTGCCGATCTGGACGCGGTCGCGGACGCCCTCGCCCGGGCCCTCGATCTCACCGCCGCCGACGCCGCGGCCGACCGGCTGATGGCGGAGATCGGGGCCGAGGAATGGCCGCAGGCGGCCAAGCGAGAGCTCCACACCGCCTATATCGGCTTCGCCTTCTGGGACGTGCTGACCTTCTCGATAACCAACTGGCGCGACCTCGGCGAGTTCGACGAGATCAGGGTCGACCGGATCAGCCCGGAAGATGCCCAAACGATCCGCCAGGGCGCCGCCGATGCGACATTGAAGGGCATCGAGTTCGGCCATTTCGGCGCCTTCTTCTCGCGCGGCCACCGCGAGAACGACTACCTCTGGGGGCGGCTGCACGCGGCCGAGCGCCTGATCGACTTGGTCTACGATGCGGCACGGCTGGAAGGTGCGGCGGCGAGCCTGGACAGGCCGGCCCTCAAACGCAAGGCCTTCGAGGCCATCCTCGAGGCGGAGGCGCCCCACCTGACGCGGATCGAGGCCTTGATCGCGAGCCTGCGGCAGGAGGTCGCGGACCTCTGACGGCGGCGCCCCGGGCGCCCGCTTCAGCCGCCATAGAAGACGTTGTCGCCGAGCTCCTTCATCTCCAGGATCGCCGCGTCGGCACGGCCTTCGGGCTCCTTCGCCACGTTGGCCTCGACGACTTCGCCGACGACGATGTGGTGGTCGCCGCGCTCGACGATCTCGGCGATCCGGCACTCGACATGAGCGATGGCGTTCTCGAGCACCGGCGCACCGCTGCCGCCGGCGCGGATCGGCTCGCCGCTCAGGCTCTGACCGTCGCGCTCGGCCGGCTTGAAGAAGGTGAAGGCAGCACCCTGCTGCCCCTTGCCCAGCATGTTGAGGGCGAAGTGACCGGCGTTCTTGGCGATCTCGTAGGCCGAAGAATCGGACTTCACGCCGACGACCACGAGCGGTGGGTTGAACGAGGTCTGGGTGACCCAGTTGACGGTGGCGGCGGCGGTGGCGCCGTCGGCGGCCTCGGCGGTCATCACGTAGATGCCGTAAGGGATCATCCTGAGCGCGGTCTTCTTGGCGGCGTCGTCCATGGCCTGTCCTCCTGGCGTTGTCCGTTGGCGTTTCCGGCCACGATACAGGCTCCGGCCCAAGAATCCAGCTAGCGCTTCGGGAGGGCTTTTGCTATAAGCCCGTTCCGGCCGCCCAGCGCGGCACGGCCGACTGATCCCCGGTAGCTCAGTTGGTAGAGCAAGCGGCTGTTAACCGCTGGGTCGCTGGTTCGAGTCCGGCCCGGGGAGCCAATAAAATCAAAGGGCTAGCTGGAAACGGCTAGCCCTTTTTCGCTGATGTAAAGCTTTGGGGTACGCTATGGGTACGCTGGCGTTGCTTGCGCGCGTGGTGCCTGGTCCGTGGGTACGCTCGGCCACCATCCAAATGGCAGGCGGCGGGCAGACAGATCGGCCGTCCTGGTGGTGTCGGGCGGTGGAGCTGGGCATCGGCTTCGGCGTGTCATGGCCGCCCGCTTTTGCCATTCCAAGAGACACTCGGACACCACTTCATCGCCTGGGCCGGCCGACGGATGCATCGCTCGCTAGGTGGGGTTTGCCAGAGGACAGGCAATCGTATACCTGGCTGCCGAGCCACTTGGAAACGAGCTCCTGCATATCCGGCTTGCCCATGTAGTCGGCGAACAGCTCTTCGTTCAGCTCCATCCGCTCGATGAACAACGACTCCAACACTTGGCGGAACACCAACTGGAACTTGTCCAGAGAATTAACTTTAGCGGCCTTCTGCAATGACTCGTTCTGACTGGCCGCCTCCGCGATCTGATCGAAGAAGAGTTGGTCGGCCTCGTTCAGTTCGCCGCCGAAGCGCTCGTTGATGATGTCGATCAGGCGCGACAGCGAGACTTGCTCCTCGCGCACCATTCCCGAGCCCACCTCGCGGGGCCCGTCCAACGGCTTGGCGTAGCCCTCATTCAGGCTGATCGAGCCTTCGCTGATTTTCTGCAGGCGGTAATAGTCAAGCTCGACTTCTTCATCGAACTGATAGCCGGGCCCGCTCTTGCGCTTCGGCAGCTTCAGCGCCAGATGGCGCAGGTAAGTGAAGAGCTTCTCTAGATCGCTGTCCTGGTACGGAATGACCTGACTCAGAAAGCCGTAGAGGTTACGGAAAGCCTGCGTTTTGCCGCGCCATAGCTCAGCTTCTTGTTCTTCGGAGTTCTGCAGCTGGGAAAAGCGAGCCACCGCTTGGTCGAGAATGGCGTTCATCGCTTTGTGGTCGCCGAGGCTTTGGCGCCGCTTAGGGGCAAAGAAGACACGCGCGAACTCCGTCACCTCGGTCTGCAGGTAGATGCCCGACGCATCAAGCTCCGCTTTGACCTCATAGATTCTATCCGGATCGACGTGCTCGCCCATCACCGACCCTTCGTAGTACTGGCGGAAGGCCTCCTGGATCTCGGCGGGATCGTTCACAAAGTCGAGCACGAAGGTGTCGTCTTTCAGCGGGTGCGTGCGGTTCAGCCGCGAAAGGGTTTGCACCGCCTGAATACCGGCAAGGCGCTTGTCCACATACATCGTGTGCAGCAGTGGTTGGTCGAAGCCCGTCTGGTACTTCTCGGCCACCAACAGCACGCGGAATTCCGGCTTGGCAAAGGAGTCGGGCAGTTCTTTCTCCCTGATCCCGCCGTTCATCTCCACTTCCGTGTAGGTCTTCTCAGCGATCTTGTCGTCTTCGACGATGCCGGAGAATGCCACCAGGCTCTTGATCGGGTAGCCCTTCTCCTGGATGTAGCGGTCAAAGTCCTGCTTGTAGCGGACCGCTTCCAAGCGCGAGCCGGTGACCACCATGGCCTTGGCGTGACCGCCGATCTTGTGGCGCGTAAACTGCTGAAAGTGCTCGATCATCACTTCGGTCTTCTGGCCTATGTTATGCGGATGCAGGCGCATGAAGCGGGCCAGCGCCTTGGCCGCCTTTTTGCGCTCTACGTTGGGGTCGTCCTCGGCTTTTTTGATGAGCTTGTAGTACGTCTTATACGTGACGTAGTGTAAGCGGCGGAGCAAAAATACACCACTGAGGCGGCTGGGATGTCCGGCTGCGGGCGGAGCAAAAATCCGCCAC
>JASLMY010000016.1 GCA_030746295.1 Alphaproteobacteria bacterium | reverse complement strand
AGAGCTTACGCATCGTGAAGGACGACACCGCACTGCTGGAGGCGCCGATCGAAAGCCCCCGCTTCGACTGGCCGAAAGACAAGGCGCCGCTGGCGCCGGGCGAGGGCTATGCGCTGGAGGTCGTGCCCGCCGGCGGCGGCAAGGCGCTCCGCCTCGAATTCGAGGTCAAGGGACGGGGCAAGTCGCCGCTGACCGTCGTCCGACTGAACTAGGACGCGCATACGGGCCGGCATGTCTCTGCGCCGCCGCTTCGCCCTTCCGACCATCGCCGCCTGTCTCGCCGCCGCCGCGTTGGCGTCGTTCAAGCTGGACGGGCCGACGATTGGCGACGGCTGGCTCTTCGACGTCGCCCTGGCGGCGCGGGCGCAGCTCTGGCCGGCGACGGTGCCCGAGACCGAAACCAAGGTCGTCGTCGTCGCGATCGATCAGCGCAGCCTCGATTCGGACGACCTCGCCGCCTTGCCGCGGGTCCTCTTCAGCCCGATCTGGGCCGAGCTGGTGACCGCACTCGGCGCCGCCGGCGCCCGGGTCGTCGCCTTCGACCTGTTGTTCGCCTATGACGCCAACAAGTTGAGCCGCGGCTACGATCTGCCGTTTCTGAAAGCCCTCTCTCGGCATCGTGATAGAATCGTGCTCGGCCGCTCGGCCAATACGCTGCCGGTCAGGACTTTTCGGGCGGCGCTCAGATCCCAAGCGAACGCCCTCGGTCGCTTGGAGATCCCCCCCGATTCGGACGAGGTCGTCCGTCGGGTGCGATTGCATTTCGACAACCCGGACGGCACCAAGGACAAGAGCATCGCCGGCGCGGTCCTGGGCCGGGCTGGCACCGAGGTGGCGGCGGCGGAGCTGATGCCGGCGCCGAGGCGCCAGCTCGAATCCATGCCCACCTATGCCCTTGTCGATGTGCTGCGTTGCGCCACCCAGGCGCCGGAACGCTTGCGGGAGGTCTTCGGTGGCCGCCTCGTCTTCATCGGCTCGGTGCTGCCCGTCGAGGACCGCGCCGTGCCGTCATCCAGGTATCTGTCCCGAACGGTACCGCCTGCCGACGACCCGAAGGCGGCCTGCGCCCTGCCGCGTCTTGCCTCCGCGGCGCCGAAGTCGCGCAGTGTCCCCGGCGTCTACGTGCACGCCTCGGCGGCCGACGCCGCGCTTACCGGCGAGCATCTGCGCCCGGTTCCGGTCTGGTTTCGAATTGGCCTGGCCGGCCTCGCCGGCGGATTGGGCGCGGTGGTCGGGATGGTCCTGGCCCCCTGGACGGCGGTGGTGCTGGCGCTGCTCTCGATTCTGGCGCTCTGGGCCGGCGAGGTGGTGCTGATCGAGAGCCGGCTCTGGCTGCCGGCGGCACTGCCGATGCTGGCGGTGGCGGTCTCGACGGGGCTCGGCTACCTCGTCCACTACCTGGTCGAAGAGCGCCGCCGCCTCTCTATCCAGCGCGCCTTCGGGCGCTACCTGGCGCCGAGCCTGGTCGAGAGCCTGGCCGACGATCCAAATGCCCTGCATCTCGGCGGCACGGTGCGTCCGGTGACGGTGATGTTCGCGGATCTTTCCGGCTTCACCGCCCTCTCCACCAAGGTCGGGCCCGAGGAGCTGGTGGCGCTCACCAACCAGTATCTGGCCCTCGTCAGCGACGAGGTCGACGACAGCGGGGGCTATGTCGACAAGTATATCGGCGACGCCGTGATGGCGATCTGGGGCGCGCCGGTGGCGGACCCGGAACATGCCCGGCATGCGGTGGATGCCGGCTTCAAGGCCTTGCAGCGCATCCAAGAGGCGGCCCGCCAGGCGGCGGCCAGGGGCGAGCACGGCTTCGGCATCAAGATCGGCGTCTATTCGGGCGAGGCGATCGTCGGCAACGTCGGCTCGGAGAAGCGCTACAACTACACCGCCGTCGGCGAGACCGTGAACGTCGCCGCGCGGATGGAGAGCCTGCCCGGGGTCTACGGCTGCTCGTTCCTGATCGGACCGACGACGGCGGCGGCGGTGGACGACGAGATGCTGCTGCGCGAGATCGATTGGGTCGCGGTCAAGGGCCGCGCCGAGCCGCTGACGATCTTCGAGCCGCTGGCCCGGAGCGATGCCGCCGGCGAGGCCGAGCGGGCGACGGCGGCCCGATACGCCGAGGCCCTGGCCCTCTACCGCCAGCGCCGCTTCGCCGAAGCGGCCGATCGTTGGCAGGCGGCCGGGCCCGAGGACGGCCCTGCCCAAGTGATGGCGGCGCGGGCGCACGAGTTCGCCGAGAACCCGCCCGACGCCGATTGGGACGGCGTCAACGTCATGGAGGGCAAATAGGCAAGCCCCTAGCCCGGCTTGTCCGAGGCTGTGTCAGGCCGCAGGATGCGGGCCTGTGAATAAACCGTAGTTCGAGGAGAGAATTGTGACGACGGAAAGCGCGATCGAGACTTGGCAGGTGCGGAAACCGGCGGTGACCGGCCGGCGGGGGCTCGTCGCCTCGCAGCACCATCTCGCCTCCGACGTCGGCGCCCAGGTGCTGGCCGAGGGCGGCAACGCGGTCGATGCCGCGGTGGCCGCCAGCCTGGCGATCGGCACGGTGGAGCCCTGGATGAGCGGCCTTGGCGGTGGCGGCATGATGCTCGTTTACGAAGCGGCGAAAGACAGCGTCAGTTGTGTCGACTTCGGCATGGTAGCACCCACCGGACTGGACCCCGACGACTACCCGCTGACGGGCAACACCTCGGGCGAGCTCTTCGGCTGGCCGGCGGTGCTGGAGGACCGCAACCTGCACGGCTACTACGCCATGGCCGTGCCGGGCTACGTCGACGGCATCGCAACCGCGCTTGAACGCTTCGGCACGCGAAGCTGGGCCGATATGCTGGCACCTGCGATCGGGCTCGCCGAAGCAGGCATGATGGTGGACTGGTACGCGACGCTGAAGATCGCCACCGCGGCCGAAATCCTGAACCGCTTCGAGGAGAGCCGCCGGGTCTACTTGCCGGGCGGCTTCCCGCCGGTCGGCGAATGGGGCGGACCGATCCCGCGCACGCATCTGGGCGTGCTGCCCGAGACGCTCCGCCGCCTCGCCGAGGCCGGCCCGCGCGACTTCTACGAGGGCGAGATCGCCGCCGCCATCGCCGCCGACACGCGTGCCGGCGGCAGCACGCTCACCGCCGACGACCTGGCCCGCTACGAGGCCCGTGTCGTGCCGGCGCTCGGCCGGCCCTATCGCGGCGCCACGGTGCATGCCGCACCCGACCTCTCGGCCGGGCCGACCATGCAACGGGCCTTTGCCACCCTGGCCGAGCGGCTGAGCCCCGGCGCGGCACCGGACGCCCGGACCTACCTCGCCTACGCCGGCGCGCTGACCGAGGCCTTCGCCGAGCGGCTGGCGACCATGGGCGATGCCGACGAGGCCCGCCAGCCCTCCTGCACCACGCACCTCTCGGTGATCGACGCCGAGGGCAACATGGTGGCGCTGACGCAGACGCTGTTGTCGCTCTTCGGCTCCAAGGTGATGCTGCCCCGGACCGGCATCATGATGAACAACGGCATCATGTGGTTCGATCCGCGCCCCGGCCGACCGAACTCGATCGCGGCCGGCAAGCGGCCGCTCTCCAACATGTGCCCCAGCATTGTGGTCCGCGATGACGGCTTCCGCTTCGCCGTCGGCGGCTCCGGCGGGCGACGCATTCTGCCTGCCGTCTACCAACTGATCTCGTTCCTGACCGACTATGGCATGGAGATGGAGGCTGCCTTCCACCAGCCCCGGATCGACGTCTCCGGCAGCGACCTCGTCGCCGTCGACCGGACGCTGGCGCCGGACGTCGTCTCGGCGCTGGCCGGTGCCTTCAACACCGCCGAGGTCCAGCACGGTGTCTATCCGGCGCTCTTCGCCTGCCCTAACGCGGTCGGCGGCTTCGCCGGCGGCGAAGAACAAGTCGGTGCGGCCTTCGTGATGTCGCCCTGGGCCAAGGTCAGCGCCGCCTGAAGAGGAGGAGCTATTCGATGCCGATCAACGGACTGCCAACCGTACTGGAGCTCGCCGCGGACCTGGCCGAGGGCCGGACCAGCAGCCGAGCGCTCGCCGAGGCAGCGCTGGAGCGCGCCACCGACACCGCCGGCGAAGGTGGCCGCGTCTTCATCAAGCTCGACGCCGACGCGGTGCGGCGTCAGGCCGAGGCGGCGGACGCGATCCGGGCCGAGGGCCGGGTGCCGTCGCCGTTGCTGGGCCTACCGGTCTCGATCAAGGACCTCTTCGATATCGCCGGGCAACCGACGCCGGCCGGCTCGATCGTGCTGGCGGACGCCGCCGCCGCCACGGCCGACGCCCCCGTCGTCGCCCGCCTGCGCGCCGCCGGGGCGGTGCTGATGGGGCGCACCAACATGACCGAGTTCGCCTACTCCGGCCTCGGCGTCAACCCGCACCACGCCACCCCCGGCAACCCGCACGACCGGGCCCGGGTGCCGGGCGGCTCGTCCGCGGGCGCCGCGGTCTCGGTCGGCGACCAGATGGCAGTGATGGGGCTCGGCACCGACACCGGCGGCTCGGTCCGGATCCCCGCCGCCTATTGCGGCATTTCGGGCTTCAAGCCGACGCAGTCGCGGGTGCCCCTCGCCGGCTGCCTGCCGCTCTCCTCCAGCCTCGATTCGATCGGCCCGCTGGCGCCCTCCATCGCCTGCTGCGCGATCTCCGATTCGCTGCTGGCTGGAACTGCGGTACGCCTGCCGGAGGAAATCGACATCGCCGGCGTGCGCCTGGGCGTGGTCCGGAATTACGTCCTCGACGACATGGACGACGCGGTCGCCCGGGCCTTCGAGGCGGCGCTGTCACGGCTCGCGGCGGCGGGCGCGCGCCTCAGCGACGTGACCTTGCCCGCGCTCGACGAGATCCCCGAGATGGGCGCCGCCGGCGGCCTGGCGGCGGCAGAGGCCTATGCTTGGCACCGCAATCTCTTGGCTCGGCGCGGCAACGACTACGACCCGCGCGTCGGTGGGAGGATTCAGAACGGCGAGCGGATCAGCGCCGCCGACTACATCGACCTCTTGGAGTGGCGCCGACGGATCATCGCCGAGACCGAGCGGCGGACCCGGGCCTTCGATGCCGTGGTCATGCCGACGACGCCGATCCTGGCGCCCCGGCTCGACGAGGTCGCGAGCGACGACGACTACGCCCGGCGAAACCTCCTCAGCCTCCGCAACACCATGGTCGGCAACATCCTCGACCGCTGTGCCGCCACCGTGCCCTGCCAGGCGCCGGGCGAGCTGCCGGTCGGCTTCATGGCGATGGGCGCCAACGGCGCCGACCACTGGCTCTTGGACGTCGCCGCCGCCATCGAGGCCTGTCTCGAGCGCTAGATCGGCATCAGCTGCGGCCGCTTCCCAGCTTGTGCCGGCCCTTGCCCACCATGGTGGCGCCGACGAGGTCGTCCATGGTGTCGTCGTCGGCGAGAACGCCGTAGATCTCCACGAAACGGCGGACCACGGCTTTCGGGGTTTTCAGATTGTCCGCCTGCACGCTGGCGTTGGCGAGCATGGCAGCGACGATGTGGCGCAAGTCGTCTTGGTCCATCTTCTTAACTCCGGTCGACTTCGGAACGCGGCTCTCTCTGGCGGCCTTGGTGTCTTCCGACAAGCTGGCCGGCGATGGCCGAAACCCAATCGAGAGGAATCCTACAAAACGCCGGCCGCTTCGTCACTCCGCCTTGCCGTACCACGCCGGCTCGGCCCGGGACGGACGGTCGCAAGCCGCTAGAGCAAATCCGGTTCGGTCAGATTCGTCTCGACGCCCCCCACCCTGGCCCTCCCCCACAAGGGGGGAAAGTTTATTGCAGCGCAAGCGCTTAAGTCCTCCCCCTTGATGGGGGAGGATTTAGGTGGGGGTGGCAGCGAACCCCGCGAGCCGGTCGCGACCGATCGTGAACTGCTCTAGGTCCGTTCGGTCTCCGTTGGCTCCTCGTCTTCCAGCGCGGCACGTTGCTCGGTACTGAGATCCCAGGCCATGCAGGGCTTGGTCTGAAGCTGCAGCCGGGCGAGCACCCGCAGCAAGCGCCAAAGCAAGGTCCGCGGCCGGACGAGAGGGTCTTCCATGGCGCCATCTTCCGCGCCCTCGGACCGCGATGCAAAGGGTTTCGGCGGGCCTCGACGATCGCGACGTCCATCTCGGTCGGTCAAATTTCGACCGTATTTTGTATCCAAAGTGAAACTTTCACGCCCTCATGGGGTACTGCTTCACATGAGGACGGCGGAAGCGGCTCAGAGATCGGATCCCATGCCGGCAGGAACGAGCGACGCCCAAAGTGAAGCGCCTGCGGCGGCCCGGCCGGTCGTGGACCTGGAGGAACGGGGTTGGCTGACGCGCCATTGCCGCGGCGACGAAACGGCCTTTGCCGCCCTTCTCGCCGCCTATCGCCGGCCCCTCTACGGCTACCTCGTCCGCTCCGGCGTTCGAGAAGCGGAGCGGGACGACCTCTTTCAAAGCATCGTTCTCAAAATCCATCAGGCCGCGGCGCGCTACCAGCCGGCGCGTCCACTGGCGCCCTGGCTCTTCACCATCGCCGCCAACACGGTACGCAACCATTTTCGCGACAGCCCCGATGCGAGCCTGGTCTCCGCCGACGAAGATCTGGCGGAGGCGCTGGACCCCGTGCCGGG
Source organism: Alphaproteobacteria bacterium (assembly GCA_030746295.1). The sequence continues at coordinate 32,716 of JASLMY010000016.1, read as the reverse complement.
GCCGGAACGGGTTCTCGAGGCGCGCGAGACCGTCGCCTGGCTGGAAGCCGAGATGGCGGCGCTGCCGGCGATGCAGCGTCAGGTGCTGGTCCTGGTGACGATCGCCGGCTTGGCCCAGCGAGACGTCGCCGAGGCCCTGGAGCTGCCGCTCAACACCGTGAAGACGCATCTGCGCCGCGCCCGGCTGGGGCTGGCCCGGGCGATGCTGCGGCGCGAGGCCGCGGCCGAAGCGAGCGGAGGGGACCATGAGCATCTGTGACCAGGTCCAGGGCCTCCTGGCGGAAGGCGGCATCCAGACGGTCCGGGCCGAGGCCGAGCTCGCCCGTCACCTCGACGGTTGCGTCGACTGCACCGCTATCGCCGAAGCGCTCGCCCGGCTCGACTCAGGCCTCGCGGCGCTGCCCGAGCACGACGCGCCCGAGGCCGTGGCGGCCGCCAGCCTGGCGGCGGTGCGCCGGGCGGTGCATCAGGACCGGGGGTCGGCCACGGCCGGTGTCGGCCGCCGCCAAACCGCCGCCGCGCTGGCGGCTTCGGTCGTCATGCTGGCCGGCCTGAATTTGAGCTATAGCCTCTTGCAGCTGCCGAGCTTCGAGGCCGGCGTCGACTTCGGTTGGTCCAATAAGATGGTCGCCGAGGCGCCGATGACCGAGGCGATCGTCGACGCGCCGGCGCCGACCTCGGGCGAGCGGTTCGCCTTCCGCAAGAGCGAGCTCGACAGCGTCGGCGGGCGGCTGGAGGCAAATCAGACGCAGCCACAGGGGGCCTACGCCGACGCGGATGTCGCCGAAGGTCAAGCCAGGGACGAGGCCCGGCCTGAACAGGTGCGGATCGGCAAGGAAGCCGAGATCGTCGCCCGCTTGCAGATGCAGACGGCACCCGCGAAGCAGAAGGCCAAGCCCGATATGGCCCTCCGCAACCAAGGGACCGGCAACGCCCGCTTGGCCGACCTGCAGAAGAAGCCGGCGACGGCAAGGCGACTCCTGGGCGGCAAGAACCAGGCGGAGAACCGCTACCACGCCGGCACCGGCGCCAGCTCGGATCGTTCCGATGCTTTCGAGCGGAAGGCCAACGCGGAGGCCGAAGCCAGGACGACGGTGCGCGGGCAGAGGGCCGGGGGCGCCGGCATGCTGCGCGAGAGCGGGCGGCACAAGGGTCTTGCCGACAAGCTGACGACCGTCGGCGAGGCCGCGAAGTCCGCGACCGCGAAGCCGGCCCCCGTCACCAAGAAACGCCGGCTGGCGGCGACGCCCGAAGACGCCCGACACCGCCGGCTGGGCGACGACAAGGCCGCGGACCGCGAGGCCGCCCAACGGCCACGGGCTAGCGAGCCGTCCTCGTCCGTCGCCAAGGACTCGGCGAGCCGTCGCTACGGCCAGCGGCGAAACCTGGCCGCCGCGAATTCGCCCGAGCAGGCGCGTGGCGAGGCCCGCGCTTTCCTCAGGCGGATTTCGGCCGTCGAGGGCCCGAGCTTCCAGGAGGCGACCGGCTACTGGTCGAACAGCTACGTCCCCGGCGATCCCGACATGCATCTCTTGGCGAGCCGGCTCGGCGCCTGGGACCGCCGCCAGCTCGGCCGCCCGGCCAGCCTGGAGCAATCGGTGCGGCCGGTGACGCAGCTCTTCGATCCGCCCGAGGCGGCGGCGCTGACCCTCCAACTGAACGCCGACGTCGCCAGCATCCAGGGGCCGACCCGGCTCCGCGTCCAGGTCGGCCTCAAGGGCGCGGCCAGGCGCGGCGGCCATCGCCCGGCCATGAACGTCGGCCTCGTGGTCGATCTCAGGGACAAGAGCGACCGCACGCTGGGCCCCCGCATCCGTGCCCTGGTCGAGGCGTTGGAGCGGGCCCGCCAGCCGGGCGACCGGTTCTCGCTGACCGTTGCCGGCCCCTCGGGCGGCATGGTCGTGGCACCCGACTCGTTCCGCCACGGCCCCCTGAAGGTGGCGATGGCGCGGCTCTTCGCCGCTGCCGATGGCGAGCGCGTCGGGCCCGCGACCAGCCTGGTCGAGGCGGTCTCTATGGCGGCGGCCAGCGTCAGGGAAAGTGCGGCCGAGGACGCCGTCCTGGGCGCGAGCCTCTTGGTGCTGGCGACCGGATCGTCGATTGCCGAACCATTCGCGGCCCTTGAGCGCATCGCGCACGAGAACGCCGTCGGCGGCCTGCCGACGAGCGTCATCTGCCTGGGCTCGGGGGTTGCGACCGCCCAAGTCGATCGTCTGGTTGCCGCCGGCCAGGGCAACCGCCGCGTCCTGGCCGCGGCCGCCGAAGCCGAGGAGTTGGTCGACCGCGAGCTGCACGCGGCGAGCCGTGCCGTCGCCCGCGCCGTGCGCTTGCGGATCCGCCTGGCACCTGGGGTCAAGCTCGTCGACGTCTTGGGCTCGCGACGCCTGGATGCACCACAGGCCGCGCGCGTCCGCGAGGCCGAGCGCGCCATCGACCGCCGCCTGGCCCGCAACCTCGGCATCACGGCCGACCGCGGTGCCGACGAAGAGGGCATCCAGATCGTCATCCCCAACTTCTACGCCGGCGACTCGCACGTCGTCTTGCTGGATGTGGTGGCCGAGCGGCCGGGCCCGATCGCCGACGTGACGGCACGCTACAAGGACGTCGTCTTCCTCAAGAACGGCGTCGCCCATGCCCGGCTGACGATCCCTGCCGGCGAGCGGCCCGCCGGACCGCTGGAGCGGAACGTCTTGAAGAACCTGCTGGCCTATGAGCTGGCCCGCGAGGCTCGGCGCTACGGAGACTATTTCGAGGCCGGCCGAACGGCGGAGGCGGCGGCGATGATCGCCCGCCTCAAGGCCCTGGTCCGCGGCTTGCGCTTCGAGGTCGAGGGCTGGTCGACGGATGGCGATCTCGCCGCCGACGAGGCCGCGCTGGCCGGCTATCTGAGGGTTCTCGGCTCGCCCCAGGCGACCGACCCCGTACAACGCCGCTACCTGGCGGATTCCCTGCGCTATGCGGCCTTCTCGAAGCTGCACAGCAGACGGAAGTGAGGCGCCCTCGCCCGAGGCCCTGGAGAGGATAGTGAGATGAGAGCATTGCTAGTCTGGATCGCCCTGCTGCTGGCGCCGGCCGCCATGGCGACGGAATCGGTGGCCACGAAAGCCGCACCGGCGGATACGGGCCAGGTCACCGTGCCGCTTCCCGTCTACACCCAGATGCTGAACCAGCTCTCCAAGGAGCCGAGGTCGGCACCGGCGGCTTACGCCATCGGCCAGTCGAACGTCACGGTGCGGATCGCCGAGTTCGAGGGCCGCTTCAGCGCCCAGGTCAACGTCAATATCCGCATCGAGACCTTCGAGAACGAGTGGATCCTGGTCCCGATCCTGCCACCGGGCACGGTGCTCCGCCACGCCACCGCGAACGGCCGCCCGGTGCAGTTGGTGCACGGGCCCGAAGGCCTGGCCTGGAGCACCGACAAGGCCGGCGTCGTCACCATGCAGCTCGCCTATGGCGTCGATGCCCAGCGCTCGGAGAGCGGTTTCGTCTTGCCCCTGCCGGTGCCGGTGGCGGCGGCGACGACCTTCGGCCTCACCTTCCCCGGCGTCGGTGCCGACCTGGCGGTGGTGCCCTCGACCGAGCTCCGCCGGGTCGAGCGCCAGGGCAGGACGCACTACACCGCCAGCGTGCCGGCGACCTCGTCGATCCTAGTCACCTGGCGCGCACCCGCCGAGCGCCCCTATGCCATCGGCCGGGCCGACTACACGGGCGCCCTGAAAGAGGACGCCATGGTCTGGACCGCCCATTTCCGGGTCGAGATGTTCCGGGACGAGGTGGTGACGCTGCCGCTGATGCCGAGCGCCGTGACCTTGAACGAGATCCGCGTCGACGGCGAGGCGGCGACGGTGCTGGAAGAGGGCGGCCGCTTCGGCGTGCTGTTGGACGGGCGCGGCATGCACGACGTCCGGGTCTCTTTCCAGGTGCCGGTGGTCGACGATGCCGGCCCGCCGCAGGCGCATCTTCAGATTCCCCGCATCCCGGTCTCCCATTTCGAGTTGGAGCTGCCGGGACGCAAGGTCGTCAAGGCCAGCCCCGGCGCCAACGTGGTCACCAGCGAGACCGACGACGGCACGCGGGCGAGCGTCTTCATCCCCATGAGCGATGCCGTCACCTTCAGCTGGACCGACGCCATACCGGTGAACCTGAGGGCGCCGTTCCGGGCCAACGCCAGCCTCTATCATGCCGTCCACGCGGAGGAAGGCGTGCTGCACGGCCGCGCCACGATCGTCTACGAGATCTCGCACGGCGAGACCAACCAGCTGACGCTCGAAATCCCGGCGGACACCCAGGTCAACCGGATCACCGCCCCCGGCGGCGGCTTGTCGGATTGGGCGGTCGCGGATTCGGACGAGCCCGGGCGGAAGCGGATCAACGTCTTCCTCGAGGTCGCGCAAAAAGGCGAGTACGTCCTGGAGATCGCCTACGAGCGGCTCTTGGGCGGCGGCGACCCGGAGGCGGGCTTCTCCGTGCCGCTTCTGAGCGCCGACAAGGTCAACCGCCAGCGCGGCATGGTGGCGCTTCTGTCGGGCCAGGAACTGGCGCTGAAGCCGGTGACCGAGACCGGCGTCAGCCGCGTCGGCGAGAACCAGTTGCCGGCCTTCGTCCGCAACCAGATCACCATGACCGTAGCCCATACCTACAAATACACCGAGCCCCGGCCGACGCTGGAGGTGAAGACGGTGGCGCCGGAGCGCCGCCAGGGCAAGTTCGACGCCCAGGTCGACACCCTGATCTCACTCGGCGACGTCACCATGAAGGGCTCGGCCACGGTCGAGATCGACGTCAAGTCCGGCACCATCATGGAGCTGATCCTGCGCCTGCCGGCCGACGTCAACGTGCTCGGCGTCTCGGGCCCCTCGCTACGCTCGCAGCAGGTGCGCGAGGCCGAGGACGGCGCCCAGACCATCGCGCTGGAGTTCACCCGCGAGATGGAGGGGCGCTTCCGCATCGAGGTCGCCTATGAGCGGATCATGGACGGCGAGGCCTCGGAGCCGGTGGTGCCGACGATCTCGGTGATGGAGGCCGAGGTCGAGCACGGGCGGATCGCGGTCGAGGCCCTGACCGCGGTCGAGGTCAGCGCCAGCCGTACCGACCGGCTCTCCAACCTGGACCTGAACGAGTTGCCGCAGCAGCTCGTCCTCAAGACCACCAACCCGATCCTGATGGCCTTTCGCTACGTGCACGCCAAGCCGCCCTTCACGCTGGCCCTCAAGATCACCCGCCACAAGGAGATCGACGTCCAGGTGGCGGCGATCGAGCGGGCCGTCTACTCGTCGCTCTTCACCCGCGACGGCCTGGCGGTGACCACCGCGCGCCTCGACGTCCGCAACAGCCGGCGGCAGTTCCTGCGGCTGGGCCTGCCGGCGGGATCGAAGGTCTGGTCGGTGTTCGTCGACGGCAAGCCCGAGAAGCCGGCCTTTGCCGGCGACGGCGAGGGCCGGAACGGCGACGCGGTTCTGATCAAGATGATCAACTCCGCCGCCGGTTTCCCGGTCGATATCGTTTACGCCACCCCGATGGCGCCGATGACGACGCTGGGCAGCCTCTCCAGCCACCTGCCCCGGCCCGACATGGTGGTGACGCACAGCCGCTGGAACGTCTTCCTGCCGACGGGCCCCCGCTACCAGGCCCCCGACAGCACGATGGACCTGGTCGTCGGCGGCCGCTGGGCGAACCCGCGCCGCGCCGCCCAGAAGAGCCTGGACCGGGCGAGCGAGGCGCAGCGGGCGCAGATGGGGCAGCCGCTCCGCATCTCGGTGCCGACCCAGGGCATCCTCTTCGCCTTCGAGAAGCTCTACGCCAACCAGTCGCCCGAAGCGGCGGCCTTCACGATCCGCTATGCCTCGGCCGGGGCCGATCAGCTCGCGCTGCTGGCGAGCCTCGTCGGCACGATCCTGCTTTGGATCGGGATCGTCGCCATCGGCAGCCGGCGGCTCCGGCTCTCGCGCAATGCCACGGTGGCGACGCTCGTCCTCGGCATCGCCGTGTTGGTGGCCTCGATCGGCTATCTCGGCACGACGCCGATACCGGCTTCGTCGCTGGCACTCGTGATCGCCCTCGGCCTGCTGGTGTGGTGGGGCGTCGGGCGCGTCAACCTCTGGCGCCAGAACCGGGCCACGGCGGCGGACGGCCCGGCGGAGGAAACCTGACCACCGGCCGAGGCTTGCCCTCCGCCGTCGCCGGCCCCATCGTAACGCCCAAGGACGACCATCAGGGGAGGAGACGATGGAGACGGATATCAAGGCCAAGGCCGAGGCGTTTCGGGCGCTGCACGAGCGCGACGGCATCTTCGTGATGCCGAACGCCTGGGACCGAGGCAGCGCGCTGTTGCTGGCCGCCGCCGGCTTCGAGGCCCTGGCGACGACCAGTGCGGGCACCAACTACGCCAACGGCACTACCGACTGGGACTACCACGTGCCGCGCGAGGACATGATCCGCGATTTCGGCTTGATCGCCCAAGCGGTCGACCTGCCGGTGAACGGCGACCTGGAAAACGGCTACGGCGACAGCCCGGAGGACGTGGCCGAGACGATCCGCCAGTCGATCGCCGCCGGCATGGCCGGCGGCGGCATCGAGGACTACACCGGCGACCCCTCGAAGCCGCTCTACGACTTGACGCTCGGCACCGAGCGCATCGCCGCCGCCCGCGAGGCGGCCGACGCCTCGGGCATCCCTTACGTGCTGACCGGCCGCGCCGAATGCTTCCTCGCCGGGGTCGAGAACGCCTTTGCCGAGTCGGTCCGGCGCCTGAACGCCTATCGCGAGGCCGGGGCCGACGTCCTCTACGCGCCGGGCCCGCAGGAGCCGGAGGAGATCGCCCGCCTGGCGGCGGAAGTCGACGGGCCGCTCAACGTCGTCGTCGGCCGGCGCGACACGCCGCTGACCGTCGCCCGCCTGGCCGAGGCCGGGGTCAAGCGGATCAGCATCGGCGGCGCCCTCTTCCACGCCTGCTACGGCTATCTTCGGAACGCCGCCGAGGAGATGCGGGACGCCGGCAGCTTCGGCTGGACGGCCACGGTGCTGGACCGCAAATACCTGCTCAACGCCATTGACAAGGCTTGAGCGGCGCCGAGCCTCACTCCAGGACCAGCTCGGCGAAGCTGGCGAGGTCGGCGTCCGACTTGGGCCAGACCAAAAGGCCGGTGACGGCGCTGTCGTGCCAGGCAGCGAGGCGCTGCTTGATCCGGTCCTTGGGCCCCACGAGGGCGATCTCGTCCACGAGTTCGTCGGGCACGGCCGCCACCGCCTCGGCCTTCTTGCCGTCGAGGTAGAGATCCTGGATCCGCTTCGCCGCTTCGCCGTAGCCGAGCCGCACCACCAGCTCGTTGTGGAAGTTGCGGTCCCGCGCCCCCATGCCGCCGACGTAGAGAGCCAAGTTCTGCTTCACTTCCAGCCGGCCGGCCTCGAGGTCGTCGGTGACGTGCATCTGCATCGGATAGAGGATTTCGAAACCGGGCCCACGGCCGGCGATCGCCTGGGCATAGACCTCCTCGCGCTCGGGCGCATAGTAGAGCGGATACCAGCCATCGCAGATCTCCGCCGCCATGGCGACATTCTTCGGCCCCTCGGCGCCGAGAAAGATCGGTAGATCGGCTCGTAGCGGATGCGTGATCGGCTTCAAGGGCTTGCCCAGGCCCCAGGAGCCGGCGGCGTCCTCGGGATAGGGGATGGGATAGTGGGGGCCGGGGCTCTGGACCGGGGTCTCGCGGGCCAGAACCTGGCGGATGACGGCGATGTATTCCCGCGTCCGGGCCAGCGGCTTGGCGAAGGGCTGGCCGTACCAGCCCTCGACCACCTGCGGGCCCGAGACGCCGAGGCCCAGGATCATCCGACCGCCCGTCAGGTGGTCCAGCGTCAGCGCGTGCATCGCGGTTGCCGTCGGCGTGCGGGCCGAGAGTTGGACGATGGCGGTGCCGAGCTTGATCCGCGTCGTGTGGGCGCCGACCCAGGCCAAGGGCGTCAGCGCATCGGAGCCGTAGGCCTCGGCGGTGAAGAAGCCCCAGTAGCCGAGCGCCTCGGCCCGCTTGGCCCAGCCGATCAGGTCGGCGGGCGGCCGCGCCCCCCAATAGCCCGCCATCAATCCCAACTTCAACGCCATCTTCGACCCTCCTCTCGTATCATTGGCGTTAGGGTACCCTCGATCGAGCGCCTTTGGGCAGATCTTCGGCGCCCCGGCCACGGCTTCCGCTGGTCTTCGACGCTCCGGTTTGAAAAGATGACGGCGCTCTCGGCCATCCGGCCGGGGCGTTCGTCCACCCAAACTCACACAGGCCGCCATGCCGCCCTCTTCCGATCACGCCAAGGGTCTTACGCTGACGGCGCTCGGCGTCATCGTCATCAGTCCCGATTCCCTGTTGATCCGGTTGGCCGATTTGGACGTCTGGACGCTCTCGGTCTGGCGCGGCGTGTTGCAGGCGGCCGGCGTCACGCTGCTGCTCGCCTGCATCTACCGCGGCAGAACGCTTGCCGTCTTCAAGGCGATCGGCGTCATGGGCCTCTTGTTGGCGGTGCTCTTCGGCATCAACACGCTCTTCTTCCTGACGGCGATGCTGAACACCAAGGTCGCCAACGTCCTGGTCATCGTCGCCACGGCACCGCTCTTCGCCGCGGCGATGAGCTATCTCTTCCTGCGCGAGGCGGTGACCGCCCGGACCGGATTCGCCATCCTGGCCGCGATCGTGGGCGTCGCCCTTCTGGTCTGGGACGGGTTGGGGCAAGGAACGGTGTTCGGCGAAGCGATGGCGCTGTTGGCGGCGGCACTTCTGGCCGCCAAGTTCGTCATCATCCGCGGCCGGCGCACCATCAACCTGGTGCCGGCGATGGCGCTCTCGGGCCTGGTCATCGCCGTCGTTGCACTGCCCTTCGGTCGGCCGAGCGAGGTCGATCAAACGCAGATGCTCTGGGTCCTGATCATGGGGTTGGCGGTGCTGACCCCGTCGGCGGCGCTGACGACCTTCGGGGGCCGTTTCGTGCCGGCGCCGGAGGCGAGCCTACTGACCCTCGGCGAGACGGTCCTGGGGCCGCTTTGGGTGCTGCTGGCACTCGGCGAGCGGCCGACCACGCTCGGCTTCGTCGGCGGGGCAGTGATCTTGAGCGCCCTCGTCGTCAACGCCGCCCTCGGCCTCGCCCGTTATCGGCGCGCCGCGGCTGAGAGGCGGAAGTAACAGCCGGCTGCCACCTCCGCGGAGGTCATGCCCGCGGCAGCGGACGTCCAGTAACGGGTTGAAAATTAAGCAGATTTTTCACGCCGCCCTGGATTTCCGCGTTCGCGGATATGACGATGGAACCGCGATGTCGAGGTCGACAGCCGTTTTTCGGCAGCCTTCTAGGCCTTCGCCGCCACCATCAGGCAGAGGATCTCGAACAGCATCTGGGCGCCGACCTGGACCGTGTTGGTGGTGCCGTCGTATTCGGGGGCCACCTCGACGACGTCGCCGCCGACGATGTCGAGACCGGCTAGGCCCTGTAACAGGATCTGCACCTCGCGCGGGCTGAGGCCGCCGACCTCGGGCGTGCCGGTGCCGGGCGTGAAGGCGGGATCGATGCCGTCGACGTCGAGCGAGATGTAGGTCGGTCCGGAGCCGACCACCTCGCGCGCCTGGGCGATCACGGAATCGACGCCGGCGCGGTGGAAGTCCTCGATATGGACCACCGTCATGCCGGATTCGTAGGAGAACTCCCAAAGGTATTCCGCAGCACCACGAATGCCGATCTGGATCGTCCGCTCCGGATCCAAGACGCCGTCCAGGACCGCGTGGCGGAAGGGTCCGCCATGATGGAACTTGGCGCCCTCGAAGCGGCCGCTGGTGTCGCAATGGGCGTCGATGTGGACCATACCGACGGGCCGCTCGCGGCCAAGGGCCTTCAGGATCGGATAGCTGATCGAATGGTCGCCGCCGACGCTCAACGGTTGCACGCCGGCGCCGACGATGCGGTCATAGAAGCCCTCGATGTCGTCGAGCGAGGAATCGAGGCTGTAGCGGCTCCGAAACGGTACATCGCCGATATCGGCGACGCGGCGCTCGGCCAGCGGCGCCATCTTCAGGAAATGATGGTAGGGGCCGATCCGCTCCATGGTGCGGAGCGCGCGGGGCCCGAAGCGCGCGCCCGGGCGGTTGGTGACGCCCAAGTCCATCGGCACGCCGACGAGGGCGATCTCCAAGTCGCCGAAATCGCTGCCCTCGGCCGGAGCCGGCTCGTAGGGCGCATCCAACAGGGTCGAGATACCGCTATAGGGAAAGGTCCGGCGGCCGGTGGGATCGAAGACCTGCTCGGCGACGCGGCGGAAGGCCGGGTCCCGGATGTCGTCGGCCGAGGCCTCCCGGTACCTCTCGCGCAGCTTTGCCAGCCGGTCGTCGTTGCTCATGCCTATGCCTCGTCTCGTCTGTTGGCGGAGGGCGCCGGTTGCACGGGCGCGGAGATGGACACAATCTGGTCCAAGGCCTCGATGTCGGCAAGTGGATTTCCCGAATGCGGGAGGCGCCATGAAAACCAAGAAGTTCGGCGAGGTCGATCCCGCGACGGGCAAGAAATGGGGCGGCTCGCCGCTCACCCACTGGCGCTATCTGAAGCGCGCCGTCGAACGGGGCAGCATCGATATTCCCTGTGGCGACTGCTCGGCTTGTTGCCGCTCGGGCGTGCCGATTTACGAAGACGACGGCACCGAGATATCCAAGCGCGCCGACGGTGCCTGCATTCACCTGCAAGCCGACGGCAAGTGCGAGCGGCACCGCACCCGGCCCGAGCACTGCCGCCTCTTCACCTGCACGCTGATGTCGATTGCCGGCGTCGTCACCGACAGCGCCCTCATGAACGAGGCCCTGGCCAAGTGGGAGTGGGATCTCTCGAAGCCCGAAGACCGCGAATTCGCCGAGCAGGCGCGCCGCAACGAGGCCCGAATTACCGAGGAAGAGAACGCCGCCGAAGTTTAAGCCGCCGCCTCGCCGCTGGAGACGGTGAGGCGCTGCATCAGGCGGCGATGGCGGCCGGCGTCGAAGGGTGTCGCCCGGTGCAGGCTGGCGCGGTTGTCCCAGATCACCATGTCGCCCTGACGCCACTCGTGGCGATAGCAGCGCTCAGGGTCGGTGGCGCGCGCCAGCAGATCGGCCAGCAGGGCGCGGCCCTCCTCCAGCGGCCAACCGACGATGTGCGAAGCGTGGGCGCCGATCATCAGCGACTTCAGCCCGTTCACCGGGTTGGTCTGCACCAGGCGATGGCGGACCGGCGGCGTCTCGGCCGCCTCTTCCTCGGTAAAGGTGAAGCCGGCGAGGCCGCGGGAATAGACCAGGCTGTGCTCGACGACGAGGTCGTCCAGCTCGGCCTGCCGGTCGGGCGGCAGCTCGTCGTAGACGGTCCGGGTCGAGACGAACTCGGTGGCACCGCCCTCGGGCGGCACCTCGCGGGCCGACAAGAGCGAGCAGAGCGATGGCACCGTCTTGAAGGTGCTGTCCGCATGCCAGAACATGTTGGCCTTCTGATAGTTCATGCGGCGGTCCTCGGCGCCGATCAGATCGCCCGAGGCCATGTCGATGTTGGATTGACGGGCAAAGACGGTGCCCCGGGCCGGGTTGGCGCTGATCGTCGTCTCCAGCGGGCCGAACCGCTCGCCAACGGCGATCTGCTCGTCGTCGGTCATGGGCTGATCGGGCAGAACCAGAACCGAAAAGGTGTCGAGGGCGACTCGGATCTCCTCGAACGACGCCTCGTCCAAGGCGTCGACCAGCCGGACGCCGGTGATGCGGGCGCCGAAATCGGGGCCGAGCGGTGTCGTGTCGAGGGTCACGGGAACTCTCCTCGCTTCAAACGCGGTGTCCGTCGATCGCTTCTGGAAACCATACTGCCAGCCCCCGAGGCCGCCGACCAGCCACCCGATCGGCAAAGCCGCTTTACAAGCGCCGACTCGGACCTGTTAATTGACGCTTCGCTAGAGGGTGTCGCCTATTCGGAGGCGTCGAAGGCAGATGACCACGGCCGAGAGCAAAGTAATGCCCCCGGGCATCCGAATCCTCGACAAGGAACAACCTTGGCAGTGGCTTGCCGCCGGTTGGGCCGACCTCTGGCGCGCGCCCGCGGTCGGGCTCGCCTATGGTCTCGTGGTCGCGGTCGCGGGCGGGCTGTTGACGTTGGGGCTCCTCTACATCGATTCGCTGCCGCTGGTGTTGCCGCTGGCGGCCGGCTTCATGCTGTTGGGGCCGATGCTGGCGGTCGGCCTCTACGAGACCAGCCGCCGCCTCGAGGCGCGCGAGCCGATCCAGCTCAGCCGAGTGGTCTTCGTCGCCACCCGCTCGCCGGCGCAGCTGGCCTTCATCGGCCTTCTGCTGATGCTGTTCATGCTGGTCTGGGCGCGGATCGCGACGCTGCTTTTCGCCCTCTTCTTCGGCACGATGGACTACCCGCCGCTGGAGGAATGGGTCTCGGTGCTGATATTTTCCGCCGAGGGATTGGCCTTTCTCCTGGTCGGCACCGCCACCGGTGGCCTGCTGGCGGTGGTCGCGTTCGCGGTCAGCGCCGTCTCGGTGCCGCTGTTGATGGTGCGCGACGTCGATGCCGTGACCGCCGTCCTGACCAGCATTCGCGCCGTCAAGGCGAACCCCTTACCGATGCTGCTCTGGGCCTGGCTGATCGCGCTGCTGACCGCCTTCGGCATCGCCACGCTCTACCTCGGCCTGATCGTCACTTTTCCCTTGGTCGGCCACGCCACCTGGCACGCCTTCCGCGCCGTGATCCAGGACGAATAGGGCCGGCCCGCGCCGGACCGAAGACGGACCAATTCGGAGGAGACCCCATGAAGCTCTACAACCTGCCGCCCGGCATGAACCCGCGCCGCGTCCGGATCTTTCTCGCCGAAAAGGGCGTCGAGGTGCCGACGGTGGACGTCGACATGATGAAGGGCGAGAACCGAACGCCCGAGTTTTTGGCCATGAACCCGATGGGCACCCTGCCGGTCCTGGAGCTCGACGACGGCACCATACTCACAGAATCGATCGCCATCTGCCGCTACGTCGAGCATCTACATCCCGAGCCGCCGCTCTTCGGACGCACGCCGCTGGAAGAGGCTCAGGTCGAGATGTGGAACCGGCGCATGGAGCACGAGATCATGATCCCGGTCACCGCCGTCTTCCGCCACGGCCACGAATTCTGGAAGGGCCGCGGCCAGGTGCCCGACTATGCGGAACTGGCCCGCCAGCAGGCGACGGAGCGCATGGGCTGGCTCGATGGCCACCTCGCGGGGCGCGAGTTCATTGCCACCGACGACTACACTGTCGCCGACATCACCGCGCAATGCGCCCTGCTGCTGGGCCGCAATACCGGCACGCCGATGCCCGAGGACGCGCCCAACCTCGCCCGCTGGTGGCAGGCCGTGACCGCGCGGCGGACGGCCCGGGCCTGAGAACAACTTAGGCCTGGAGGCGCGCCTTCAGGATCTTGCCGGTCGGCCCCTTGGGCAGGCTCACCACGATCTCGATGCGGCGCGGATACTTGTAGCTGGCGAGCCGTTGGCGGCAATAGGCGATGATGTCTGCTTCCGTTGACGCCGCGTCGGGGCCAAGCGTCACGAAGGCTGCGATCTCCTCGCCCAACTCCGGGTCGGGAACACCGACGACGGCGGCCTCGGCGATGTCGTCGTGGCTTTCGAGCACGGCCTCGATCTCGCCCGCCGCCACCGTATAGCCGCCGCGCAGGATGACGTCCTTGATTCGCCCTGCGATGGTGACGAAGCCGTCGGCGGATATGGTCGCGAGATCGCCAGTCCGGAACCAGTCCGCTGTCAACACCTCTGCGGTTTCGGCAGGCCGGTTCAGGTATTCGCTAAGACGCGCCGGCGAGTTGATCCACAGTTCGCCGGTCTCGCCTGTCGCCAGCTCTTCGCCATCGTCGTCGACGATGCGCAGCCGAACCTCGGGCATGGCGCGGCCGATCGCCAACGGCGCCTCGTTCTCGTCCTCGGCCATGAACGAGATTGGCCGGAAGAGCTCGGTCATGCCGTAGCCGCGAATGATGCGCGCACCCGTGACCGCACGCCATTTCTCCGCCAGCTCCCAGGGGCAGGGCGCGGCGCCCGAGACGGCGATGCGGAGGCTGGCAAGGTCTGACCCGGCCAAATCGGGGCATTCCAGAATACGCTGGAACATGGTGGCGACGCCGGGAAAGACGCTGACCCGGGCCCGAGCGATCGCGGCCAGGGCGGCCTCGGGCGTGAAGCGCCGGAGAAAGACGACCGTGGCCCCGGCCGAGAGCGGGCCTAAGATCGAGCCGAAGAGGCCGAAGGAATGGGCCGGCGGCAGGGTCGAGAGGACGACGTCGTCGGGCCCAAGCGCCATCACGGGCCCGCGCCAATGCGCCAACGCCGCCGCCACCGCACCATGCGACAGCACCACGCCCTTGGGCTGGCCGGTGCTACCGGAGGTGTAGAGGACGAAGGCCGGCGCCTCGGTTGCGACGACGCGAGGGTCGAAATCCGCTTCGCCCGGAATTGCTTGGCTGATGGTCAACGCCGGCTGCAAATCGGCCAGGATCACCTCGCTCTCGTCCGCGGCGAGGCGTGGATTGAGCGGCGTCACCGTGGCCCCGGTGGCGAGGGTGCCCAGCACCGCCACCGTCAGCTCGAGGGGGCTCTCGATCCGGATCGCCACTCGTTCTCCCGGCCCGACGCCTTGGGCCGCCAGGTCCGCCCTGACCCGGCCCGCCCGGCGCAGGAGCGCCGCCCAAGTATGTGTGCCTTCGCCGTCGACGAGAACCGGCTTCTCGGGCCGCTGCGCCGCCTCACCGGCGAAGAGGCTCGCCGGCATTGCTAGGATGGCAAAATGGCATCGAGGTCGATGCCTTCCCACACCTCGGACGGGAAGCCGTGGCGCGGCGTATACTCGGCCAGGCTCGGCTTTGCCGTCGCATCGACGCCCCACTTGGCGGTGAAGCCGTCGCTGCCCGCGGTCGAGGGATCGAGGTCGGAGCCGCGGGCGTTCGAGATTACGGTGATGTCGCGGTCCGGCTGGCAGCGGGTCGCGATCGCCCAATTGACCTCGCGGTCGTCGAAGACGTCGACGTCCTGGTCGACCACGACGACCCGCTTCATGTAGAGGTCCGAGCCCAGCACCGCCAGGATCGCGTTCGTGGCCTGGCCGAGGACGCGCTGCTCGATGGCGACGAAGCAGGTGAAGGGGTTCGGCACCCGGACCTGCCTGACCGACGGCACCATGGCGCGGACCGCGCGGTAGAGGTTCGCCTCCATCGGGATCGTCGACAAGAGCATGTGGTCCAAATGGCCGACCGAGATGTCCTGATAGACGGCACCCTCGCGGTGGGTGATCGCCTTGACCTTGACGACCTCGCGTTGGCGGGCGCCGAGGCTGTAGCCGGTGAACTCGCCGAAGGGCCCCTCTTCCATGCGGGCGCCAGGCAGGATCTCGGCCTCCAGGATGATCTCGGCATGAGCTGGCGCCAAGAGGTCGATGGTCTCGCAACGGACCAGCTCCAACGGCTCGCCGAGCAACGCCCCCATGATGCCGCGCTCGTCCTCGTCGATCGAGCCGATGGCGAGACAGCCGAGCGCGATCGCCGGATGGACGCCGATGGCGAAGACCACGGGCAGGGCCTCGTCGCGGGCCTCGGCGACCTTGTAGTATTCCCAGAGGTGCTTGCCGACGGTCAGATGGATCGAGGTCTCGTCCTTGCCGGTGATCATCAGCCGGTTGTAGGCGCAGTTCCACATCTCGCCGTCCGGGTCCTTGGCGAACGAGATCGCCGCCGTGACATAGGCGCCGGCATCGCCCTGGTGATGCACCACCTGTGGCAGGCGGCCGAGGTCGACCGCGTCGCCCGTCAGAATGACGTCCTTGCAGGGCCCGGTATTGACCTCGCGCGGCGGCAGCGGCGCCTCCATGGCGTCGAGGTACTTGCCCAGCATCTGCCGGGGCTCCGCATTCATCGCCAGGGCCAGGCGGGCGCGGCTGGCGTGCAGGTTGGTCAGGACCGGGAAGTCGGTGCCGGCGACGTTCTCGAAGGTCAGGACCGGGCGCCGTTTGGCCTCGCTCTGCAGCTTGGCGACGGTGGCGCTGATCTCGAAGGCAGGGTCCATCGGCTTCGAGACACTGACGACGTCGGCCGGATTCCTGGCCCTGACGAGATCGAGATAGGTGCTGAGGTCCTGGGCCATGGGTCGTCTTTCCGATGTCCGTCGGCGAGGCTGCCGTCGACGTTACTTCAAAGCACCGAAATCGAACAAGGCGGGTACCTCGACGCTGCCATTGGCCTTGCCGGCGCACGTCGGGAGGGCCTATATCTCGGGCCATGTTGGCACTCCTCGACCGGCCCGCAACCTCGCCGTTCCTCATCCTCGCGGCCAGCGCCGGCGCCTTGGGTGCAGCTTTCATCGCCCAGTACGGCTTCGGGTTGGAGCCCTGCGTCCTCTGCATCTATCAGCGCTGGCCCTTCGCGATCGTTATCGTCGTCGCCGCGGCGGCGCTGCTGCTGGTTCGCGGCGGCCGCTCGCCGGCCTGGGCACTGGCGCTGGCCGGCCTCGTCTTCGCCGCCAACGCCGCCATCGCCGGCTACCACGTCGGTGTCGAGCAGCACTGGTGGCAAGGCACCGCCGAATGCACCGGCACCAGCGGGGCGGCGACCCTGGCCGAGCTGAAGGCGCAGATCCTGGCGGCGCCGCTCGTCCGCTGTGACGAGGTCGCCTGGTCGCTCTTCGGCGTCTCCATGGCCGGCTACAACGTCCTCGCCTCGGCGGCGCTCGCCGCCTTCAGCTTGGCAATGGCGAAGCGGCTCAATCGACCAGGAGAAAAGCCTTGAGACCGACGCGCAAGCGTCGGCATGCCAAGCCAGCGGCGGCACCCGCCCGGTCGCCCCTGCCGGGCGATCTGGAGGTCGCCGCCGAGACCGCGCGTATGATCCGGGTCGACCAGGCCGGCGAGTTCGGCGCCATCCGGATCTACGAGGGCCAGTTGGCGGTGCTGGGCAACACGCCAAGCCGCGAGATCGTCGAGGAGATGGCGGCGAACGAGGCGGAGCATCTGGCGGTCTTCAACGAAATGATGGTGGAGCGCGGCGTCCGGCCGACGGTGCTGACGCCCGTGTGGCGGGCCGCCGGCTTTCTGCTCGGCGCCGGCTCGGCGCTCATGAGCGAGCGCCACGCCATGCTCTGCACCGTCGCCGTCGAGGCCGAGATCGACCGCCACTACCAACGCCAGGCAGACCGTCTGGGTGCGGACGAGGCGGCGCTCAAGGAGACCATCCTGGCCTTCCGCGACGACGAGGTCCGCCACCGGGAGACCGCGCTGGAGCACGAGGCCGAGCAGGCGCTGGGCGCCCGCCCGCTCGAAGGCGCCATCCGCGCCGGCGCCCGTCTCGCCATCTGGCTTTCCGAGCGGATTTGAGGCGGCTTGGCCGGATGACGCTCTAGGGTTCCAGCTCGGTGTCCCAATAGAGGAAGTCGCGCCAGCTGGCGTGCAGGAAGTTGGGCGGGAAGGCGCGGCCGCGATCGTGCAGCTCGTAGACCGTCGGGCGCACCGGCTTGATGTGCGGGTGCATGCCGCTTTCCTTCGGCGTCCGGCCACCCTTGCGCAAGTTGCAGGGCGCGCAGGCAGTAGCGACGTTCTCCCAGGTCGTGCGCCCGCCCTGGCTGCGCGGCAGGATGTGATCGAAGGTGAGGTCGTCGTCCGAGCCGCAGTACTGGCACGAGAAACGGTCGCGCAGGAACAGGTTGAAGCGGGTGAAGGCCGGGTACTTGGCCGGCTGCACGTAGGTCTTGAGCGCGATGACGCTGGGCAGCCGCATCTGGAAGCCGGGCGAGCGAACGACGCGGTCGTACTCCGACAGCACGTTGACGCGGTCGAGGAACACCGCCTTGACCGTGTCCTGCCACTGCCAAGTGGAGAGCGGGAAATAGCTCAGCGGCCGGTAGTCGGCGTTCAGCACCAGGGCCGGATTGGCGTTGGTCGCGAGGCTCATGTCTCACCCGAACGAAGCAATGCCCCAGCCTAAGCGGGGACAGCGGCGGAATTGTGGCACCTCAGCGAATCGAGTTCCAGAAGAAATACCAGATGCGGTGCGTCGCTCGCCGGCAAGCCCACTACATATATGCCTCGCCGTCGCTGACACCGAGCGCGCGGGCGAGGAAAGCGGTGCCGAGGCGGAGGCCGTCGGGGGCGATCGTATGCCCGAAGCCTTGGCCGAAATGCCACTCCACCGCGATACCCGCGGCGGCGAGGCCCTCGGCGGCCTCGAGCGTCGATTCCGCCGGCACCAGCTCGTCGCGGTCGCCGTGGATCAACAGTACCGGCGGCCGGCTGCGAACCTCGTCGACCAGGCGCTCGGGCGCCACCAGGGCGCCGGAAAAGCCGATGATGCCCGCCGGCGGCCGCTCGCGCCTGGGGCCGACCTGGAGCGCCATCATCGTGCCTTGGGAAAAGCCGACCAGGGCCATCTTGCTCTCGTCCAGACCGTGGCGTGCCAGCTCGGCGTCGATGAAGGCGTCGAGAACCGGGGCGGCGGCTCGGGCGCCGAGGAAGCGCTCCTGGCGACTGAAGGTCTCGATGCCCCACCACTGCCGGCCCATCGGCTGCTGGGCGCAGGGCTCGGGCGCGTGCGGGGCGACGAAGGCGGCCTCGGGCAGGACCTGGGCCAAATGCGGCGCCAGCGCGATCAAGTCCTCGCCATCGGCGCCGTAACCGTGCAGCAGCAGCACCAATTGGCGCGCCGGCCCGCCCGAGGCCGGCACCAGCCTGGGTCCGTCCAGGTCTACGATATGGCTCAACTCATTCCCCCGTCTCGTGCCGACAACGATGCCCGTGGCGGCTCAGAGCCCGGCATCTCGGCCCCGGGCAAAGCGATAATAGTGCCAAAGCAGCCGCGCCGCGATGGCCCGCCAAGGCCGCCAGGGTTCCGCCAGCCGGCCGAGCGCCTTGGCATCGGGCCGCGTCGCCAAGCCCTTGACCTCACCGGCCGCCACCATCAGCGCCACGTCGGCAGCCGGCCACACGTCGGGGCGCTGCAGAACGGAAAGAAGATAGATCTCGGCGGTCCAGCGGCCAATGCCCGTGACTTGGGTCAGCTGCGCGATCGCGGCTTCGTCGTCGAGCTTGTCCAATCCGGCAAGGTCGAGCGCGCCGTCTAGCACCGCTTCGGCCAAGGCATGGGCGTAGCGGGCCTTTTGCCGGCTGAGCCCCATGGCACGCAAGTCTTCGGCCGTGGCCGCCTGCACCGCACCCGCATTGGCGCCATCCAAGCCGTCCTCCAAGCGGCGCCAGATGGCGGCGCCCGAGGCCAGCGAGACCTGCTGCTGGACGACGATCTTGAAGAGCGTCTCGAAGCCTTCCGGCCGCAGCCGCGTCGGCGGCAGGCCGTGCCGGTCGGCGATGGCGCCCAGGTCCGGGTCCAGGGCCGAGAGCTCGGCCACGCCCTGCCTCAGGCGCCGTCGGGCCCTGGCTTGCCGCGCCTTGTCAGTCGCCATCGGCTGCCGGCGGCTGCGGGCGGCGCTCCGCCTCGATGAAGCGGATCAGCCGGCCCAACAGGTCCTCGGCCCAGCCGCGATAGCCGGCGATGTCCATCTGGCGCCAGTCGTAAAAGCCGGTCCCGGTCTTCGTGCCGAGCTCGTTCCGCTCGAGCTTGTCCATGATCACCGGGCTCGGCACCGCCTCGTGATAGAGATGCGGCACGATCGCGGCTTGCGCCCGGGCATGGGTATCGATGCCGGAGAGGTCCTTCTGCTCGATAAGGCCGGTGACGCACATCCGGGGCCCCAGCATGTGCTTGGCGGCCCGGTCGACGTCGACCGCGCTGGTGATGCCGGCCTCGATCAGGCGGTAGGCCTCGTTCAAAATCGCGTGCTGCAGGCGGTTGATCAGCAGCCCCGGCACCGGCTCGGCCAACACCACCGTCATCTTACCCGAGGCTTCGACCAACGAGATCGCGGTCCGCATCGTCGCGTCCGTGGACTGGGCGACCCGGGCAATCTCGACCATCGGCGCGATGTCGGCGGGTTGGAAGTAGTGGATGCCGCAAAAGCGCTCGGGATGGGCTAGGTGCCCCGCCAGCTCCTGCAGCGGCAATCCCGAGGTGTTGGAGGCGAGCACCGGTGCGCCGTCCCAGCGCGTCTCGATACGCCGGTAGAGCTCGAGCTTGAGGTCCATGACCTCGGGCACCGATTCGATGACGAGCTCGGGCGCCGCCTCCGGCAGCTCGCCCAGAATGGCAACGGCCGGGTCCGGGCTTGTCACCGCCTCAGGCTTGCGGCTCAAGATGGCGGTCGGAATGCCGGCAGCGGCGAAGCTCCTGGCAATCCCGCCGCCCATCACCCCGCTGCCGGCCACCATTACTCTGATCTCGCTCGCCGTCATCGCTTCCTCCGCCTTCCTGATACCGGCGCCGGCGGGCCGCTGGCCTCGAGTTGACAAGCCTGGCCGGCTGGCGCAACAGGGATGCTATGGTGGTAACCCGCTTCGCGCCAAGCCCCAACGGCCCCTTGCACCTGGGCCACGCCTACGCCGCCCTCTTCGCCCACGACGCGGCCAGGCGGCAGGGCGGGCGCTTCCTGCTCCGCATCGAGGATATCGACCAGGGCCGGGCCCGGCCCGAGTTCGAGGCGGCGATCCTGGCCGACCTCGCCTGGCTGGGCTTGGATTGGGAGACCCCGGTCAGACGCCAGTCGGATCATTTCGCCGACTATGCCCGGGCGCTCGAACGGCTGGAAGCGCTGGGCGTCGTCTACCCCTGCTTCTGCACCCGCAAAGAGATCGCGGCCGAGGTCGCGCGCAGCCCCTCCGCACCGCACGGACCCGAGGGTCCGCTCTATCCCGGCACCTGCCGCGGCCTACCGACGCCTGAGGTCGAGGCCCGGCGCGATGCCGGCCGCGCCTTCGCGCTCCGGCTCGACATCGCCACGGCTCGCGGCCTCTGCGACGGCGCCTTGACCTGGCACGATGCCGAGCGGGGCCGGATCGAGGCCCGGCCGGAACGGCTCGGCGACGTCGTGCTCGCCCGCAAGGACGTGCCGACGAGCTACCACTTGGCGGTGACGGTCGACGACCATCTGCAAGGGGTGACGCTGGTGACGCGGGGCGAGGACCTGGTGCCCGCGACCGACGTGCACCGCCTGCTGCAGGGCCTCCTCGGCTATGCCGTGCCCGACTACCACCACCACCGTCTGGTCCAGGATCCCGACGGCCGCCGGCTCGCCAAGCGCCAGGGCGGCGGCACGCTGGCCGACCTCCGCGAGGCGGGCGTCACGCCGGCGGAGATCCGCCACCGGCTCGGCCTCGATTGAGGCGACGCCCTCACTCGTGCCGCAAGAGGACGCCGGTCACGGTCGGGAAGGTGCGCATGCGGCTCGCCAGATGGTCGGCCTGCTGCGCGGTCAGGCCTTGGACCACGAGATCGATGCCGAGCCCGCCCTCCGCCACGTGGTGCTCGCAACGGACGCTCGCCGGCAAGAGATCGCGAAGCGTGAAGAGCTCGACGACGCGCGGCAGTACCGAGGGCTCGGCGACGGCGCGGACGGAGAAGCGGCTGAGCCCGGCCGCAGCAGCCGGCGCGGCGAGCGCCTCTCTAGGCTCGGAAAGGGGATAGGTCATGACGATTGGACTTTCTTGGCTGATCGAACGAGAACGATTGCGTATCCCGACCACGGCACGCGGTCGGGCCGGTAATTCGTCCGATCTCCAAGGCCAAGGCCCCGGCGAATGTCCAAATCGTCGACATGGCGAGAATATAGGCCGAGCCGGCCCGAGAGTCGAGGTTTCCTAAGTGGGTAGGCCAAAAATGCGCGACCCGGCCGCCTGGCGACGGCCGGGTCGAAGGGGCGCCGGCGGGAGGGGGGAACCGGCGCTTGGCTCGGACTCTGTACAGTTACGCTACTTGCCTTTTCGACGGGTGTTCCGGCTTTCGCCGGGGCGGCAGTACGAGCCGCCTATGCAAGATAATTTGGGGTGAAACGGGCCGAAGGGAAGTGATGGCCATCACCGCAACGGAAAAAGAGCGATCAACCATCCGTGAGCGCCGCCGCGGCGCGACCGGGCCTGGACGCCCCATGCTTGACGGCCCGGACTGGGCGGCCCCAGACTGGCGCCATGGGGACGGGACATGGATGAGCTGCTTTCCTATCTGCTCGGGTTCGCGCTGGTCGCGATCGCCGGGGTCCTGCTCTTCGGCGTCATCAACATGGCCCGGGGCGGGGCCAGCGCGAGCCTGCGCTCGAACAAGCTGATGCGCTGGCGGGTCGGGCTGCAGTTCGCCGCCCTTGCGATCATCGTTCTCTTCATGGTTCTGAGCCAGGGCCGGAGCTGACAACCCGAGGTAACCGCAGCCATGGTCCGATTGACGAAAATCTACACCCGGGGCGGCGACAAGGGCGAGACCAGCCTCGGCGACGGCAGCCGGGTGGCGAAGCACGCCCTCAGGATCGAGTCCTACGGCACCGTCGACGAGGCAAACGCGGTGATCGGCCTGGCACGACTGCACACGGATGGCGATGCCGACGCCATGCTGGGCCGAATTCAGAACGACCTCTTCGACCTCGGCGCCGACTTGGCAACCCCGGCGGAAGGCCGCAAGGCCGAAGGCGCGCTCCGTGTCACGGCGGCGCAGGTGGACCGGCTGGAAGCCGAGATCGACGCCCTGAACGCACAGCTGAAGCCCCTGGAATCATTCATCCTGCCGGGCGGGACGGCGGCCGCGGCAGAGCTCCATCTGGCCCGTACCGTGGTCCGGCGGGCCGAGCGGCTGATGGCGGCGCTGGCCGGCGAGGAGACCGTCTCGGCGGAGTCCCTGCAATACGTCAACCGCCTTTCCGACCACCTCTTCGTCCTCGGCCGCCACCTAAACGACGACGGCGCCCGCGACGTCCTCTGGGTCCCCGGCGCCAACCGCTGAGGCCGGGGCTGCGGCATCTCGTCTCAAGCCCCGCGCACGCCCTTCCGACTCATTGACAGCCGTCAAGGCTACGCCTAGTTTGCGCCCGCATCATGGCGACGAGACGTGGCGCCGTCGCATGATCCCACGACGTAACGACGCCACGCCGACACCAGCTGTCATTCAGAGCAGGAAAGAGAGATGAAAGTCCTCGTCCCGGTCAAGCGGGTGGTCGACTACAACGTCAAGGTTCGCGTCAAGGCGGACCAGACGGGCGTCGACCTCAACAACGTGAAAATGTCGATGAATCCCTTCG
The DNA here is from genome assembly GCA_030746295.1 of Alphaproteobacteria bacterium. Next base: position 9,552 of record JASLMY010000016.1, on the reverse strand, counting down.
ACGAGATCGCCGTCGAAGAGGCGATCCGGATGAAGGAGGCGGGCACGGTCAGCGAGATCGTGGCCATCTCGATCGGCGTGCAACAGTGCCAGGAGACGATCCGCACGGCGCTGGCGATGGGCGCCGACCGCGGCATCCTGGTCAAGACCGAGGCGGCCTTGGAGCCGCTGCACGTCGCCAAGATCCTGGCCGCCGTGATCGCCGACGAGGCGCCCGAGCTGGTTATCCTCGGCAAGCAGGCGATCGACGACGACTGCAACCAGACCGGGCAGATGCTGGCCGCGCTCTTGGGCTGGCCGCAGGGCACCTTCGCCTCCAAGCTCGAGGTCCAGGACGGCAAGCTCTCGGTTATGCGCGAGGTCGACGGCGGCCTGCAGACGGTGCTCTTGAACATGCCGACCGTGGTAACGACGGACTTGCGCCTGAACGAGCCCCGCTATGCCTCGCTGCCCAACATCATGAAGGCCAAGAAGAAGCCGATCGACGAGAAGTCGCCCGAGGATTTGGGCATCGACGTCGCACCCAGGCTGACGGTCCTCAAGGTCGAGGAGCCGCCCAAGCGCGAGGCCGGCGTCAAGGTCGAGAACGTGGCCGAGCTGGTCGACAAGCTCAGAAACGACGTGGGAGTGATCTGATGGCGGTCCTGGTTGTAGCCGATCACGACAATGGCGAGGTCCGCCCCGGCACGGCGAGTGTCGTCACCGCCGCGTTGGCGCTCGATCCAGACGTCCACATGCTGGTCGCCGGTAGCAATTGCGCCGCCGCCGCCGAGTCAGGCGCCGGCATCGAGGGTGTCGCCAAGGTGCTGGTGGCCGACGCAGCCCACTACGCGGAGATGCTGGCCGAGCCCATGGCGGCCCTACTGGCAGGCCTCGCCGACGGCTATTCGGCGATCCTGGCGGTGGCCAACACCGACGGCAAGAACTTCATGCCGCGCCTCGCCGCCATGAAGGACGTGAGCCAAATCTCCGAGATCGTCGAGGTCCAGGGCGCCGATACCTTCGTCCGCCCGATCTATGCCGGCAACGCCATGGCGACGGTACAGTCGACGGATGCGCTCAAGGTCATCACCGTGCGCACCACCGCCTTCGCCAAGGCGGCGCTGGAAGGCGGTAGTGCCGCGATCGAGGCGGTCGACGGGGCCGCCGACCCCGGCCTGTCGAGCTTCGTCGGCCAAGAACTCTCCAAGAGCGAGCGGCCCGAGCTGGTCTCGGCCCGGATCGTGGTCTCGGGCGGCCGCGGCATGCAGTCGGGTGACAACTTCCCGCTGATCTACGCCGTCGCCGACAAGCTGGGTGCGGCCGTCGGCGCCAGCCGCGCCGCGGTCGACGCCGGCTTCGTGCCGAACGAGTTCCAGGTCGGCCAGACCGGCAAGGTGGTGGCGCCCGAGCTCTACGTCGCGGTCGGCATCTCCGGCGCCATCCAGCACCTGGCGGGCATGAAGGACAGCAAGGTGATCGTCGCCATCAACAAGGACGAGGAGGCGCCGATCTTCCAGGTCGCCGACTTTGGCCTGGTCGCCGACCTCTTCAAGGCCCTGCCCGAGCTGGAGGAAGAGCTCGAAAAGCTGCCGCCGGCCTGAGGGTGGCTCATACGATCTCCGACCAACCTGTAGGCCGCCTGGCGTAAATTGCCAGTGTTGGTTTCTGGCGAGTAATCTGGGCGGTTTGGCCGCGGGTATTTGTACCGTGTACCGGTACGCAATATAGTCTCGCGCATGATCCGCAGCTTCCGGCATCGAGGGCTAAGGCGGCTTTACGAACGTGGCGATCGACGCCGGCTACAAGCCGGCCAGGTGAACCGGATCGAGGATATTCTGGCCCGCTTGGATACGGCGAATTCGCCCACCATGTTGGATTTGCCGGGTTATGTATTGCATCCGCTCAAAGGTCAGATGAGCCAATTCTGGAGTGTCAGGGTATCCGGCAACTGGCGAATCGTTTTTCGCTTTGCTGACGGCGATGCGTTCGATGTCGACTTGGTCGACTATCATTGAGGAGAAGAAGCCAATGGCTATGTTGAACCCGCCACATCCGGGTCGCTCGATCCGGGACGCCTGCCTCGAGCCGCTCGGCCTCACCGTCACCGAAGCGGCGAAGAAGCTCGGCGTCGCGCGCCATACGCTGTCACGGGTGATCAACGGCCATGCCGCGATTTCGCCGGAAATGGCGCTACGCCTGGAAAAAATGGGTTGGAGCACAGCCGAATCCTGGCTGCGGATGCAGCTCGCCTACGATCTGGCGGAGGCCCGACGGAATGTGGCTCGAATCGAGGTGGAGCCGATACCCGCGTGACGCCCGACGCCGCCTCGAGATGTCCTGGGCGCTCTTGGTCCTCAGCCGCCGGTGCTGGCCTTCTTGAGGGCCGGCCGATCGGTCTCGCCGACCAGGTGCTCGATCAGGGCCAGGGCCTCGGGGCTGGCCCATTCGGCGGGGCCGATCAGGCGGCCGACCTCGCGGCCCTGGCGGTCCAGGATCACCGTCGTCGGCAGGCCGACGACGCGGAAGGCCCGGTTCGACTTCATGCTTCTATCGTTGTAGACCGCCAAGTGCTCGACGCCGGTCTGCTCGTAGAAGGGCGGGATCACCGAAGGTCCCTTGCGGTCGGCCGAGAGCGCCACTACCGCCAGGCCGGCCGGGCCGTATTTGGCTTGCAAGGCGTCGATATCGGGCATCTCGCGCCGGCAGGGGGCGCACCAGGTGGCCCAGAAGTTGAGGAACACGACCTTGCCGCGAAAGGCCGAGAGCGTCATCGGTTTGCCGTCAATGTCGACGAAGTTGATCTCGGGCGCCGGCTTGGGCGGCGTCGTGACCGCGAAGTTGGCCACGGCGCCGGTGACCAGCGTCGCTGGAACCTCGGCCGATGCCGCCGGCACGAGCCCGAGAAATGCCATCAGGCAAAGAAGGGAAGTGATTTTTGACGCGAGATTCGGCATTTTCTGACCCAACTTGAACAGCCCGAGCGGAGCAATCCGATGGCCGACAAAAGGCCCGACGACCAGGACGACACGATCCCGAACGACGCCACCGCCTCGAACGCGCTGTGGGGCGGCCGCTTCGCATCGGGGCCGGCCGAGATCATGGCCCAGATCAACGCCTCGATCGCCTTCGACAAGCGTCTCTACAGGCAGGACCTGGCCGGCAGCCGCGCGCATTGTAACATGCTCATGAGCCAAGGCATTCTCAAGAGCGAGGACGCTCACGGGATCTTGAGAGGCCTCGACCTGATCGAGGCCGAGATCGAGGCCGGCGCCTTCGCCTTCTCACCTGAGCGCGAGGACATCCACATGCACGTCGAGGCGCGCCTGGCCGAGCTGATCGGCGAGCCCGCGGGGCGACTGCACACCGCACGCTCGCGCAACGACCAGGTGGCGACCGACTTTCGGCTCTGGGTCCGCGACGCCCTCGATGCGCTCGACCAGGACCTCGATGCCCTGCAGCGCGCCTTCCTCGATCTGGCGGAGGCCCACGCCGATACCGTGATGCCCGGCTTCACCCATCTGCAGTCGGCACAGCCGGTGACCTTCGGCCATCACCTGATGGCCTATGTCGAGATGACCGGCCGCGACCGGGGCCGGATCCGGGACTGCCGGCGGCGGCTGAACGAGTGTCCCTTGGGCGCCGCGGCGCTGGCCGGGACCTCGTTCCCGATCGATCGCGAGGTGACGGCGGGTGCGCTCGGCTTCGATGCCCCGATGCGGAACTCGCTGGACGCGGTCTCGGACCGCGACTTCGCCCTCGAGTATCTCGGTCTGGCGGCGATCCTGTCGGTGCACCTCTCGCGCCTGGCGGAGGAGATCGTACTCTGGTCCTCGGCCCAGTTCGGCTTCGTCCGTCTTTCCGATGCCTTTTCCACCGGCTCCTCGATCATGCCGCAGAAGAAGAACCCCGACGCGGCCGAGCTCGTGCGCGCCAAGGCGGGCCGCGTCATCGGCGACCTGAATGCCCTGCTGATCGTCATGAAGGGCCTGCCGCTGACCTATTCCAAGGACATGCAGGAGGACAAGGAGCCGGTCTTCGAGGTCGCCGATACGCTGGCCCTCACGGTGCCGGCGATGACCGGCATGATCGCCGACCTGGAGGTCGCGCCCGAGACCATGGCGCGGGCAGCGGGCGCCGGCTATGCTACCGCCACCGACATGGCGGACTGGCTGGTGCGGGTCGTCGGCATGCCCTTCCGCGAGGCGCATCACGTCACCGGCCGGATCGTGCGGCTGGCGGAGGAACGGCAGTGCGAGCTTTCGCAGCTTCGGCCGGAGGACCTGCAATCGATCGAGCCGTCGATCGGCGCCGAGGCGCTGGAGGTGCTTACGGTTCAGGCTTCGGTGGCGAGCCGGCGGAGCTTGGGCGGCACCGCGCCGAGCTGCGTCAAGGCAGAGATCGAGGCGGCGCGCCGGCGGCTCGGTTGACGCGCCGGGCTCTCGTCGGCGGGCTGGCGCTCGCCTGCCTGCCGGCGCTGGCCACCTGTGGTCGCAAGGGGCCGCTTGAGCGGCCCAAGGGCGACGACGAGGACGAGAAGAAGAAGTCGAGACGTAGGACGCAATAGGCCATGGACCCCATCGTCTATCGGGACGGCACTCTGGCGATCGAGGAAGTGCCGCTGACACGGATCGCGGCGGCCGTCGGCACGCCGGCCTACGTCTATTCGAGCCGGGCGATGGAGACCCGCCTGGGAGAGTTCCAACAGGCGCTCACCGGCCTCGACTATCTGGTCTGCTATGCCCTGAAGGCGAATTCGAACCTCGCCGTGATCCGAACCTTCGCCGCGCTGGGCGCCGGTGCCGACGTCGTTAGCCTCGGCGAGTTGCGCCAGGCGCTCGCCGCCGGCGTCCCGGCCGAGCGGATTGTCTTCGCCGGCGTCGGCAAGACCGCCGAGGAGATGGCGCCCGCGATCGATGCCGGCATCATGATGTTCAACGTCGAGAGCGAGCCCGAGCTCAGGCTCCTGTCCCAGGTGGCCGAGAGCAAGGGCGCCACCGCGGCCATCTCGGTCCGCGTCAACCCCGACGTCGACGCCGGCACGCACGAGAAGATCTCGACCGGCCGCCGCCAGGACAAGTTCGGCATCGGCTGGGAGCGGGCGCGTGAGATCTACGACCTGGCGGCCGAGCTGCCGGGCCTGAAGGCCGAGGGCGTGGCCGTCCATATCGGCTCGCAGCTGACCTCGCTCGGCCCCTTCGAGGCGGCCTTCCGCCGGGTGGCCGAGCTGGCGACCGCACTGCGCCAGGCTGGGCATGACATCCGCCACCTCGACCTCGGTGGCGGCCTCGGCATCAACTACAAGGACGAGGCGCCGCCCTCGCCCGAGGCCTATGCCGATATGGTGCGGCGCACCGTCGGCGGTCTCGGCCTGCAGCTCGTCTTCGAGCCGGGCCGCTATCTCGTCGGCAACGCCGGCATCATCTTGAGCCGGGTCATCCACATCAAGGACGAGGGCCGTCGCTTCGTGATCCTGGACGCGGCGATGAACGACCTGATCCGGCCGGCGCTCTACGAGGCCTGGCACGACATCCTGCCCGTGGCCGAGCCCCGGCCGGGGGAGAGCCTGGCGCCGGCCACCTTCGCCGGGCCGATCTGCGAGACCGGCGACGTGCTGGCGCATCAGCGCGCGGCACCGCTGCTGGCTCCCGATGATTTGATCGCCATCGGCTCCGCGGGCGCCTATGCTGCGGTCATGGCCTCGACCTACAACAGCCGGCCGCTGGCGCCCGAGGTTCTGGTCAAGGGCGACCGCTTCGCCGTGGTTCGGCGGCGCCAGAGCGTCGAGGAGCTGGTCTCGCGGGACAGCCTGCCGCCCTGGCTCGACGGCACCTCGGGCGAGGACGCACGAGGCGCGGCGTGATCGACCTGGAAACCCTGGTGGCGCGACGCCAGGCAATGGCCTGGCTGGCGCTACTTTGGGAACGGCTCTGGCCGGCAGCCTGGCCCGCGGTCGGCGTCGTCACCGGCTTCGTCGCACTTGCCCTGATGGGGTTGCCGCCGGCGCTGGGCGGCTGGTGGCACCTGGCCCTGCTGGTCGCCGCCGCCGCCGCCTTCGTCGTCGCGATAAACTTCGCCGTCCGCCGCTTCGAGGCCCCGAGCCGACAGGAGGCCCGCCGCCGCCTGGAGCGGAAGAGCGGCCTCGCCCACCGACCGCTGGTGGTGCTGGAGGACAAGCTGAGCCCGACCGCGGATCAGGGCACGCGGGCGCTCTGGCGGGCCCATGTCGAGGCCATGCGCCGGGCCGTCAGGCGGCTCAGGATCGGCTGGCCCCGGCCCGGGCTCGATGACCGCGACGTCTATGCCACGCGCGCAGTGGTCTTCCTGGCTCTCATCGTCGGCCTCACGGTGGGCGCGGGCGAGGCCGGCCAGCGGCTCGCCAACGCGCTCGTGCCCGACTTCTCCGGGCCGCCGCCGGTACCAGCCCGCGTCGATGCCTGGATCAACCCGCCGGCCTATACCGGGCGGCCACCGATGCAGCTCCGGGCGGCGGCCGAGGCGCCCTATCAGGTGCCCGAGGGCAGCACTCTCCTGGCCCGGGTCTACGGCGGCCGCGGCCGGCCGTTAGCGCATCTCGACGCCACCCAGACGGCCTTCGAGAGCGTCGATGCCCTCAATCACGAGCTGAGCTTGAAGATCGACGCCGGCGAGCGGCTCAGCGTCGTGCAGGAGGACCGCACGCTGGCCGATTGGGCGATCGAGGTGGTGCCCGACACGCTGCCCGAGATCGCGCTCGCGCAACCGCCTATGCCGAGCCAGCGCGGCACGCTCAGGCTCGACTACAAGGCCTCCGACGACTACGGCCTCGCCGCCGCCCGGGCCGAGTTCCGCCTCGCCGATGGCGACGGCGACGAGGTCTTGGTGCGACCCCTGACGCTGCCGGCGCCCGGGATCAGAGAGGTGGCGGAGGCCAGCTTCCACGACCTCGCCCCGCATCCCTGGGCCGGCCTGGAGGTGGTTCTACGGCTGGGCGCGAAAGACGTCATCGGGCAAGAGGGCTGGAGCGCCGATTTGCGCTTCACCCTGCCGGAGCGGCTCTTCCGCCACCCCGTCGCCCGCGCCATCATCGAGCAGCGCAAGAACCTGGTCCGCGACCCGGAGCGCCGCGGCATTGTCGCCCTGGCATTGAGCGCCATCACCGCCCAGCCCGACAGCTACGACCATGACATCGTCGTCTATCTGGGGCTTCGCCTGGCCAGCACCCGGTTGCGCTTCGATCGCCGCGACGCGGCGATGCCCGAGCTTCTCGACCTGCTTTGGGACTTGGCGCTGCGGATCGAGGACGGCCGCCTGTCGCTGGCAGAGCGCGAATTGCGAGAGATCCAACAGGAGCTGATGGAGGCGCTCGCCCGCGACGCCGACGACGCCGAGATCGAGCGCCTGATGGACAAGCTGCAGGAGGCGATGCAGCGCTACCTGAAAGCGTTGGCCGAGGAGGCCCAGCGGCAGATGGAGGCCGGCAAGGAGCCGATGCCCTTCGATCCCCGTGCACAGAGTATCGAGGCCGAGCAACTGCAACAGATGCTGGAGCGGGCCCGCGAGCTGTCGCGCCTCGGCGCCCGCGACGCGGCGCGCGAAATGCTGCAGCAGTTGCAGGCGATGCTGGAGAACCTGCGCAGCGGCCCGATGATGTCGATGCCACCGCAACTGCGCGGCACCGAACGGGCGATGCGCAACCTCGGCGACCTGATGCGCGACCAACAGCGCCTGCTCGACAAGACCTTCCGCGAGGCGCAGCGCGGCATGCGCCCGGGCGAGGGCAAGGGCGAGCGCCAACGCGGCCGTGCGCCGGCACGGGGGCTCGACGGCATGAGCGCCGATCAAGAGGCGATGCGGCGCCGGCTCGGCGAGATCATGCGCCAGCTGGGCGAGCAGATGGGCGAAATTCCGGGCTCCTTGGGCCGCGCCGAGCGGGCCATGCACGATGCCCGCGAATCGCTGGGCCAGGGTCAGCCGGGCCCGGCGACGGAGAGCCAGGGCCGAGCCATCGACCAGATGGCAGAGGGCCTGCGCGGCCTGGCTCAAGAGATGGCCCGGCGCCTCGGTCAGGGCCAGGGCGACCGCCAACTGCCGGGCAACCCCATGGACGAGGATCCGCTCGGCCGGCCGGCGGCCCAGGGCGGCCTCGATACCTCGGCGGTCGAGCTGCCGGGCAAGGCCGACCTGCAACGGGCCCGCGAGATCCTCGACGAACTGCGCCGCCGCGCCGGCCAACGCCACCGCCCGGAGCCCGAGCGCGACTACATCGACCGCCTCTTGAAGCGGTTCTAGGGCGCTTCCGCTCGGCCGGTATCCGCCACCGCGCGGTCATTACGAGCGAGCGGAAGCGAGCACGGCAATCCAGTATCCAGGCTTCCAATCTGGATCGCTTCGCGATCTTTGCGATGACGCCGGCGAGGGGTCGTCGCATCGTCGAGCAGGTTGGGTCGCTGGTATCACCTCTTCTCCAGCTCGTCGAGAAACCGCTTCGCCTCCGTCGTGTCGAAGCCATAGAGGTTCTTGGCCAGGATCACCGCGTCGACGGTGTGCCCTGGCCGACCATGTCGAGCAGCCGGCTCTCCTGGGCGGCACGGTCAAGGTCCACGATCGCCGCCTGCTCGGTCTCGACCGCCTCGGCGAAGCGGTAGCGGCGCGCGAGGATGGCCCGCGTCTCGGCCAGGTTGGGCCGAAGCCGGGTGCCCCTGGTGCGCCAGACGATTCGCACCAAGCCGTCCGCCCGAACGGAGATCGCGCGGCCCTCGGCCTTCATGGTGACGCCTGGCAGGAAGGTCCGAACCCGACGCCGGCGCGCCTCCGCGAGCCGGCCCTCGGGCAGAAACTGGAGGCCGCGGTCGGAGCTCAAGAGGCAGTCGCTCCGTCGGGCCTCAGCCCTCGAGCGCCTTCGCCACCGCCTGGACGATCTCGGCAAGCGAGAAGGGCTTGGCGACGACGTCGTGGACCAGGGTCTCGAGGTTGTGGGCGCGGCGGCGCTCGTCGGCATAGCCGGACATCATCAAGATCCTGAGCGTCGGATAGTCGCGGGCGACGTTGAGGGCGAGCTGGATGCCGTCCATCACCGGCATGGCGATGTCGGTCAGCAACAAATCGAAGCGGTCCTCGCGCAGCGCCTCCAGAGCCAGCGCGCCGTCCGCCGCCTCGGTCACGTCGTGACCATCGAGCGTCAGTGCCCGGGCGACGAACCTCCGTACCGACTCGTCGTCTTCCGCCAGTAGGATTCGAGCCATACCGCCGCCTCACCCCTGCTCGACGCGCGTTTCCCGTTTCATCGCTTCCCCGGCCGGTCCTATCCTAGCCTTCCTCGTAGAAGCCGATCGAAAAGCTCTTCAAGTTCTCCGGCGGGTTTTCCAGTCGGGTCGTGAACGAGGCGACGTCGCCGGGCTGCAGCAGCCGCGACGGCAAGACCACCGTCCAGTGCGAGAGCTCTTTCTGGTTCCCGTCGCTGACGGTGACCTTGAGCCTCGGCACCCGTTGGGCGGCGTTGCCGACGTTGGCGACGTTGCCGGTGACCTTGAACACCGACTGCCCGGCCTCGCGGGTCATCTTGTGACCGACGTCGCGGAACTCGAAGGCCAGC